>JAAYHF010000168.1 GCA_012727485.1 Eubacteriaceae bacterium
AAGTGACCCGGTCACCCCCTTGAAGAAAGTGCTATAAACTTATTTATCCCGGAAAATATTACTTCGATAAAAAAGCAAATGACATTCTTTATCTTTAGACCCGGTCATAAAATGACCTTTGGTCATAAAATGACCTTTGGTCATAAAATGACCTTTGGTCATAAAATGACCTTTGGTCATTTTGCAAAAAGCAAGTAATAACCCTTTAATTCCTGACCTGGTCACTTTGCTAAAACCGATGAGTGTTGAAGAATATTAACTTTTACACTTTTAACTCCGACCCGGTCACGCCGATAAAACCCTTTATCGTTTTCAAAATCCTCACCCGGTCACATTGACAAGCTAAAGCACCGCGTAAAGACGATATTTCCCACCCAATTAGCGGTAAAGTAGTATGTCTGTCGTATAATTGTACTGTGGAAAATATTATTAACAGTTTCTTTATCTTAAAGTAAGTACAGGAGAAGTTAGGATCCATGAAAGAATTGATTGAACATTATATTTTAACAAATGAGGAGCGAAAGTATTTTGGACTGGAACCGATTCTGCCTCAATGGGAACGCCATGAAGTAAAAGAAGGTTTTATCGTGTATTTCGACGGCGATGTGATTCGTAAAACGATTTCTGTTAATACATTATTAGGTGCGGACTACGAATATATGGAAAGCGACAATGAAATATATACACGCGAACATAATGTGGTCTTGCCTCGCACCGAAAAAGGCAAAGAAAAGAAACTGAATTTCACTTCCATAAACGGCATGAATCCAACCGGATGCACTTTTCGCATGAATATTGCTCACCCGTATCGAAAATCTTCATTATGGGCGGGAAACACTCGTAATTCAATCAGTTTACCCGTTGATTTTCCCGATGATATAAAAACATTTACCGAATACCGGTCTTGGCTGAACACCTTTATTGTAAATATTCCTGCGGATTACTTTGACAAGGTAAAACGCATGAAAAACACGCCGCATCGCACGGTTAAATATTACAACGGAGATATTTTTCGTTTTGAAGCAGACTTGGAACACTACGGATTTGGTCTGATTATCGGACAGATGAGAAAGATGAAAAAAGACGGTCTTCTTTCCAAAGAACATATTTTATACACAACGATGGGAGTAGCCTTACTTGTGCGGCTATATAAGTTAAAATCGGCGCAAAAGGATATTGATATAGATAAACTTACCTCATATCCGCTCGGCGATACATTCATTATGATGGATAATCAAGTGATTTGGGGAGCGTATGATATTGTGGGAAGTAAGAAATTGAGTCAAAATGACATTAATTTCCCCATTCAGACAGGAAAATCAATAGACGCTCGAGACCCCGATTAT
Organism: Eubacteriaceae bacterium; assembly: GCA_012727485.1. Lineage (GTDB taxonomy): Bacteria > Bacillota > Clostridia > Eubacteriales > Anaerofustaceae > JAAYHF01. The sequence continues at coordinate 1,347 of JAAYHF010000168.1, forward strand.
GTCCGTCTTTGCTGGGGAACGGGGATCATTCTTCGTCGCAATGTGAAAGACTTTCCCGATTCGCTGATAAATCATAAAATCATGAGAAATGGGAGTCGTATCGGAGTCGGAAAAATTGATTTGGAGCGTACCCTTGAAAGCAAGGAAAACTGCGAAACAAACGATTTAGAGAAAAGGGCATTTCAGTACTTCGGAGTACCCTTTAATATGACTTTCGACGAATTTAATAGGCAAAATAACGGGCTTACCGCAAAAGAATACGCCGATTATGCGAATAAATCAGGACGGGTAAAATAAGAAGAGTCTCAAAGTCAGCCGCCCTTTTTAGCGATAAGACGGACGAGCTTCGCTTGCCATTGACAAAAGAGCGTCTGTCCCTGCTTAACAAACACAAAATTCAAAGTTGCGGTCAAAAAATTCGGCGTTTAAGCGGCTTTGCGGACACAGAAGCAAGGAGGAAAACCATAACACACCACGAAAGCGGCGTCCTATTGCGTAGTATTATTACCGATAAGAGAATGGCGAGCGTAAAGAAATGTACTTCTTCTTCCTTTCGTTGCAAACTTCAGCCCTTCAGTTCGTGTGTGATACTTCCTTATCGGCTTTCATCATAAGGGCGATGCTCAGACCCGGTCAATTCATTAAAATGTCGGAATTTTATAATTAGACCGGTCATAATGTAAAAGTATCACTTTAAATTATTGCCTTGGAAATAATGCCGGTTGAAAAACAAAAGAAGGGATAAACCGATTTATCCCGGAGGGGCTTTTCTTTGATGATGTGACCCGGTCATAAAATGACCTTTGGTCATAAAATGACCTTTGGTCATTTTGCAAAAAAGCAAGTGATAGCCCTTTAATTTTAGACCCGGTCACATTGATAAAAAAGCCTTTCTTTATCGTTTTTATAATCCTGACCCGGTCACTTTGACAAACTAAAGCACCGCGTAAAGACAAATTTCCCACCCAATCAAGCGATACAGTATGTCTGTCGAATTTTATTGTACTGTGATAAAATATTATATACAGTTTCTTTATCTTAGACGCTGTCGTCAATAAATACACTATAATAAAGAAAACAAAAAAGGAACCCCCTCCATGAAAGCATCATATCACAGACACGACATAAACGACAAAGCATGGGAAGGAATTACTTGAACCTCACCTATTGGGAAGAAAAGGAACACGGGGAGGAAATGCTCGGGATAATCGTACTTTTATTAATGCGGTTTTCTGGATATTAAGAACCGGAGCGCCGTGGCGTGACCTGCCTCCTGATTACGGTCATTGGAATAATGTAAACCGACGCTTTTGCCGTTGGCGTGATAAAGGCGTATGGG
>JAAYHF010000169.1 GCA_012727485.1 Eubacteriaceae bacterium
GCCCTCTTTTATCTGCTGAAGAATGTATTGCTTGGCATTCTGGGCCGCCACCCTTCCGAAATCCGCCGGTTCAAGCCTGAATTCAAGCACATCTCCCAACTGAACATTATCCCCGTATTGTTTCGCTTCCTCAAGGGAAATCTGGGTTATCTCATCTTCTGTGGTTTCGCAGACGACCTTCTGGGAGAACATATCTATCACCCCCGTTACGGGATCGATTTTAACCCTCACATTTTGGGCGGCCTTGTAATCCTTTTTATAAGCCGCCACCAAAGCGGTTTCCACCGCCGCCAAAACATCGCTCTTTTTAATTCCCTTTAATCTTTCTATTTCATCGAGAGCTTCGACGAAGCTCTTTAAGGTATCTTCCTTACTCGGAGCTTTCTTTTTCATTTCCGTGCCTCCTTGCTAAAACTTAAAATCAAAATGCAAATTTATCTTTGCCACGTTGTCCTTCGGTATTTCGAACCTTCTGCCCTCGGTTTCAAAGGAGAAAACTCCGTTTTCATAACCCAAAAGCTTGCAGGAGAATTTCTTTTGATTATCCACGGCTGAGTAAAGGGACAAATCCACTTCGCTCCCCGCAAATCTGACATAATCCTTCTCTTTTTTAAGCACTCGGTTCACCCCCGGGGAGGATACCTCCAAAACAAAGGGTTCTTCGGGGACAAAATCCAAGTTGTCTATCACTTCGCTGATTTCCCGATTAACATTGACGCAGTCCTCCAGGCTGACTGCTCCCTGCGGCTTTTCCACATAGAAACGCAGGATTTTGTCCGCCCCCTCCTTGACATACTCCGCATCCGCCAATTCGCACCCGCAACGCTCGATTACGGGTAGGGCTATTTCGGTTAATTTATCGAGAAAATTCATAATGCCCCTTTCAGAAAGAAATGAGTGGGTCAGCCCACTCATTAAGTCGATTTATAATAACATAAAAATCGGCTTTTGTAAAGGATAAAATGAACAAATTGACTAAAAAAGCCGCCGAGTTATATTATTCGGCGGTTGTGTGATAAAATGTAGCAAATGAATAATGATTTTACAGCCGAAATTATAAAAAAAGCCGCCGAAGAAGGCTTTGTTTTGATAAACCGCAGGGATATTTCCTACGGAGTACAGCTCACCTTCGAGAGGGGCGGGCAAAGGGATATGATAAGGCTTTACGAAAACACCAAGGGTAAAAGGAGCATAGACACCTCCCTGACCAAATCCGATAAACTCAAGGCGTTGGCGGGGGGAACGCACCAAAGCGCCGAAAACCCCCTCTTAGCCCCTCCCCTCATCGGTTCGGACGAGGCGGGCAAGGGGGATTGGCTGGGGCCGCTGACGGTCTGCGCCCTTTACGCCGATGAGGTCATGTACGAAAAATTGGCCGCCTCGGGGGTGAAGGACAGCAAGAAACTCACCCCGGGCAAGATAGAAAAGCTCAAGGACGAGATTTTAGCCGTTTGTCCCCATTACAGCATAATCGTTATTACCCCTTCGGAGTTCAACAGACTCTACGAGCAAAAAAAGAATATCAACCTCATTTTAACCGCCGCCCACGCCGCGGCGATAAAAAGCGTTTACGCCAAAAGCGGTTGCGGGCGGGTATTGATAGATAAATTCGCCCCCGAATACCGCATAGCGGGGGAACTGGGGGATTATCCCCTCGAGATTCATCAGGAAAACAGGGCGGAAGCCAACTTTGCCGTGGCGGCGGCGAGTATTTTGGCAAGATATACCTATATGGCAAAACTAAAGCAGATGAGCGAGAAATACGGAATCGACTTCCCCCCCGGCGCGGCAAATGCGGCGAATACAGCCGCAGGGCAGTTTGCGGCGAAATACGGGAAAGAATTTTTAGGGGATATATGCAAGATAAGCTTTAAGAATACGCAAAAAATTTAAAAGCCCTGCAAATTGAGCAAACTACTGCGGGTAGTTGCGGTATTATTGAGCGCTGTTATAAACGGGCAAACCCCGATTAACGGGGCAAACCCCGATTAACGGGGCAAACCCCGATTAACGGGGCTAACCGCAAACCAACCGACCGTGAAGCCCGCTTTCCGGGGGCAGTGAAAGGAATGGTAAAATGGAAAAAATCGCATCAAAGATAAAGGAACTCACCGAAAGGCTGAATTATTACAACAAGCTTTATTACGAGCAGGACAGCCCCGCGGTGAGCGACGAGCAGTACGATTCCCTTCTCAAGGAACTAACCGACCTGGAGGCGATGTATCCCCAATATGTCCAAAGCGACTCGCCCACTCTCAAGGTGGGCGGGCGGGTGGCGGAGGGTTTTACAAAGGTGACGCACAAAACGCCCCAGCTTTCCCTTGCCAACGCCTACTCCCCCCAAGAACTGCGGGAATTCGATGCGAGGATAAGAAAGAGCATTTCGGAGGATTTTTTTTACGACTGCGAAAACAAATTCGACGGGCTGACCGTTGTTTTGACCTATGAAAACGGTCTGCTTGTCCGCGGAGCCACCCGGGGGGACGGCATCACCGGGGAGGACATCACCGAAAACATCAAAACCATAAAAACCATTCCGAAAAAGCTCAGCCGTCCCGTTTCCGTAATCGTGCGCGGAGAGGTGATAATGTATAAGGCCGAATTCGAAAAGCTCAACGATCTCAGGGCCATTGAGGGGCAAGCCCCCTTTGCAAACCCCCGAAACGCCGCGGCGGGTTCCCTCAGACAGCTCGACAGTCGGGTGAGCGCAAGCAGAAATTTGGATATATTTGTTTTCAATATGGAGGAAATAAGCGGGGAACAGCCCGGGGGGCACTTTGAATCCCTCGAATATTTAAGGGAACTCGGATTTAAGGTGAGCGATGTGCAAAAGGCTTATAACATAGAGCAGGCCATTGATTTCATAGAAAAAAAGGGACGGGAAAGGGATAGCCTTCCCTTTGAGATAGACGGAGCAGTCCTCAAGGTGGACAGTTTCGCTTTAAGGCAAGCTCTGGGAATGACCAGCAAAAACCCCCGCTGGGCTATCGCCTATAAATATTCCGCCATCGAAGCGGAAACACTTCTCAAGGATATCACGATTCAGGTCGGCAGAACGGGCAAACTCACCCCCGTGGCGGAGCTTGAAAGCGTGAGTGTGGCGGGAAGCATTGTCAGCAGGGCCACCCTTCACAATGAGGACAACATAAACCTAAAGGATATACGCATAGGCGACAGGGTGATCGTGCGAAAGGCGGGGGACGTTATCCCCGAGGTGGTTCGCAGTGTAAAAGAAAAAAGAACCGGGGGGGAGAGAATTTTCATCATGCCCGACAAATGCCCCGTATGCGGCAGACAGGCGGTGAGAGTCGAGGGGGAAGCGGCGGTAAAATGTATAAACGAAGATTGCCCCGCAAAATCCCTGAGAAGGCTCATACATTTTGTCAGCCGAGATGCGATGAATATCGACGGGCTCGGGGAAAGTCTGGTGGAAAGATTCACGCAGGCGGGGCTTATAGGGGACGCGGCCGATATTTATCTGCTCCGGGAACATCGTCAACAACTGCTTGAAATGGAGGGAATGGGGGAAAAGAGCGTGGACAACCTATTGCAAGCCATTGAGGAAAGCAAGAACAGGGGTTGGCCCGAATTTCTTTTCGCTATGGGCATTCCGCTGGTGGGAAAAAGCAACACCAAAATATTAGCCAAACATTTCCCCGATGTCGAAAGCCTGAAAGCCGCCGATGAGGAAAGCCTTAATTCGATCCATGAGGTCGGCCCGAAGATGGCGGAAAGCATAGTCACCTTTTTTTCCAACGATGAGAACATCTCCTTGATAGAGCGCCTGAAATCCGAGGGCATAACGATGTCCTCCCAAAGTGATATGGCGGAGCAAAAGCGGGTTTTCGAGGGGAAAACCTTTGTTTTGACGGGTACGCTCCCCAATTATACCCGCCCGCAGGCCACCGAAATCATAGAAAAACTCGGCGGCAAAGTCACCTCCTCCGTAAGCGGCGCCACCGACTATTTGCTTTGCGGACAAAAGGCGGGAAGCAAAAAGGCGAAGGCGGAGGGCCTTGGGGTTAAGGTGATAGACGAGGAAACATTCATACAAATGACAAAGGCGGAAAACTGACATGGAAAAATTGCGGCTGAAAGCCCCGGGCAAGATTAATTTGGGGCTTGACATAATAGGAAAGAGGGCAGACGGCTACCACGATATAAAGACCCTCATGCACACAATTTCGCTTTACGACGAGCTGACCTTCGCCAAAGCCGAAAAAACGAGCCTTATCTGCGATGATCCGGATATACCCGGGGATACGAACAACATCGTGATAAAATGCGTTCTTGCGCTGGAGAGCCATGTCAAAAGGGAACTGCCCGTTGCAATCACTCTGAAAAAAAACATACCCACCCGGGCGGGGCTGGGCGGAGGGAGCGCAGACGGGGCTTGCACCCTCAGGGCGCTGAACTTTCTTTATGATCTCAATGTCGGCTTGGAGGAGCTTTGCGAGGCGGGCAAAGGAGTGGGGGCGGATATACCCTTTATGGTCAGGGGGGGCTTTGCCCTTTGCGAAGGCATAGGAGAGAGGATCACTCCCATTGAAAACACCTTCTCTTATCCCCTGCTTTTGGTGAAGCCGAATTTTTCGGTGGATACCAAAGCCGCCTACGACTTTTCCGACAACGCCCATAATCAGCCTAACTGCGATTTCGAAAGGATACTCGCCTCCCTTGAAAAACCAGGGGTCTGCGAAGCGAGGAACGATTTCGAAGAATATTTGGCCGCATTCCACCCCAAAGCCCTCGAAATTAAAGCGGAGCTTTATGAAAGCGGGGCTTTTTTGGCGGGGCTTTCCGGCAGCGGGAGCTGTTTTTACGGCATTTTCGAGCAAACCGAAACGGCGCAAAGGGCTGCAGAGGTTTTAAGCGGCAAATATCCCTTTGTCTGCACACAAAGACTTTGCGATTCACAGGGGGCATTAATCGATCACAAGGGGCTTATTATCAAATGAAAAAAGCAATTTTGTTGGGTGTATGCGCTATTCTCCTTTTATCCCTCCTTACGGGTTGCGGCAAGGGCGGCGACAGCGAAATCATCATCGACAAGAGTCAGACAAAAAAGGTTTCCTTCGGAGAATGGAAGGATAAAACCTTTGTTTCCCGCTGGCTCGGCTTAACCTTCGCCCTGCCCGATAAAATGAGTTCGGCAAGCGCTGAGGAATTGAAAAACACCTTTCAAATCGGAGAGGACAGCGTCATAAACGAAGGGGCGGAGTTAAGCGAGGAAATCCTTGCGGACGAGCAGATATGTTATTATTACGATTTGAAGCTTAAAGACGGCGGCGGCACGCTTTGCTGTTGTCTTTATTATTTCGATACCCAAAAGAAATTGGGAGCGCAGTTAAGCTCCGCCAATTATGCCCTGAACCTGCGCGAAGCCCTTACGGCCAAGGGCTGTGAGCTGACCGAAAGCGAAAGGGCTTTGATTGCCGGGCGGGATTATATCCGCTTCGAAGCATCGCTCAATCAGTATGTGAAAAATGTCTATTACATCGGCAAATGCGAGGGAATTACGGTGATATGGATAACCGCCGAATATACGGGGCAAACCCCGAGCGTTTCGGAATTTATAAATGGGATTATGAGCTATGAAACCTCAAACGACAAGAATTGAGGGTTAAGCAGATAAATCTGCCCAAATAAATCTAAGGCTTTACAGCACAGTTTAAACCGCAAAAGCAACCGCCCTATTTACCTTAAAGGATAAAAAGGGAAAATATTTTACCATTTCACGCTTGAACCAGTTGAGGGTTGTTCTCGTGCGGTAAAAGCTTGCAAAGAAAAGAAACAATCCTGTCTATGAGGGTAAATACCTTGGGGAGTGTTTATGCGTACAGCTTAAGACGAACCGCGAACCGTGCGGCGTTGCCTTATAAAAAGGCGAATCGTTGCTATCCCCGATAATCCGCATCATCAAATGGCTCGACATCGTTGGTCGCCTTGATGAGAGTGAAAGCCCTTTTATAGAGCAACACCATAAAGGGCAGGAAGATGAGCAAAGCCCAATCCAAATCGAGGAATAAAATCGCATCGTATACGCCGTGGGCAAAGACCGGGGAAATCAGCGAAAGGGCGCGGTAAAAACCGCGCTTTTCGGGCACAAATTTGCTGAGGGAGAGAAAATAGCCCATCAAAACCCCGAAGATGGCGTGGGCGGGAACAGCGGTCACAGCCCTCACTAAGGCTGTGGTAAAGCCGTATTGATTGACATAAAGGATATTTTCTATGGTGGCGAATCCCAGGGAGACAAAACTACAGTAAATAATGCCGTCATAAAGCTCGTCATAGGATTTTTTGCGGTAGGCTATAAGGCGGCAGGCAATGAATTTAACGCTTTCTTCCACCAGAGCCACCCCGAAAAAGGCCTGCATCACGAGTTGAAAGGGGCTGTATGCATTGCCGAAAAGGTTCACATAAAGCTGTTCCAAAACCACCGCCGGCACAGCCGTTACCACACCGGCGATAAAAAGCAGAACAAGAAGGCCCAAGGGCTCTTTTTTATATTTGTCGAACCTTAAAAGAAAGAATACTATCACCACAGTGGGCAGCAGGGCTATGAAAAGTTCCTTTGTCATTTTTTCACCGCATTATTTTATTTCGTTCCCATTTTAACAAAACGAGACTCTTTTTGAAATAAGTTTGGTGTAAAATACGCAAAGTATACTATAATTAAAATGCTATTATTTCGGAGGTTTAAATGGATAACATCAAAGGTTACAGGCTTATAAAGAGCGAATACATAAAGGAGGTATCGGGTGAGGCTTACCTTTACGAGCATATTAACTCCGGGGCAAGGCTGATAGGGTTGAAAAACAACGACAAGAACAAGGTTTTTTGCATAACCCTGCTCACCTCCCCCGAGGACGACTGCGGAACCGCCCATATCATCGAACATTCCGTACTTTGCGGAAGCGATAAATACCCGCTGAAGGAGCCCTTTGTCCAGCTTCTCAAAACTTCCTTGAATACCTTTCTTAACGCCATGACCTATCCGGATAAGACCATGTATCCCGTGGCGAGCATGAACGACAAGGATTTCGAAAATTTGGTTGATGTTTACTGCGATGCGGTTTTCAACCCCCTTATCAAGACCGATGATTTTGCATTCCTTCAGGAAGGGCATCATTACGAATACGACAGCTCAGAAGATAAACTGACCATAAACGGGGTTGTATACAACGAAATGAAGGGGGCGACCTCCTCCCCCGAGGATATGCTTTTCGAAGCGGTGGAAGCGGGTCTTTTCCCCGGAACCATATATTCCTTCAATTCCGGCGGAGATCCGAAAAGCATTCCCGAGCTGACATACGAAAAATATCTGAATTTCTATAATAAGCATTATCACCCCTCCAACAGCTATATTTTCATCTACGGCGACACCGATATAAAAAAGCACATGGAAACCCTTGATGAGAAATATCTTTCCGCTTATGGGAGAATTGCCCCCGTTCAAGCGGATTTCGCCCCGAAGCAGTTCAGCGGGCCGACCGAAGTCACTTTAGACTATGCGGCGGACGACGAGCAGTGTTCGGACAAATATTGGTTTGCTTGCAACTATGCCATGGCAAAGGCGGGGGACACGAAACAGATTCTCGCGCTGAATGTTTTAAGCAAGATCCTTTTCGACACCGATTCCTCTGTTCTCAAAAAAGCCCTGACGGACGCGAAGATAGGCGAGGAAGTCTATTGCAGTTACACCACCGAGGAATTCACCACCTTCATGTCGATATATGTTAAAAACGCCCCCGGGGAGAACCTTGTGCTTTTGGAGGACACCATAAAAGAAACCCTCGAAAAACTCTGCAAGGAGGGAATAGACGACGAGGTCATTCTTTCCTGCGTGAACAACACCGAATTCTTCCTCAGGGAAGCGGACGCGGGCAGCGCCCCCAAGGGGCTTATTCACGCCATAAGGGTGATGGAAAATTGGCTTTACGGTTATGACCCCTTCGAACAGCTCAAATACGAAGGGGCTCTCGAATATCTACGGAAAAACATGGGAAGTGATTTTTATGTGGGGCTTATTCGCAAATATTTCCTTGAAAACAAGCACACCGGCACAGTCACCCTGAAACCCGTTTACGCCCTGGGCGAGCAAAAGGAAGCCGAGCTTTCCCAAAAGCTCGAAGAATATAAAAATTCGCTGAGCAAATCCCGGCTTGTGCAAATAACAGAAAACGCCCTTAAACTAAGGGAGCGCCAGAACACCCCCGATTCCCCGGAGGACACCGCAAAAATCCCCGTGTTGGAAGTCGATGAGATAGCCCGGGAATGTGAAAAGCTTTCTCTTGATTTGACCGAAAACGGGGAAAGCCGCATATTCACATACACGGGAGAGTGTTCGGACATCGTATATGTGGATTTCAACTTCGATGCGGCGGATCTTAGCGCAGAGCAGGCGGCTCCGATGGAACTGCTCCGCAGTATTCTGGGGGTATATGCAACGGATAAATATTCCGAATACGATTTGGGAAATACCCAGGGGATCTATTTGGGCGACAGCGGGAGCGCCATAAGTATTCAGCAGAATTACAACGATATAAATGCCTATGAACGCAGATTCACCTATATGAGCAAGGCCCTTTTCTCCAATGCGGATAAGCTTTTTTCCCTTTCGGAGGAGTGTCTGCTTGCCACTCGCATTGACGATACGGAAAGGCTTAAGGTGACAATCCGCGAAGAAATAAGCAAATTCGAGAATTCCTTGGTGAATGAAGCGGAAACCCACGCTTTGCTTCGTATGGACGCGGCCTGCTCCCATAAGGGCGCCTTCCGCAACAACGCCAGGGGGGAGAATTATTACAGATACCTGCTGAAAACCAACGCCCGCCTGAACGCCGGGGACAACGGTGTTTTAAGCGAATTAAAGAGCCTTGCGGCAAAGATAGTTACCCGCTCGAGGCTGGATATTCTCATCACCTGCGACAAGGCCCATGAGAAAGCGATGATTTCAAAGGCGGCCGCCTTCGCCCAAAGACTGCCCGAAAGAACCCGGGGGGAAAACACCTTCATCGCCCTTTCTCCCGCAGTGAACGAGGGGATAATAATCCCCAGTGCCGTATGTTACACGGCGCAGGGGATAAACCTCAAAAACGCCGGGGGTTATATGCCCGAAAGTTTCGGGGTTTGCCGCAAATATCTATACACCGATTACCTTTGGAACAACATAAGGGTAAAGGGCGGCGCCTACGGCGCAATGATAAGAGCCGACCGGGGCGGGGATCTGATGCTCGTTTCCTATCGGGACCCCAATGTGAAAAACACCTATCGGGTGTATGAGGGGATCCCCGAGGAACTTATGAGCTTAAAACTGAGCAAAAGGCAGACCGATAACTTCATCATCGGCACCATCAGCGATATGGACTCTCCCAAACCCGTATATGCCAAGGGCAGAAACGCCTTGGGTTATATTTATGCCGATTATTCCCATGAGCAAAGGCAAGCCCTCCGGGAAGCCGTTCTTTCCACAACAGTGAAGGATTTGAACGACGCCGCAATCCAATTCGAGTTACTGCTCGAAAAGGGAATCAAGGTGGCCTTGGCTCCCGCAAACAAACTAAACGAATACGAAGGTTTCGATTCCATTCGAACCATAAACAGGAACAACGCAGATGAAAACCGCTAAAAAACTTTTATCGGCGGCGCTGGCTTTACTGCTGGCGCTTTCATTTACTCCCGGAACAGTTTATTCGGCCGATTTCGATTTGGCGCCCTATTCCTCGATAGGTCTTTTCATTTATGAGGAAACCACGGGAACGGTGCTTTTGGAGAAAAATGCCCACACAAGGCTTTACCCCGGGAGTATCACCAAGATAATGACCACCATAACCGCCCTGGATTACATGGATAACATGGAGGAAAAAGTAAGGGTCACCTCCGCCGCCCTGGGCTTGGTGGGGCCCAACAGCTCCACAGCCAATCTATCGGCGGGAGAGGAGCTGACCTTCCGTCAGCTCATATATGCCACCCTTATCCCCTCCGGAAACGATGCGGCGATAGTGACCGCGGTGGCCTGCGGGGAAAAGATATTGGGGAAAAAGGCCTCGGTGGGCGAATGTTACTCGGCTTTCCTTGAAAAAATGAACGAAAAATCCCTGCAAATGGGGCTTACCGAATCCCATTGGGCAAATGCGGACGGCTACGACAACACGCAGAACTATTCCACCGCCTTTGATATCGTAACCCTGGGGAGGGCGGCTTCGAAAATGAGCTTAATAACCGAAACCGTGGGCAATCTTTCCGTGAAGCAGACCACAAACACCGCCACCCACGAATGGAAAAGCACCAATGTTTTAAAATACGAAACCCTGCCCGCCTATTACGGCGGAGGGGGAGCAAACCCCTATTATTCACCGCTGGTGACGGGCATGAAAACCGGATATACCAAAATGGGGCAGAAATGCTTCCTTATGACCGCCACGGACGGGAAGATGAATATTATCGGAGCTTTCCTGAATGTTCCCGACGACAACAAAATGGAGATTTGGCAGAAAGCCGACAGCGTGCTTGACTATGTTTTCAAGGGCCATGCCATAGTTTCCCTCATAACCGATGAAAACAGGAGCGCAACCTACTCTGTGGCAAATCCCTCGGTTTTCCAATCAGGTCAGCTCGCCATATACGCTCGGGAGGATCTGACCCTTTGTTTGGATAAGGATAAGATAAATAAATACGGCTACATGACCACCCTTTCCGCCGATACGGTGGCTGCGGAGGAGGACGGGGTACTGCGGCTAAAGCGGGATATTGTGCCGGGAGATGTGATAGGTCAGCTTGTATTCTTCTGCGACGGGGATATAATCGCCAAAACGGATATGATAACCGCCGAAAAATTCGATATATTCGGCAAATCCGATATTGTGATGATAGCGGTATTCGTGACAGCCATAGGCATATTCATCGTTTTGATGAGTATGCTCCAGAAAAAGAAACTAAAAAAGAAGAAATTGAGAAGAAAGAAAAATGCAGCAAAGAGTTCTAAAAACGCTCGAGTATGACAGAATACTCGCTTTGATAGCCGAAAAAGCGGCAACCGAAAGCGCAAAAAAAAGAATTGAAGAATTAACGCCCACCCTTGGCGATTACGATTTGCAAAGAACCTTCACCTTAACCGGGGAAGCCTACGACACCATAAGGGTAAAGGGCAACATACCCGCGGGGGGCTATAAGGAAGTAAGGGAGTATGTTATCCACGCCCAAAAGGGGGGCACTTTAAGGGGAGGCGCTCTTTTAAAGATAGCCTCGGCAATAAAATACGCCCAGCAGATAAAAAGGTTCATTTTCTCGGAGGAATACGAAAGCTTTCCCTGCGAGAATTTAAAACAGACCGCCGGAGAAATAACCGACCTTAAATCATTGGCTTCTTCGATCGAATCTTGCATATTGGGGGAAGACGAGATAAGCGACAACGCTTCGCCCGCCCTATCCGCCATACGCCGCAAAATGCGAAGGCTCAACGCCTCCCTGAAGGATAAGCTTTCCTCCTACACAAAATCGGACACCGCAAAATATTTGCAGGAGCAGTTGGTCACCATGCGTAACGGCAGATATGTCATTCCCGTAAAGAGCGAATACAAGGGCAGTGTGGACGGGATAGTTCACGATACCTCCCAAAGCGGAATGACCCTTTTCGTCGAACCCCGCAGTGTCATCAACATGAACAACGAGTTAAGGACGCTGGAGTCCGAGGAAGCCCGGGAAATCGATATTATCTTGGCGGAGTTTTCCCAAAAGGTCGCCCAAAAGGCGTTGGAGCTGACTGCAAACGAGGATTCGGTCATTTTATTGGACGAACTTTTCGCCAAGGCGGGATACGCCTACGAAAGGAATTATACAAAACCCTTAATCAACAAGGAGCGCTATATTGAGCTTTTCCGCGCCCGTCACCCGCTTTTGGACCCGAAAAAGGCGGTAGCAAGCGATTTGAGAATAGGAAGGGATTACACCCAGATCGTCATCACCGGGCCGAACACGGGAGGCAAGACCGTGGCGCTCAAAACCCTGGGGGTATGCCTCTTAATGGCCCAAAGCGGGCTTTTTATCCCTGCGGGGGAGGGCAGCAGCCTTTGCACCTTCGAAAACATTTATGCGGATATAGGGGACGAACAGAGCATAGAGCAATCCCTGAGTACCTTTTCCTCCCACATGACCAACATTTCCTCCATATTGAACGACTTGGACGAAAACTGCCTCGTTCTTCTGGACGAGTTGGGGGCAGGCACAGACCCCTCCGAGGGGGCGGCGCTTGCCAAGGCCATACTCAAATTTATAAGGGATAAGGGAGCGATGTGCGTAGCCACCACCCATTACAACGAAATAAAGCAATATGCCTTGACCGAAAGGGGCATTGTCAATGCGAATGTGGAATTTGACACGGTCAATTTAAAGCCCACCTTCCGCTTGACCATAGGACTGCCGGGCAAATCCAACGCCTTTGAAATATCCCGAAGGCTGGGCATTTCCGAGCAGATCATCGAAGAAGCCAAAAACGAAATGGATATGGGAGATGCCAGATTCGAGGATCTGATAACCGAACTCAACGATAAGATCAAAGACGCGACCCAAAGCAGGGACGAAGCCCATAGGGCGCTGAAACAGGCTCGGGAAGCGGAGGAGCAGATGAACTCGGAATTGGAAAAGCTCAAGGCTTCCAAGAACAAAATGTATACCGAGGCGGTGGTGAGCGCAAAGCAGATAGTGAACAATGCGAAAAAAGCCGCAAAGGATATAATATCCTCCGCGGATAAATACTCCAAAGGCTCATCGGACAGATCCCTCAGAAACGAGGCCTCCGAGCTTGCCAAAGCGGCGTTGGACGAGCTTAATTCCCTGATGCCCAAACACGCCTTTTCCCTCACGGACGACCCCGCCCGGGCGGAATACGACTTCAAGAAAGGTGACGATGTGGAAATACCCGAGCTTTCCGGAGAGGGTAGCATACTCGAAATAAAGGAAGACACCGCCCTTGTGCAGATAGGCTCGATTAAAACGAGGATAGCCCTTTCCAAACTGCGCCCCGGGGCGAAAAAGAAGGAAAAGACCTTCTCCTACACGGGTTCAAAGGCCCAAAGCGCCTCCCCCACCCTTGATATAAGGGGAATAACGGGGCAGGAGGCGCAAATAGAGGTGGAAAAGTTTTTGGACGACGCCACCCTTGCAAATCTGAAGGTGCTGACGATAATCCACGGCAAGGGGGAAGGGGTTTTGCGCAAAAAAGTGACGCAAATTCTTCAGGAACACCCGTTGGTGGAAAGCTTCCGCCTGGGAGGACTTTCCGAAGGGGCGGGCGGAGCTACGATTGTTTATATGAAATAGTTGTAATTATGAATTTAATATTGTATACTATGAATCACCCGCAAAAAAACCATGGCGAATAAAACCTATAAGGCTATCGTATTAAGGGCGGTAAAATACGGCGAACAGGACAAAATGCTCACCCTTTTCACCCTGGAAGGGGGCAAGATGAGCGCTGTGGCAAAGGGAGCGCAAAGCGCCCGCAGTAAATTTTTAGGTTCTTCCCAAAGCTATTGCTTCGGGGAGTATGTCCTGAGCGAAAGCCTCAAAATGCCCTATCTTTCTTCTGCGGAGGTGATTAACGGATTCAAGGGGATAGGGCGGGATATAAGGCTTCTTTGCGCCGCGGCATATATCTGCGAGATTATTACCGTCGCCTTCGAGGAAGCGAGCGAGGACAGGTCGGCTTTCATGCTCCTTTATCACTCGTTAAAGCTTTTGGAGGGCTGTCCCGGAGAAAAATCTCTTGTTTTATCCACCGCATTCGCGCTGAAAATGCTGGGGATAAACGGCAGTTATCCCGCGCTGGACAGATGCGTGAACTGCGGGAAAGTCGGTGAGGATTATTTCTTTTCCCCTAAGGAAGGGGGAATAGTTTGCGCCGATTGCGTAAGCGCAGAGGGTTTGGCGATTTTGACCGCTTCCCAGGGGCTTTATCTGTTTGACCTTTTGTTTTGCGGCATGGATAAGATACTTTCGCTCAACGCGCCTTCGGGGCAAGAGCAGAAATATCTTTTCAAGCAGATAAACAATTATCTTGTTTATACTCTGGGAAAAAACATTAAAAGTTTTGAGATGCTGTATCAACTGTAACGGAGGAAGAAAATGTCAAGACAGCTAACACTGAATGAAATAATCAGTATAACCAAAATGCGGGGAATAGTTTTCCCCGGAAGCGAAATTTACGAAGGGCTTGCCAACGCCTGGGATTACGGCCCCATCGGAGTTTTGCTTTTAAACAACATCAAGGCCGCCTGGGTAAAGAAATTCATAACGGAGAACAAATACAATGTTCAGATAGATTCCGCCATTCTCATGAATACCCGCACCTGGGAAGCCAGCGGGCATCTGACCAATTTCAACGACCCGCTAATTGACTGCAAAAACTGTAAAAGCCGTTACAGGGCAGACAAGCTTGTGGAAGAAGATTTCGCCAAACGCGGCATCGACGAGGTGGCGGACGGCTGGAGCAACGAGAGAATGGAGCAGTATATAGCCGATAACGGCATTGTCTGCCCGAAATGCGGCGCCAAGGATTTCACTAATATCCGCCAATTCAATTTAATGTTCAAAACCTTCCAGGGAGTCACCGAGGAGGGAGCGAACACCCTCTACCTTCGCCCGGAAACCTGTCAGGGAATTTTTGTGAATTTCAAGAATGTCCTTCGCACCACCCGCAAAAGACTGCCCTTCGGAATAGGGCAGATAGGCAAGAGCTTCCGCAATGAAATAACGCCGGGCAACTTTATTTTCCGCACCAGGGAATTCGAGCAGATGGAACTGGAATTCTTCTGCCACCCCCGGGACGAATGGGAATGGTTCAATTATTGGAGAAGCTTTTGCATTGAGTTCCTTTACAGCCTCGGGCTGAAAAAGGAGCATCTGACGCTCAGAGACCATAAAAAAGAACAGCTTTCCCATTATTCCAACGCCACCACAGACATTGAATACGATTTCCCCTTCGGCCGCAGCGAGCTATGGGGAATAGCGGACAGAACCGATTACGACTTGAA
Organism: Eubacteriaceae bacterium; assembly: GCA_012727485.1. Taxonomy (GTDB): domain Bacteria; phylum Bacillota; class Clostridia; order Eubacteriales; family Anaerofustaceae; genus JAAYHF01. The sequence continues at coordinate 15,033 of JAAYHF010000169.1, forward strand.
ACAGCACGAAGCCTTCTCCGGCAAGGATATGAAATATCAGGATCCCGTAACCAACGAGAAGTTCTTCCCCTATTGCATCGAGCCTTCGGTGGGAGTGGGCAGACTTATGTTCGCCGTGCTTTGCGACGGCTACGAATGTGAGAGCTTGGAGGACGGAAGCGAAAGGAATGTTTTCAGGGTACACCCCTTTTTGGCTCCCTACAAGGCGGCGGTGCTTCCGCTCACCAAAAAACAAAACGAAAAGGCAAGCGAAGTCTATTCGGAGCTGATGAAGAAATTCGAATGTGATTACGATGAAACGGGCAATATCGGCAAGCGTTACAGAAGGCAGGACGAGATAGGCACCCCCTATTGCATCACCATTGACTTCGACACCGAAACCGACGGCTGTGTCACCGTGAGGGACAGGGACACCATGACCCAGCAGAGGGTTCCCATCGGAGAGCTTGCGGAGCATATCAGGGAAAAAATCGCGTTCTGAATTTCGAAACGCAAACATATTAAGATAAATTTGAATAATTCTATTGATTTATCATCATAAATATGATACAATAGTACAAAAATAATAATCAGAGGAACAATTAAATGGCAACTTACAAAAAGGGTATTGAAACAAAGGAAAGAATCTTCCAATCGGCTAAAAAGATGTTTTATGAGTACGGCTACAAGAATGCGACCATCGAAAAGATCGCGGGAAACGCCAATGTGCCCATCGGTCTTGTCAACTATTATTTCAAGAAGAACGAGATCCTTTCCATTATCTACACTCAATTCTTGCAGAACATCAAGGATTCCATCGACGACCAGATAGCCGCTGAAATCGAAAATCCGCTGCAGAAGCACATCGTTTTCACCAGAATATTTTACAGCATAATGCTCTCCAACGACAAGAACAGGGAGCTTTACAAGGAAATATTCATCAATGAGCTTGTGGAAGCCGATGCGAACGATTTGGTGGGGCTGGATTTCATGGATATAATCCGCACCTTCGACATCGACATCACCGAAAGCATTTTCCACAGATTGACCATAGCCGAATACGGCGCCCGCAGAGAGCTTCTGCTGGATCGTTATGACAGACTTGATCCCGAAAAGAGCAAGGATTTCATCAATTTCCTCGCCACCATTTCCGTAAGGCTTGCGGGTGTGGATATCAAGGAAGTCATGAGAAACTGCAAGAAGGCGGACGAGCTTTACAAGAAGGTCGATACCAACGTAATAAAATTCCTCGTTTAGAGTGAATCCCTTCAAACACCCCGGACAGGTATGAGCAATAAAACCATTGTATTTCATACCTGTCTTTTGTCATTTTTTGCTTTCGAGCAAAGGCGCGTTTTCCGCAATGGTTATATAGGCCTTAAGTCCGACCGAGAGGTATTTTTCATTGAAGGAAAAATCACTGCTGTGCAGTTCGGGGGTTTGCCCCCCCTCCCCTACTCCCAAAAGCATATAAAGCCCGGGGCGCTCCCGGGCGAAAAAGGCAAAATCGTCCGCCAAAAAGCAGGGGGAAGCCTTTTTGAATTTTTTGCCGAATAATTCTTTAGCTCTCCGATATAGCCTGCCGTCGTTTTTCAGGGCTATATACCCCCCCTCGGCTATGAAGCATACCTCGCAACCGCTTGAGCAGGCCGCTTGACGGCATATTTCGTCTATCGCCTCAAGCATTTCCCCATGGGATTGAAGGCCGAGGGTTCTTATTATTCCTGTGAGTTCGGCGCTGTCGGCTATGATATTCTGCGCCCTTCCCGCCTGTAGGGTGCATACCCGGCACAGAGCCTTCCCGCTTGGGGGAATGTTATTTATATCCGTCACTATTTGCCCCGCCGCCTTCAGGGCGTCCCTCACTTCTTTCCCGCTTGCCGCATGGGCGCTCAGCCCCTTTGCCCGAATGATGAGCTTTGAGGAATCGGAAAACATATAGCCGGGCATCGAAGCCATAAATCCGCCGGGCAGGGAGGGAAAAACATGAAAACTGTATATCTCCGCAACATTGTATTTCTCAAGAATCCCCTCGGCTATCATGCCCGGGGCGCCTCCGAAGGTTTCCTCCGCGGGTTGGAAAATCAGCAGAATATTGCAGTCATAATCCGGGAGATCCTCTGCAACATGGGCCGCAAAGGCCAAAAGCAGGGCCATGTGGGCATCGTGTCCGCAAAGATGGGCATAATCCCCGTTCAAGGGGAGGGCGTCCATATCGGCTCTGAAGGCTATGGATTTTTCTTTTCCGAAATCAATCGGGCATATCACCCCGGTTTGGGCGCAAAGAATGGGAGAGAAGCCTAAAAAGCGCAGGGAGTCCATGATAAAATCCCTTGTTTCATATTCTTCGCCCCCCCCTTCCGCAATACGGCTTAAGGCCTTTTTAAATCCGACAAGGTATTTCAGGGAATCGTTGATGTGCATGATTTATTCTATGTACGGCTGAATATTAAAGAACCGTGAAATAATTGCATTAACGGCAATTTTTGTATTGCGGTTGATATTGTATTATATCCCAATGTGTTATAATCAAGGCAATATAAATCGGAGGACGATAATGGACTGCGTTAAGGAAATCGAAAACAGAGTAGCATTTATTAAGGAAATAGTTGAAAATGCCCATGCAAAGGGCATCGTTTTGGGGTTAAGCGGGGGCAAGGACAGCGCCCTTGCGGGAATACTCTGCAAAATGGCCTGTGAGAACACCCTTGGGCTTATCATGCCCTGCGGCACAGAGGTGAATTACTCTCAGGATATGACGGACGCCCTTGCTCTGGCGGAAAAATTCTCCATAAAAACAAAGGTGGTGGATTTAGCCCCCGCCAAGAATGAACTTGTCAAAGCCATGGAGGGAAGTTTTGTTTTAGATGAAGAAGCCACTTCAAACATGAACCCCAGACTGAGAATGACCGCTTTATATGCAGTGGCAAGGCAGGAGGGCATGGTGGTGGCGGGAACGGGAAACGCCTGCGAAAGGTATGTGGGATACTTCACCAAATGGGGCGACGGCGCCTGCGATTTCAACCCCATCGGAGACATGATGGTGAGCGAGATATACGAACTGCTCGAATATCTGGGCTGCCCCGAGAACATAATCAAAAAAGCTCCCTCGGCGGGGCTGAAGATAGGTCAGACCGATGAATACGAATTGGGAGTGACCTATAAGCAGATTCAATACTATCTGCAATACGGCCCCAGCGCACTGGACAAGGGCGCAACGAAACTCATCGATTCCCTGCATGAAAGAAATCTTCATAAGCTAGAACCGGTGCCTATTTACAGCAGGGAAGACAAGGGAGAATGAAGAATATACTGCTCGGCCTTTTAAGCGTTGCAATCGCTTATCTGATAGGCTGTATAAACGGAGCTTACATATTAACAAAGATTCTTCACAATAAGGATATACGGCAATACGGCAGCGGCAACCCCGGAAGTACCAACACCCTTCGCACCTTCGGCCCGAAAACGGCTTGTTGCGTGTTTTTGTTTGATGTCATCAAGGCCTATGCGGCGGTGAAGCTATCCGGGATAATCTGCCCGGGGAATTCCGTCGTAAATTTGCTTGCCTCCATCGCCGTGGTGGTCGGTCACGATTGGTCGATCATGTTGGGCTTCAAGGGCGGCAAGGGCGTGGCAAGCAGTCTGGGGGTGGGTTTCGCCCATACCCCTTTGTTGGCGCTCTCCTGTTTTCTTATTTCCCTTATCATAATTCTTTTGACAAGGCTTGTTTCCCTTGCCAATCTAATTGCGGTTTTCGCGGTAATTCCCCTTTGCTTGATTTTTTCAAAGGGGATATATGCGGTTATTCTATATATCGTTCTTTTCGCCCTTTGCGCCTTAAGGCACAGAGAGAATATCCAAAGATTGCTCAATGGAACGGAAAGCCGTCTGGATTTGAAGCTTAAAAAGAAATAAATGGGTAATATGATAGAATTGGCGGCGCAGAACAACTTGAGGGATTCGGCGCCCTTGGCGGAAAGAATGCGCCCGAAAACCATCGAGGAATTTGTGGGGCAGGAAGCGGTTTTGGGAGAGGGAAAGCTCCTTAGACGAATGATTTTGGCGGACAGGCTTTCCTCTGTGGTGCTTTTCGGGCCTCCGGGAAGCGGGAAAACCACTTTGGCGATGATAATAGCCAATACCACCAAAAGCGAATTTATCAGGCTGAATGCGGTCACAAGCGGGGTGGCGGACATCAAGGAAGTGATAAAGAAGGCCACCGATAACCTGGGTATGTACAGCAAGCGCACCATCGTTTTCATAGACGAAATACACCGCTTCAACAAGGCCCAACAGGACGCCCTGCTCCCGGCGGTGGAAAACGGCACTATTATTTTGATAGGAGCCACCACGGAAAACCCCTATTTCGAGATCAATTCCGCCCTTATTTCCCGTTCCACGGTTTTCGAGCTTACCCGGCTAACAGAGGAAAACATCAGGCTTATCGTCAAAAGGGCCATAAAGGACGAGGCCAAGGGGCTGGGGAAATTCCCGATAAAGATAACCAAGGAAGCCATAAACCACTGGGCGAATGTGGCAAACGGAGATAGCCGAACCGCCTTAAATGCCCTTGAGTTGGCTTTTCTGACCGGCAAAAGGGACGAGGAGGGGGCAATTATAATAGATTTGGCCTGCGCCGAGGAATGTATACAAAAGCGGGCTGTGGTTTACGACAAAAACGGCAGTTCCCATTACGACACCATCAGCGCCTTCATCAAAAGCCTGCGGGGTTCTTCCCCGGACGGCGCTCTTTATTATTTGGCTAAAATGCTTTATAGCGGCGAAGACCCGAAATTCATCGCAAGACGAATGGTTATATTCGCTTCGGAGGACATTTCCAATGCGGACCCGAGGGCCTTGGAGGTGGCGATAAACGTCTTTAGGGCTGTGGAAATAATAGGATTGCCCGAATGTGCCATAAATCTCGCCCATGGGGTGACTTATCTGGCGAGCGCCCCCAAGAGCAACGCCTCCTGCATGGCTCTTTACGCCGCCCAATCCGATATAGAAAAAAAGCCCACCGCCGAAATACCCAATCATCTGAAAAACGCCGTTTACAAGGCGCAAAGGGAGGCGGGGATAGGCAAGGGCTACCTTTATCCCCATGATTTCGAGGGACATTTCGTGCCTCAGGAATATATGCCGATAGGCATGGAGGGAACGGTTTACTATCACCCCACCGAAATGGGTTACGAAAAGTCTTTGAAAGAGTATTTGGACGACATCAAAAAAAGAGTATAATAATTAACCGTAAATATTAATCAAGACCGATTAGCTTGCCTGCCGTTTCGGATATAAATGCGACAGGTTTGCGACAGGGAGGTATGAATATGTCAGGACATTCCAAATGGGCCAATATCAAGAACAAAAAAGGCAAGGCGGACGAAGCGAAGGGAGCGATTTACACCAAGCTGGCCAAATTCATAATGGTGGCGGCGAAGGAGGGCGGAGGAGATCCGGCTTATAACTCCAAACTGCGGGAAGCCATAATGAAAGCCAAGGCCGCCAACATGACCAACGACAACATTGACAGGGCGATTAAAAAGGGCACGGGGGAAAGCGGCGGCGCGAATTGGGAAACCATAACCTACGAGGGTTACGGAATAGGCGGAGTGGCGGTTATCCTCGAAGCGCTTACCGACAACCGCAACCGCACCGCGGGAGATGTGCGCCATGCCTTTGATAAATACGGCGGAAATTTGGGAACAAACGGTTGCGTTTCCTTCATGTTCGACAAAAAGGGCGTGATAGTTTTGGATACGGAGGAGCTGACCCAAACCGAGGACGAGCTGATGGAGTTGGCTCTGGAGGCGGGGGCAGAGGATTTCGTATATCACCAGGAGGACGGGCTTTACGAGATAATCACCTCCCCGGAGGATTTCCTTGCGGTTTCGGATGCCCTCGAAAAGGCGGGGCTAAGCCCCATAAGCTCCGAGCTGACGATGATTCCCCAAAATACGGTGGATTTAAGCGACCCCGATGCGGTGGCGAAATTCAATAAAATGATAGATATGTTCGAAGCAAACGACGATGTGCAGGAAGTCTGGCACAATGCACAGCTTCCCGAGGAATGAGCTTTAAATACATATATTAAAACAAGGGCGCAAAGGTATCCGCCCTTGTTTTTCGTCTGTTTTGCATAAGGTATCTTGCCTTTTTACCTTCGAGTTTAGAAAACCTGACATATATTTTATTATCGGATATGCTTCACTGCGGTGGTCGCACAAAGATCGCAACCCGCACGATGCCCTCGAAAAGTCTGCGGGACATTACAGAAAATGAGATTATCCGCTTTTATATGCGCTGTTCGAAGCATAAAGCACTTGCGAAAAAGTTCGTTTATAGCCGATGCGAAACGAATTAAGGCTTTATGGACAATAATTTTAAGGTTTTATTCGATTTGAGCTATATAGGCTCGCCATTAACGCCGCGTCAAGTGAGGCGGGTTGCTGTGTGGGATTTATTTCTTTTCCCAATATAAATTAATCAGACTTTAAGCGGTGACAGGGGGTAATGGGGTAGCGGCAAAAATTCGTTACATCGGTTTACCTCTCTAGTATTGCCGTTGTTTAATCTATTCCGTTAATTAAAAAGCTTGTTGTATTTCTTAACTAACATCATAACCCAAGGAAACGGCATAAGCGCCCCCGCCTAAACTGCTTTAATTCATCGTTATCCGCCCGAAAAGGCTTTCGCCCTCTTTCTTCAATTTCTCATAAAAGGCCTTGGAAATATCGTCCGTATAACCGGCGAGGCTTTGCGCGGCCACAGAGGCGGCCATGAAAAGATCCGGATATTCAAGGGCATATTCGGTGATATTGCCCGTTTTGCCGCTCTGTTTCAAGCCGAATATCTCCCCTGCGCCCCGAAGTCTCATATCCTCCCGGGATATTTCGAAGCCGTCGGTGGTGTTCTTCAACACAGTGAGCCTTTTCAATGCGGCGGGGGAATCGGAATCCGTTTGCAGAAAGCAGTAACCCGCCTCCCTGCCCCGGCCAACCCTGCCCCTTAACTGGTGGAGCTGGGAAAGCCCGAATCTCTCCGCGCCCTTTATCCACATTATAACCGCCTCCGGCACATCAATGCCCACCTCGATTATCGTTGTGGAAACGAGTATATTGGTTTCCCCCGAGGCGAATTCGTTCATGATTTCCGTCTTTTTATCCTCGCTCATCTCCCCGGTGATAAAGCCCACCTTATTGGGGGAAAGTATCTTCACCGATTCCTCATATACCTCATTCACATTTTCCATATCCGCAGAGTCTATGGCGGGGCAGACGATGAAGGTTTTTAGCCCCTTTTCGGCGGCGGCGGCAACGAAGGCATACGCCTTTTTATCCTGGGTGGAATTGAATAAAAATGTTGTGATGGGAAGGCGGCCTGCGGGCAGTTCGTCTATGATGCTCAGTGACAAATCCTTATAGATGCTCAAAGCCATGGTGCGGGGAATGGGCGTGGCGCTCATCACCAGCACATGGGGCAACACCCCCTTGCTTTCCAGCGCGGCCCTTTGGGCAACCCCGTAGCGGTGCTGTTCGTCTATGGAGATAAAGGCCAAATCTCGGTAGACGACATCCTTGGAAAAAAGGGCGTGGGTGCCGAAAATAACATTCGTTCGGCCGTCGGCTATTTTTGCGAGGGTTTCTTCCCGCTGTTTTTTCTTCATTCCCGAATAAAGCACGGCGCATTCAAAACCGAAGGCCTCAAAATATCGGGAGTATTTTTCCTTATGCTGACGGGCTAAAATCTCCGTGGGAGCGCATATTGCCGCTTGGAAGCCGTTGGCTACGGCGATATAGGCCGCGGCCACAGCCACAAAGGTCTTTCCGCTACCCACATCTCCCTGGAGCAGACGGTTCATTCTACCGCCGGAGGACATATCCGCAAGTATCTCATCGAGGGCCCTTTTCTGGGCCCCGGTCAATTCAAAGGGCAGGCTTTTCACGAATTGACCGCCGAAGGATATATCCATCACCCTCCCCTTTTGGGTTTCCTTCAGGGCGACGGATTTATTAAGGCCGATATTAAAGCTCATGAATTTCTGCATGATGAAATATCTTGCCCCCCTGACGGCGTCCTTCTCGTCGCCGGGAAAGTGAATATCCCTGTAAGATTGCTCTATTCCCTCCAAATCATATTCCAAACCGATGCGAAGGGGCATCTGCTCGGTCAAGACCGTGTTTTCAACGGCTTCCTTCATCCAAAGGACGAACTGCTTTTGCTTGAGCCCGCTTTTCACGGAAAGGGAATAGACGGGATATATACCGGGTTTTAAATAGGTGGCAATGTCATCTCTTTCGAGTACGGGGGAAATCATCACCTTTCCCCCCGGGCCGCCGCCGGGGTAAAGCTTGCCGTAAAGCCTGTATGTGCCCTGCTTTTTCAGGGAATCCTTTATATAGGGCTGGTTATAGAAAACCACGGGGAATATGTCCCTGCCGTCGTCGAAGCTCAAAGTCCACCTGCTTTTGGTACCCTTGGAATAGCCCCTGCTGCCTATACCCGTATATACGGCACGAATAAGCGCATACTGCCCCTGCTGAGCCTGCGAAAAATCGCAAAAATCCCTCCGTTGTCTGTAATCCGAGGGAAAATAATCTAAAAGTTGCCCTATGGTTTTTATTCCGATAGTAGAAAGGGCGTTAGCCTTTTTGCCGCCGACGCCCTTTAAGACTGTTATTTCATTTTCGGGATAAAACAATTCTTCACTCCGCGCTGATTATATAGTAATAAAGGGGCTGACCTCCGCTTATCACATCGAAATCCACATTCGGATATTCCCCTGCAAGCTGATCCTTCAGTTTTTCGGCGTCTTTTTGCTTCACATTCTCGCCGTAATATATGGAAACAATGGCCGCGGGGCTTTCCAATAACTGCTCGATGAGCTTTTTGCAGGCTTCGCTGACCCCTGCCCCGGTGACGGTTATCTCTCCCCCATTGAGGCCGATAATATCATTTTTATGTATATCGACCCCGTTCACATTGGTATCCCTCACCGCAAAGGTCACCTGACCCGTGCGGACTGCGGCGTAGCTCTCCTCCATATTCACCATGTTTTCCCGGGCCTCAAGGGTCGGGTCAAAGCTCATGAGGGCGGTTATCGCCTGGGGAATGTTCCTCGTTTCAAGAACATGGATATTCTTTTTACTTACTTCCTTCACCTGCTTGCAGGCCAAGATAATATTCTTATTGTTGGGTAAGAGGATATATTCGTCCGCATCGGTGTTTTCGATTATATCGAGAAAGTCCTGGGTGGAAGGGTTCATGGTCTGCCCTCCGCTGACGATGTAATTCACTCCCAAACCTCTTAAAATCTCGCTGAAGCCCTCCCCGGCGGAAACGGCTATTAAGGCATAGGGCACATGCTGTTTGTCGTAATGCTCCGAATGGGCTTGCTCGCCCTCCGTCAGCGTTTCGAATATCTCGCTGTGCTGTTCTCGCATATTGTCTATCTTGATTTTGGTGAATTCCCCCGCCACAGAGGCTATTTTCATGACATTCCAGGGTTCGTTGGAATGGACATGAATCTTTATTATCCCCCCGTCCTCGATAACCAAAAGGGAATCCCCTATTTTCATCAGCTTGTCGATGAGGGTTTTGCGATATTTTTTCTTTCCTGCGGTGCGAATCAAAAGCTCCGTGCAGTAGGCGTATTTAATCTCGCTGTTGGCGGAATATTCGAATTGGGCCGTGGAACGGTTTGCCGAAGCGCTCTTTAGGCTGACGGGAGTTCCCTTGGCGGCGAGCATCGCACCCTTCATGATGCACATCAGCCCCGCGCCCCCCGCATCCACCACTCCGGCTTCCTTGAGGACATCGAGCATTTCGGGAGTGCTTTTCAGGGCGTCCTCCCCCACCTTGACTATATCCTCCAAGAATTTGGCGCAGTCGGTGTATTTGGAATAATTCTTATCGGCAAATTCGCTCATCATGCGGGCGACGGTTAAAATAGTGCCCTCGGTGGGCTTCATCACCGCGCTGTAAGCCGCCTGTTTGGCGCTGGAAAGGGCTTGAGCCAAAACAGATGAATCCATGGTATTATGCCCCATGCAACCCTTTGAAAAGCCCCTGAAAAGCTGGGAAAGTATCACTCCGGAGTTTCCCCTCGCCCCCATTAAGGCTCCCGAAGAAACGCTTAAGGCCACATCTCCCACCCCTCCGCTGACGCTGACGGCTTCCTTGATCGCACTTTGCATGGTCAGCGACATATTGGTGCCTGTGTCTCCGTCGGGAACGGGGAAAACATTCAGGTCGTTCACCGATTGTTTGTTATTTTCCAAATAGGCGTATCCGCTTGTCAGATAACTTTTGAATTGATTTGAATTAATAGCCATATCTATTCCCTCTATATCCTCACGCTGGGGACATATACGGTTATCCTGCGCACCTTCAGCCCTGTTTTAATTTCAATATTGTATTTAACGGCCTCTGTCAGATTCTCTGCCACGGTTTCCATTCTTACTCCGAATTCGAGTATAACGTGCAAGTCGATGAGAAGATTATGGCGGGTGTCCACGCTGACCTTGACGCCCTTGGTCATATCGTTGTTGCTTAAAAGATGAACTATACCGTCCGCCCCGGGGGTATTTGCCATACCCACCACTCCGAAACAGGCCTTCGCCGTGTTGCCTGCGATGAGCTTGATGTCGTTTACGGTTACCTCATTTTCTTTTTCCATATTATGTTTCCTCCGAGATAAATCGAACCGGAAGCTTTTGCTTCCGGTTCGATTATACCATAACAACCGTTTATTTAATTGCTTTCGCTTAATTAAGTTCGCTTTATCAGCCCTTAAGCGCCTTTTCGATGCGGTTGAAGGCTTCCTTAACCACCGAAAGGGGGCAGGCGATATTCACTCTTATATAGCTATCCGCATTATCCACAAAGCTTCTTCCGGATTCTATCACAACGCCGTTTTGGGTAATCTTCTTTTCAAGCTCCTCGTTGCTCAAGCCGTAGGCTCCCAAACCTATCCAAGCCACATAGGTGCCCTCGGGAACGGTATAAACGGCTTCGGGAAGCTTTTCCGCAAGGAACTGCTTTATGTATTCGAAATTTCCGTCCAAATATGCCCTTAATTCGTCGAGCCAATAATGCCCCTGCGAATAGGCGGCCTTTGTGGCGACAATGGAGAAGGGATTGGTGGAAGCGCCGCCCGCGGCCTTCATATATTCTTTACGAAGCTCCTCGTCTCTTATGAATATGTTGGAGTGTCCGTTTCCGGCAAGGTTGAAGGTTTTGGAGGGGGCGGTGCAGGTGATGATGTTTTTGGCATCGGGGAAAAGTTTTGCGATGGGAACGACTTTCTGATTCACTCTGGTCAAATCCGCATGGATTTCATCGGAGATGATGCCCACGCCGTTGGCGGTGCATATTTCGTATATTTTGGTGAGTTCTTCCGCCGTCCAAATTCTTCCCGTGGGGTTATGGGGATTGCAGAGAATGAAAAGGGTGGTATTCGGGTCCTTACACTTCTGCTCGAAATCTTCGAAATCCATGGTATAGTATCCGTCGGTGTTAATCAGCCTGTTGTAAAGGGCGTTTCTGCCCTTGGCCTTGTTGATGGCGCCGAAGAAGGGGCCGTAAGAAGGAGTGGTGATTATGATGTTGTCGCCCTCTTTAGTCATGACCTCCGCCAGCACATTGACTGCGGGAACAACCCCGTTGGAAATGACTATTTCTTCTCTTTTGACTTCGAGGCCGAAGCGGGTTTTGTACCAATTAATAAGAATATCGTAGTAGCTCTCATCGAAAATGCCTGTGTAACCGAAAATTTTCTTTTCTATTCTCTCGTGCATGGCTTCGAGAATTTCGGGGGCGACGGCAAAATCCATATCCGCTATCCACATGGCGATGGCGCCCTCGGGAGCGTCGGTGTAAAAACGCTTCATACCGTCGTACTTAACGGAATCGGTTCCGGCTCTTGAGATAATTTGATCGAAATTATACATATGCTTCTCCTTTTCACGCGCCTTTATTTATAGGCGCTTCAATCATTATGATACTTTTTCCGACACTCAAATTCAATAGTTACCGCATAAAAAAAGAACACGGCGCATATTGATTTAATACCACCAAGGAGGTTATCATGAATATTTCTATGGAACAAACAGTCTTTGAGGTAACCGGTTCCATGAGTCCCATGGCCGACTCTCTGAAACTGACACAGACACTTCGCCCGAAAGAAAATTCCGCGGGGATAAAGGAAATTCTCTTTTGCGGCGCTGACACTTTCATCACCGAAGCCACATCCCGGGACGGGCTTTGCTGTATCAAGGGCAACGCAAACTGCACCATGTATTATCGGGCCGAAAACGATGTTTTGGATGCGATAACCGCAGAGATACCCTATGAATATATCGGAGAATGTCCCAAGGGGTTGCTCACGCCGCTGATCAATGCGAGGATCACCTCCGCCAAGGCGGTGAATGTGAAGCCCAGAAGAGCGGATATGGAAATAACCGTCGCCTTCGAGGGACTTTTGGCCGAAAGGGCGGAGGCTTCCCGGGATTTGAATTTAAAGGATATTGATATGCTTTATATCAAAAGCACCTCCCAAAGCGCCGATACCATATCCATCAACCAAACAACGGAGAAAATCTTTTTGGAATTCGAAACGACCCGCTCACCGCAAAACGCCATTGCCTGCACAGCGGAGCTTACAACCTTCGAATCCGCCCGGGGAAAGGGAGGGTTGCTTTTCAGCGCCTCGCTGACGGCAAATGCCCTTTACACCTGCCAAAACGACGATAATGACAGCGAATATTACAGCGCTCTCAAGCAAGTTGACATCGAAAGATTCATAGAATTGCCGGATAACGCCTTTTATGACAGCTATTCCATCACCGCAAAGGTCTGTGCGGGCCCCTCGGAGGTGATATGGCAACAGGAGGGGGCCTTGCTCACCGCCTCGGCGGATCTGGCAGTCACCGTGATAATGTATAAAAAGAATACCTGGGACGCCTGCGAGGATTTGTACAGCGCGCAAAGGGCTGTTTTGCCCGTAATAAAGCAGGTGAAATGCGCCCGACTGACGCAGGAGCAGACCATACCCCTCTCCTTGAACGACGCAAAGAAAACCCCGGGGGATTTCGTTTTCGTGAAGGGCAGTTTCGGACAGATGAGATACGATATAAAGCAAGCGGAGGAAATCTGCGAAATAACGGGGGAAGTGGAAGTCACGGGAATATTGTTCAAGGAGCAGGGAGAAGCCTTCCGCATGGAAAGATTGGTTTTACCCTTCAAAGAAACCCTGCCTAAGCAATCGGGAGAACAGCTTTTCATCACCCCGGAGCTAAAAAATTTTTCAATGGAAATAGACGACGATAAGCTGATAGCCGCCGCAGAAACCCATATTAATTTCAGCCGCTTCGCCTTTGGCGAGATACCCTTTATCGAGGAGGTGAACGAGGGCGCTTTTGAAGCCGAAAATGATTCCTATCAGAGGATTACCGTGGTTTACGCAACCGACAAGGAGGATCTGTGGGAAGCGGCGAAGGAGGCGGGAAGGGGCATAGCGGAAATATTGGCGGATAATTCCATAAACGATATTGAGGACATTTCGGGGGGCAAACCGCTTATCATCAGGTAACAAGACCAAATCCTTTTCATATTATATTGCGAAAGAAATACGGAGGACGTTATGAAAAGGATCTCGGGCAGGCTTTTGGAATTGCTGCTGCTTATATGCTGTTTTTCGATGTTCATACTGGTGCTTCCCGATTGGATAGGCATCATGCTTGCGGGCGCCATACTCATCGTCTGCCTTGTGTCCATGATTTCATCCAATTTCTTCGGGAGATTTTGAAGGAAAAGCTTTTCTTTGCTGATATAAAGAAGCCTGTTTCAGTTGATGCGTTAACAGGACAAGAAATTGCCCGCCGTGGGGTTATTCTCTCGGCGGGCTTTCAATTCAATATAGGTTTGAGGTATTTACCTTAATAGTGAGTTTTTCTCAAGAAACAAAACAGGCAAGCTCAAGGGCAATCATGAAATATCCGGGATCGTGCTGCGAGCCGTTGTTGCCGAATTCTGACCTTTTATCCCATTCGGGGGCGTCCAAAAGATCCCCGCTTTTCAGAAAATTGTAAAACTGCACCCCTCTGAAATCGCATACCGCCTGAACAGAGGCGCATTCCATTTCCACGGCAATGCAACCTTCCTGCTTGCGTTTTTCGAAATTATCCCTTGTTTCTCTGTAAATGGCATCGGTGGTCCATGTTTTTCCGAGGACATACGGAATATTTGCGCGCTTCATAAACTCGGCGACAATAAGGGAATTTTTAAGGGCAATGTAATCGGCGGCGGGGGCATAGTGGTAGGAGGTTCCTTCGTCACGGTAAGCCTGTGTCGGAATCATTATTTTTCCGCTTGCAATGTTCTTGTCAAGGCACCCGGCGCCCCCGAACATAACAATTTTATTCGTATCGACCTCAAACAGCACTTCCTCAATAAGACCCACAGCGGCGGGAGCGCCTATATATGTTTTGTAAAAGCCGATCCTCTTTCCCTTATAGTCTATTTGATATATGGGAATAAGTCCGTTGGCCGAATCCAACGAAGCGATTTGAATACAGTCGAAATGCTCTGTGACATATTTTTCGATGATATGTGAAAAGGTGATTATTATCGCATCGACTTGGGGAGCGCCTGCTTTTTTGAGCGGTTGAATTATCGCCTCGGTTTGGTTGTCAAAAGAATCGGTTATCATCTCGAAACTCCTGTTATGACTTTAATTGCGCTGTTCAGGGTTTTCTTATACCACAAAAAGCCGCCCGAAGGCGGCTATTTACGATTTTTTAGCCTCTTTCGACCTTGCCGCTGCGAAGGCATCTGGAGCAGACACGCACTGTTTTATGGGTGCCGTTTTCGATAATTTTGACTTTTCTCAGATTGGGTTCCCATGCTCTGTTGGTGTGGATATTGGAATGGGAAACATTGCAGCCCATCTGAGTTCCTTTTTCGCATACATAACATACTCTTGCCATTATTTCATCTCCGATCCATTGTAAACTAATCTGAAACAGCTGTAATATAATAGCATATCCCATCGGGCAATGCAATCAAAAACGATAAAATTTCACATCGGTTGCGGTTTATGTTATAATCTTACCCGGGTATTATAAACCCATAACGGTCGAAAAACAAGGAGTATAGAATGATACTTGCAATAGATGCGGGAAACACGATGACAAAATTCGGGTTATTTGACAAAAGCAGGCTCACAGCCCTGCATAAGACCGCCACCAAAACGGAAAAGACCTCCGACGATTGGAGCTTTTTCATCTTAAACGCCCTTTTAGCCAACGGGAAGACTTCCGGGGACATTACCGGGGTGATTATTTCCTCTGTGGTGCCTCAAATAGACGCCTATCTCGGGGAAGCCTGCGAGAAGGCGCTTAATATCTCGCCCATTTTCGTTTCCCATAGGGTGAAAACCGGCATTGTTTTGGATACTGACGACCCGAGCGAGGTGGGTGCAGACAGGATATGCGCGGCCCAAGCTGCGGCGCATTACCACGGCAAGCCCGTTATAGTGGCGAATTTCGGCACCGCCACCTGTTATGATCTTGTGGACGAGAGGGGGCATTTCTGCGCCGCAGTCACCTCCCCCGGGCTTAAAACCGCCGCCGAATCCCTCTGGGGCAAAGCGGCCAGACTCGATAAGGTGGAATTAAAAGCCCCCGAAAGCATTTTGGCAAGAAATACCAACGACAGCCTGCAGGCAGGGGTGGTTTACGGCTGTGTGGGGCAGACCGAATATATAATTAATAAATTAAAGGAAGCTTCGGGCTGTGGGAACGCTGTGGTGGTGGGCTGTGGAGGTTATTCGGATATAATAGCAACTCACACCGATGTAATAGATATAATCGACAAAGATCTCATCATGAAGGGGCTTCTTTTGATTTATGACGAAAACAGAGCATAGGGATTTTTTCAGAGACATTTTATCCGAAAGCAATATTCTGCTCGCTCCCATGGCGGGGGTGACGGACGCCGCCTACCGCCAAATATGCCACAAAAAGGGCTTTCGGACAATGTTCACCGAAATGGTCTCCGCCAAGGGCATGGTTTACGGCAATGAAAACACCCTTTACTTAACTAAGCTTTTTCCCTCGGAAACAAATACGGCCCTACAGCTTTTCGGCTGTGAGGCTAAGTACATGGCAAGGGCAATAGAGGAATATGTAAATAAGAGCGATTTCGCTTTTTTGGATATTAATATGGGCTGTCCCGTGAGAAAGATCGTGGGAAACGGCGAGGGCAGTGCCCTTTTGAGAAACCCGCAAAAACTTTACGATTTGGCGACCGCATTGGTTAAGGTCAGCGAAAAACCCGTATCCGCGAAAATCCGCCTCGGCATCGACGGGAAGATAAACGCCTCGGAAAACGCCGCCGCCTTAGAGGAGGCGGGGATCGGAATGATAACCGTTCACGGAAGAACAAGGGAAATGTTTTATTCGGGCAAGGCCGATTATGCTCAAATAGCCAAAGTGGTCGGGGCGGTGAAAATACCCGTCATTGCCAACGGGGATATTTGCGATTATGAAAGCTACAAGAGAGCTTTGGAGGAAACGGGAGCCGTCGGGGTGATGATAGGAAGGGCCGCCATGGGCAATCCCTTTATAATCTCCCAAATAACCTCGCAAATAGCCGGTGAGGATTATATACAGATAAGTGCGGCCGAAAAGCTCCGAACCGCTTTGGAACATTTTGAACTGCTTAATGAATACAAGGGGGAAGCCATCGCCTGCAACGAATTCCGCAAGCATTTATGTTATTACACAAAGGGAATGCCCGGCGGGGCCGCCGTTCGGGGCAAAGTGTCCTCCCTTTCCACCGCAGAGCAGTTTCGGGACTATATCAATAAGTTAATCGGTGAGTTTTCGGAGCAGTAGCTTTGAAAATATGCTTTGTGCGGTTATCTACTTTAAAAACAGCAAAAATCCCCCATTTCAAGCGGAAATACCGATAAATGGGGGATTGATGTTTATGTTTACCTAAAACGAAAAGTTTGTTATTCCTGCGCTTCCATTTGCGCCGCCCTGTCGGAGGTGATGAGGGAATCAATCAATTCATCTATATCCCCCGCCAAAACTTCGTTTAATTTATAGAGGGTCAAATTGATGCGGTGGTCGGTTATTCTTCCCTGGGGGAAGTTGTAGGTGCGTATTCTTTCGCTTCTGTCCCCGCTTCCTATCTGGCTTTTCCTGTCGCTGGCGATGCTTTCCTGCTGTTTGCGGGTTTCTATTTCCAAAAGGCGGGATTTGAGTATTTTCATCGCCTTATCTTTGTTTTTGAGCTGGGATTTTTCGTCTTGGCAGGAAACCACCAAGCCAGTGGGCAAATGGGTTATTCTCACCGCCGAGTCCGTGGTGTTCACGCTTTGCCCGCCGTTGCCCGTGGAGCGATAAACATCAATACGCAAATCGTTGGGGTTAATTTCCACCTCCACATCTTCCGCTTCGGGAAGCACCGCCACGGTGGCGGCGGAGGTATGAATTCTCCCGCTACTTTCCGTTTCGGGGACCCTTTGCACCCTGTGGGTGCCGCTTTCGTATTTCAATCTGGAATAGGCTCCCTTGCCTGTGAATTGGATAATTACTTCTTTATAGCCGCCTATGCCTATCTCGGTGGAGCTTAATATTTCGTTTTTGTATCTGCGGCGCTCCGCATATCTCAAATACATTCTAAGCAGATCCCCGGCAAAAAGGGCGGCCTCATCTCCCCCCACCCCGGCTCTTATCTCCATGATGACATTTCGCTCGTCGTTGGGGTCCTTGGGGAGAAGCAATATCTTTATTTCTTCCTCCAATTCGGCAAGCTTTTCATTCAAGGAGGCAATGTCCTCATGGAGCATCTGCTTGAACTCCTCGTCCGGGCCTTCCTCCAACATGGCTTTGTTGTCCGTCAGCTCCTCGTTTAAGGCCTTATACTGCTCATATTTCTTGACAATATCCTCAAGAGAAGATATTTCCTTCATCGTTTTTGTATATAGATTTTGATCCTTTACCATATCCGGGTTCGCAAGGGATTCGGTAAGGCTGTCGTATTTGGTTTTGATTCCCGCAAGTTTTTCTAACATATAATCCTCCGAAGGGTTATTATAACCCATATATATGGGGTTTTGCAACCACTCTATTCGGTAATGGGGGTGTTTTTCAGCAAATAGCGCAAATCCCTGCCGGGCATATTTATCCCCTTGGTGACTGAAAAGATGCGGCTGGTGACCCTCTCGTCGTATATCTCGTTAATTTCCCTTACGGTCAAATTCGTGGAAAAAACTATGGGTTTCAGCGAGTTCATGCGCTCGTTCAGCACCTTATAAAGCATATTCTCCGAAAAATCCGTCTGCCTTTCCGTTCCCAGATCGTCAATAATCAGCAAATCGCAACTAATCAGATTTTCATAGAAGGAATCGTCCGCTTCACCCACTGCGGACTTGGTAAGGGCGTCTATCATGCCGTAGCCGGTGACATATAAAACCGTCTTGCCTCGGTCGATTGCGGCCTTGGCGATGCAATGGGTAAGGAAGCTTTTGCCCGTTCCCGTTTTTCCCCTTATGAGCAAATTGGAATAATTCCTGTCAAATTCCTCCGCAAATTGCAGGCAGGTATTTCTAGCCCTGCGGGCAAGCTCGGCTTGATTGCCGTTTTCGTCATCGGGGGAGGCGGAAAAAACGCTTTCGTCGAAAGAATCGAAGTTTTCCCTTTTTATTATTTGGGAGATGCCCGATGCGGCATAACATTCATTAAGCACAAATTGGGCGAGGCAGGAACACATCTTTCCCTCGGAATATCCGCTGTCCGAGCATTTCGGGCATAGGGGGCGGTAATTCAGGCAGTCTTTCTCGTAACCCTTTTGGGCGAGCAGTCCTTCCAGCGCGGCGGTGAGCTTCTTTGCCGCGCTCTCCGTTTGCTCCGGGGGGATTCCCTTTTCCAGCGCCTTTGCCCAAAGGTTATTGAGTTCCTTCAGCGCGGCGGCTATATCGGGATTTTCCCTGATGATTTTCCTTCTTTTATTCTCAAAGTCGATTTTTCTCTCCCCTGCCTTAAGGTCGTATTTACGCTTGGCGTCGCCTATCATTCCCATCATTCATCTCCGAAAAGAGCTTTTTCCACCGCTTCCACATCGTAGTTCTGCCTGTCCTTGATTTTCTCCCGGGTTTTCTTCGATGGGGTTGCGGCGGGGGTATTTTCTCCGTTGTGCCAAGCGGTGAGTATTTTATCCACATAGGAAAGATTCGGCTTGGTTATCTTCACCGTTTCATCGCAGGCCTTTTTTATGGTTTCCATATCCATTTTATATTCTTCGAACCATTTATCCATTATTTTACGCATCGGGTCGGAGGGAAGGGTGTATATTCCCAAATAATTAAGCACTTCCTTGTTGCGCTTGTTGCCCGCATCCCTTTTTGCTATGTATTCGCTGAGCTGGTCATAGGTGGATATGCCGTTGTCGTAGTAGACAAGGGCCATCGCATCCCAATAGTTGATCGTGCGTTTATCCCGATTAAGGCAATCCTCTATCATCAAAACCACCGTCTGCGGGGTAAGCGAATAATCCTCTATCCAGCTTAGGATAATATCCTGCTCGTTGGGGGAGATGGGCCTTGCTATCCTGCTCTCTATTTCCCCGAACATTTCCGTGTATTTGCGAGAGGCACGCTTTTTTGCCGTCTTTCTCGGGGTCAGACTGCCTCCTGCGAAAAGGGCTTCCGACAAAGAAAGGTATTCCACATCTCTGCCCTTGCTTTGCTCATCTAAATATATCACTCCCACCCCTGCCCAATATTCCCAAGCCTTTGCCACATCTTCTTCGGTTATCTTCAGCGCTTCGGCTATTTGAGAGTCGTTGGGGGAAGCTCCTAAGGCATAACAGCACTTTAACCCATACAAATACACCTTCACATAATCCCCCCTGGCGGCGGGCATATAGTGATTGATGAAAGCATTTTCCACCGCGGTAATCCCCATATCTTCGATATGGGAGAGGTGTTTGAATCGGCTCATTACTATAACCATTCCTTTCAATATATCCGTGAAGCGAAAAGCCGAAATTCGGCAGGAGCGAAAATTGCGGGATATTTTTGCCGTATCCCTTGAATGTTTTCGCCTTTATAAGGGTTTATAACCCTTTTTAACTTTCGATACTTTCTTTAGATAAAAAAGTACCTGTCTATTATAGCATATCCGAAAGCTTTGTTGTAAAATAAAAACAATTCGCAACGGGAGATTGCAATGTTTGTCAAAGAAATGAAAAACGGGGATCTGTTGGAAAAACATATCCTGCTCATAAAAAGATTCGATATAAAAACCACCAAGGCCGGAGGCGTTTACGCGGATATTCTTTTTTCGGATAAAACCGGGGAGATAACCGCCAAATATTGGGATATTCCCGAAAAGGTCCGGGAAGCCTTCAAGGTCGGGGACATAGCGGAGCTTTCGGGGAATGTGGCCAATTACAGGGAAAATCCACAGATAATCGTGAAAACAATGGACACCGCCCCCGCCGATGCGGATAGTCTGGCGGACTTGGTGGAAAGCGCTCCCTATTCCTCCGAGAGAATGTACAATAAGATAATCGAAGTGATAAACTCCGTTAAAAACGACGACATCAGGAATATCACCCTGACTATCCTCGAGGAAAACAAGGAAAAGCTTCTTTATTATCCGGCGGCTAAAAGCTTCCACCATGCCATAAGAAGCGGCCTTTTATATCACACCTATACCATGATGAGAACCGCCAGCGCCTTGAGCGAAGTATACGATTTTTTGAATAAGGATTTGCTCTTTGCGGGGGTCGCCCTCCACGACATAGGCAAGATAAAGGAAATCACAGGGGAGCAAACGGGGGTCGCCCGGGAATATTCCGCCGAGGGCAAGCTTTTGGGACACATAACCATTTCGGTCTGCATGATAGACGAAACGGGCAAAAAATTGAACTGCGATCCGGAGATAATTATGCTGCTCAAGCACATGGTTCTTTCCCATCATTTTTATCCGGAATACGGAAGCCCCATTTCCCCGATGTTCGCAGAGGCGGAAATTCTGCACCATATAGATGTTTTGGACGCGAGAATGGATCAATTCAGAAAAACCACCGAGGCCACCCCTCAAAAGGATTTTTCCGAAAAGGTATGGATTTTGGACAAACGCAGTGTATATAATCACGCATTAGGAGAGGAAGAAAACAAATGAAAGACGCAAATTCGATACTGCAATATGTTATGGTGTTCTTAATGGCCCTGGGCGCCGCCTTTAACTTGGGCGCTTCGATAACAAAAAGAAAGAATCTCGGTTCTCTGGTGCGCCGCACCATGAGCGCCTGGAGATTCGCGGACAAGACACAGCTTTTCCTAGCGGGAGGCGTTTGTATTCTCTGGACTCCCACCTTTTTCTTGAAGGATATGACCAACCAAATGAAGGGGCTTTTCGTGATACTCTTTGTCGTGGCCATTGCCTATCTTTTGGCGGCGGTTTTGAATTTGCTTGTCACCCCCGGATTTTACGAAAAGGGGATTTCCACCGGCTCGGGTATACTCCTTTACAGGGAGATAAGGGGCTATTCCCAGGGGCATTATGCCTCTGACGAGACCCTGAAGGTTTTCTATTTTAACCCCAACAGAAGCGGAAAAAGCTCCCTCAGGCTGGTCGTGCATCAGGAGGAGGAGAAGGAAGCCAAGGGGATACTTAAGAAGAAGTGCAGTTTTAAATAGTAAGGTTTTGGATTTGTATAATAAAACAAAAAGAGGCGGGGGCGCCTCTTTTTGTTTATGGGATTTGTTTCAAAGAAAGGCTCGCAGTTGGGGAAACGGAAAAGGCGGGAAAGGTGGTAGGCTTTTATTGTTGTAGCTTTAAAGGGAATACCTTATTGAAGGTGTTTTGCTTTTGCTGTTTTCTTTTGTATGGTTTTTTTATGGCAATATATTGCCTTCGGCTTATATTGCTTGGGGGAATTGGGAGGTCTTTTATATGAATAGTATAATCAGTAATCTTTCTTTCGTTGAGTGTATCCTTTTTTATAAATAATGAAAAATGAATATTGAAAAAGCCACAGTAAACTGTACAAAAGCACAGTTTCACTGTGCTTTTATGAATAATACGAAAACGCTCGGGGGGTATCCTTGCGTTTTGCGTTCCATCGGTATTCATTTTGATGTGAGTTTGTGTTTCCGGCGGAGAAGGAGGGATTTGAACCCTCGCACCGGTATTAGCGGTCTACACCCTTAGCAGGGGCGCCTCTTCGGCCACTTGAGTACTTCTCCGAATTGAAATAAATAGCTTCATGATTATATAACATCGCTGTTCGGATTGCAAGGGAAATGCACTTTTGTATTATCAATAATCATCGGAAATTTTCTTGGGGTTGAACAACCCGTTATGGTGATATGTTATAATAACCCCATGGAACTTAAAGCGAGAATAATGGACGAAAACGATGTCTATCGGGCGCTGAAAAGGATAGCCCATCAGATAGTGGAAAACAACAAGGGTTGTGAGGGGTTGGTGATTCTCGGGATAAGAAGGCGGGGAGTGCCTTTAGCCCAGAGCATTGCCGCCTACATTCGGGAAAATGAGGGGGAGGTGATACCCGTGGGGATATTGGACATCACCCTTTACCGGGACGATCTCACCCATATATCCGAGGAGCCTGTGGTAAATAAAACCGATGTGCCCTTCGATGTTACCGGCAAGCAGGTTATCCTTGTGGACGATGTGCTTTTCACCGGGCGCACCGCCAGAGCCGCCATGGACGCGGTAATGAAGTTGGGCAGGGCCGCCACCATAAAGTTGGCCGCCCTCATAGACCGAGGACACAGGGAACTGCCCATAAAAGCCGATTTCATCGGCAAAAATGTTCCCACTTCCCGCAGGGAGGTCATCGCCGTGAAGGTGCAGTCCATAGATGCCGTGACCTGCGTTGACCTTTACGAGCTGTAAGAAAGACCATAAAAGCGCCGCACAATTCGCAGTAAAGCTATAAAGGCATCGTTGATGTTTTTTTCCAATGGGTTTCCCCCGAGAAAAATTTTAGCAAGGCAATTTTCACCGTATGAAAAACAAAAACAGGCGTGAAATCGCAAAGGAGTTTACCGTTACGATTTCACGCCTGCGGATTTGATGTTTAAAGCCCATGGTCGGCGCTTATCTATTCGCTTTTGTGCGGTATATTCTATAATTCCCCCAACTGCTCGATCTCGGAATTGAGGGCTATCTGCCTTTCGAAAAAGAGCAGTTCCTTATTATGTTTCGAATAACCCTCACAGCCGTAGGAGGCGATGAAAACGGCAGTATGGGGGTTTGCCGTGAGTTCCGCCACCGCCACCAACATTTCCTGCCCGTCCCCGAACACTTCCTCCAAGAATTTGAACATATTATCCATCTTGCCGCCGATGTTTAAGATAAGCTCGTCCTTTTCGGCGGTCTTTTTCGAGAAGGCTTCTTTTATCATCTCAAAACCTTCCCTGCCCGCGGGATTTCCCGCCAGTGTGAGATTTTTGCGGCATTCGTCAAGGAAAGCGGCGGCGGTGTTGATTATAAAGCCGTCGTCCTTGGTCAGTATACCCGCCTTGCCGAGGGCGACCGTCTTTTCCGCAAGGGCTTCCCTCGCCTCCTCCAACAGCGCCGCCCCGTAGGTTTCCTCTGAGGAGATGAGCTTTTCCTTTATTGAGAGCAAAATGGGATAGATGCGGGAAAGCACATCTTTTTGAAGGGTGAGGGAACGGCAAAGGGAGGAGACCTCATCTATAAGCAGACCCAAAAGGGAGAGCCTTTCCGTGAATTTCGCGCGACGCACGGAATTTTTCACCGCAAGGTCTGCCTTGCCGGCGAGTATCTCATCGGTTTTATAGTCCTCGGCGTATTTTTTATACAGGTCGTAATAAACCGAGAAATCCTTCGCCACCTTGTTATTTTGAATATATTGGCTGACTAAATCGTAGTTCACGGGAATGTTCAGCTTTTCATAAAGCTTTATCATATCCGACAGATCCTCCCAGCCCCTGGCGGTGACAAAGCTCTTGCCCTCGGGGGTGACCTCAAAATAATAGAAATCGGATTTTCTCACGTCCAAATAAGCCATAACAGAGCCGTGGACCGCCTTTTCATAGGCATACTCCTTCCAAACGGAAAGATCGGCTTCGACCTGCACGACCTTTAACCTATCCAAGGTCACAATGTCGAATTCCCTCACCGAATCGTTGTATTCCGGGGGATTTCCCGCCGTCACCACCACCCAACCCTCGGGAACGCTGTGCCTGCCGAACACCTTATATTGCAAAAATTGGAGCATTGCCGGGGCGAGGGTTTCGGAAACGCAGTTTATCTCGTCAAGGAAAAGAATTCCTTCCTTTATCCCCGTTTCCTCCATGGTTTCATAAACCGTCGAGATAATCTCGCTCATGGTGTATTCGGATACGGCATATTGCCTGCCCGCGAAATTCTTTTGGACGATATAGGGCAGGCCGATGGCGCTTTGGCGGGTATGGTGGGTCATGGAATAGCTCACCAACCCTATCCCCATTTTATTGGCTATCTGCCTGATTATGGCTGTTTTGCCTATCCCCGAAGGGCCTATTATGAAAAGCGGCCTTTGCTTTTCCGCAGGTATCACATAGGTGCCGTATTCGTCTTTTTGCAGGTAAGCCCTTATCGCGTTTTCAACCTGCTGTTTCGCTTGTTTTATATTCATCTGTTGAGATTTCCTTTCCGCTTATCCTTAAAACCTTTCGGTTCTTATTTAAAACGCCTCATATTAAAAATACTTTTTATTTAAAGTTCCATATTTCTTATCGTCGATATGCGATAGGCCTTTAACACATCGTTTAGCCTATATCTGGACTTTTGCCTCGGATTTACTATATTGACCACCACTCCCTTAATGCCCGCCAGCTTCCCGTTTACCTCGACGCACTCCCCCAAATTCAACTTCATGGAGCTGTTGCATTTAACCGTCATAAGGTTATCGAATAAAACCAACACACAGCATTTGCCCGGGGTGGTTATCTCGTCCATAGCTTCATATATCTCGCTGTTTTTCTTCACATATTTAAGCAACACAGCCAAGGCCCGGGGGGAAGAATAACCGGCGCATCTGCCCACATAATCGGCGGGGTCTATCAAAAGGAGCTTATCCGTACAAAGCGAAGATACAATTTGTGCGTTGTCCGAATAAACGGCATACCTCATCAGGGCGTCCTCGCAATACTTTGCGGAATTCGCCGTGAGATAACCCCTTCTTTCCAACATATCCGCCAAAATGAGCTTTTTGACCTCGGCCTGCTCGAAGGTGTAAAGGTTCTCCGTAAGGGCGTTGAAATCATACTTCGCCTGTTTGGTGAAATCGAGAAAGGAGAGCATATTCACATCGTGAATGGCTATCACATCACCGTCGGCCATGACGATCTCCTTGGGACAGCATTTATCGAAGGCTGTGGGGGAAAGGCGTTTGAGGTTGGCGGGAATATTCAGGGATTTCAGATTCACACATTCCCTGAAGGCATATTCGCCTATTCGCTTCACGCTTTCCGGGAGAGTAACTTTGTAAAGGCTATCACAGCCCGCAAAGGCCTCCTCCCCTATCTCCGTAACCCCCTCGGGCAGTTCGTAATAGGCGGCGGCTCCGTAGTAAGAATAGGCTATTCCCTTTACGCAAACTAAGCCCCCCTCGTCCCTCAGACCGATGCAGTCCTTAAAGGCCATTGTCCCTATCTTACAGCCCTCAGGGGGGAGCAGGGCGTTTTTAAGGGAAATACAACCCGCAAAAGCCTTGGCTCCGATCTCCGTTTCGCTGTCGGTTATTGCTATCGAACTGAGGCCCACGCAGTCGTAAAAGGCTTCCTGTCCTATAAAAACCATACCCTCCGGGAAATTCATCTCCTCCAATTTCCTACAGCCGGAAAAACACTCCGCCCCCAATTTGCATATACCCCGGGGCAAAGAGGCGGCAATAAGGGAAGAACAGTTATAAAAGGATCTTTCCGGGAGGGTGTCGAGCTGATCGCAATTTATCATCGCCACAGTCAGCCCCTTGCAACTTTCAAAGGCGCTTTTTCCCATTTCCTTTAAGCTTTTCGGCAGGGTGATGTTTCTGATCGCGCGGCAGCCGTAAAAGGCGAAGGCTCCCAAAACCTCCAAATGGCGGGGAATGTTCACTTCCCGCAGGGAGCGGCAACCGTTGAAGGCGTCCTTTCCTATGGATGTGACATAGCCCCAGCTCGAAACCCTCTCCAAATTCTCGCAACCGGAAAAAGCCCCCTCCCCGATTATCCGCACGCTCTTGCTCATGCTCACCGAGGTGATGAATTTATTGCGCTTAAAGGCCTCCGTCGCTATCCCCATGACCCCCGGGGGTATTTCCACATTGGGGCTGTTGCCGTTATAGCTTAATACCACTGAGTTTTCTATGACAAGCTCGCTCATTTCAGATTGGCAATATCCTTTTCATTTAATACCATCTTCATCGCCCATATCGGAACATCGGGCTTTTTTGCCCCTTCCTCCAAGAATATGAAGGCCACAGGGTAATTCGGGCGCCTGCGGGGGAAATGTCCGTAGCCGTCGGTGAAATAGATAAGCCCATTGAGCTTGCTGAATTCCCTTTTTTCCACCAGTTTGTCCACATATTCGAAAACCGGGCGAAAATCCGTTCCGCCGAAGCCCGAAAGAGTCATGTCCCTGATATAGTCGTCGAATTCCCTGCGGTTGGTTATCTTGTAGTCGTTTTGCACCGCCGCATCGCATTGAATTATATGTATATTCACCTTTTGGGTAAAGCTCTCGCCCGCCATCAGTATGGAATAGGTCTTGTTTAAAAACTGTTGTATGGTTTTTCCATGACAGCTTCCCGAGGTATCCAGCGCGATTACAAACTGTTTTATCTGCTTGATTTCCTTGTATTCCAAGGGTTCGATCAGGGGCATATTCTTATAAAGGTTAAGCCCGTAGGTATAAAAGACATAATCGAATTCGTCCTCGTTTATTTTCAGGCGTTCCTCGCGGAATGCGAATTTCTTCAAAAAAGAGGTGTAATCGTATTTGTCCCGGGTCACTTCCTCGATATTCTGGATAATTCCCCCGGAAATATCCCCCCAATCCTTGGGGGAGCTTTCCAGATCTATCTTGATTCTTTCGCTTATCTCCTCCCATTCCTCACGGCTCAGGGCGATGTTTCCCTCGGGCATATTCCCGCTTTCTTTTTCGGGCTCGCTTTCACCGCCCTCGCCGTCCTTTGGCTCTCCTCCGCTTTCCCCTGGATACCACAAAGAGTGGTCGTCCCTGACGAAAAGCGTTTCCAAAGCGAATATATCCGCCGCCGCAAGGGGGGTGGTGCAAAGATAATCGTAGACCTTTTCCGCGGTTATGATTCCCGTGGTGCGGCTTATCACAGCACAGGCTTCCCTCTGCTTTTGCGATCTCGGCTCATGGGTCAATTCCGATCCGAGATTGTTCGCCACGCTCTCGCAGGCTATATCGCAGGCGAGATTCCAAAATCTCCTGTCGATGGTTTGACCCACAAAGGGGTGTTTGAAAACAAAATGCAGAACGCAGTGCAAATAATCGGCGCTGACCTTGTCTTTATCCTCTTTATAGGAATTAATAATATAGCGGGGGTTGTAGTTATATACTCTGCCGTCCGAGGATATTGCGGATATATCGGAGGCGGCTTTAAATTCGAAGTTAAAAAGAGCCACATCAAGATACCTCTGTTTGATGAACAGATTGGCTCTACACATATTCAATATTTCTTCACAGAGAGTTTCTGTTTTTCGCAACACATCCATAACTTACTTATTATAACTTCAAACTGTGCCTTATTCAAGTAAAATCACCTTCCCGGGGTCGAATTAACCAAAAGAACCACCGCTTAATCATTTATGAAAAAGATTATCGGGAGATTCTTTTACGGCAACAACAAGGGGAAAGCGCACAAAGATACGGGATAAATGCGGGGATTAAACGGATTACCTACCGCGGGGCTTACCCCGATGAACTTTCGCCGGATATGCTTCGGGGGGGGGCGGGGTGGAGTTGAGGGAGTATAAAAAGTGAGTTTTGCCTGTCGGGCGGATATTTCATAAATGCTCATGCTGAAAAAAGGGCTAAAGCTTCGGTTTAAACTCTTTTTTCGCCATGGAAACGGAGCTTGCAACGGCTGTTTACCGTTTATAATTGCGCCTTTACGCCGCCGCTTATCTTATAAATTTATTTTTTCACACCGCCGATTATTCGGTGAGATAAAGTCAAGGGAAATAAGGGTTTAAGGTGGATAACAACCCTCTCCGGGAGGCGTGAAACGGAAAGAATTTTCTTTTTTATCTTTAGGAGCAAAAGGGCGGTCGCTTTTTCACTGTTGTGCGATATAGCCCTGAAATTCGGCTTTAACATTTTAAAAAGGACATAAGGAAAATGCCGCAACAACAAAGCTATAATTTTATATAAATACCTTTATTTCACAAGTCGATTGCAAACATAAGAAAGCGGTTTATCAAAAGAAAAAAAACCGATAATATCTCCCTACCGACGATAAAGCACAATCGGCTGTCAGGAACGAAGCTTACCATGCGAGTTACCGCCCTTTTACGGCACTGTTCGCCTTTTGCGGGGTACACTTCCTCTTGCCCGTAAAAGCAAAAACGCAAGTGCCGAAACGCTTTAGCGTTTTATACTTGCGCTTTTTAATTTATGTCGATTTCTCGTTTATGGGAATGGTTTATCTCGATTTTTTTGTTCGGGTTAATGTGTTTAAGCCTTAGTTCCCGCTTTTCTCGGTTCGAGTTCGAGGCTGTCCCAAGCCGAATTAACGGATTGACTTTCCTGGCAGTCTCGAAAGCGCCATAAAACCCCGTCGCCCTGCCCGATGGATTAAATTCAGCTTTTTATCAACACAACCTGAATCTTATCCGTCTGTGTGTCTTTTTCATCAAAGCTCATGAAATCGTACCACCCCGCAAGGGCAAGCCCGCTTTCCTTTGAATAATGCAGAATTTGCTCCTTTGAGAGGGGATATTGCCGAGTGAGGATATTCTTCGTTTCCGAGGGGGTTTTGACCTCAAGGTTTGTCACAAGCATATCATCTTTTTTATGCCGCCGAATGGTCAGCAGACAATCCTTGTAATCAAAAACCTCAAGGGCGTTTCCTCCCCCGTCGAAATTGGACGGCTTGATTATATCAAAGGTGAAAACAGAGCCTTTCTTAAGCATACCCGATAGATTTTCGAAAACCCTCTGCGTGTCCTTCGCCGGGATATAATTCATGCCGTCACAGGCGCAGTAGGCAAAGTCGTAAAGCCTGTTTTCCTTAAAATCGCGCATATCCGAAAGCAAAAGGCGGCATTTGAGCTTTTTTTCCCTCAAATTTCCCTCGCAGACAGTGAGCATCTCGGGGGAAAAATCCACTCCCGTCACCCTTGCCCCCGCCGCGGCGAACATTCCCGTCAGCTCCCCCGTTCCGCAGGCCACATCGAGTATTTCGGCGTTTTTAATATCTCCGCCTTCGGAAAAGCCCGAAAAGGTATGATAACTTCTGATTTTATTCAGATAATCGAACCATCTTTCATAGTCCACTTCATCGGTGAGCAACTGATAATAGGGCGCAAAGCTGTCAAATGCGCCCTTTGTGTCGGTTTGCATTTTCACATACTGCGGGTTGCGACTATATTTGCCTTTGTTCCCAGCACATCCTCGATCAAAACATCTCCCACCCTGACGGGGGAGGCGACCACGGTTCTGTCTATTATGGAAATGACCTCGTCCATGAGGCTTTTCGGTATGGGGCAGCTTGTCTTAACGGGCAACATTTCATGAATGGCGCCCTTGATGCGAATTGTGGAGGTGAGGGTGCGCTCCGGGGAAATCAGCTCCGTTTTCGCGAAGTTAATACCCTTGTCGCATTTATTGCCGTTTAATTTGAATTCTTCGCCGTCCTCCACCGTCATTTCACAACCCTTGGGGCATAATATGCAAATCATCTGTTTCATTCGGCTTCCTCCTTTTCTATTCCGACGGTTATATTACCCCCCGCGGCCTTGGCCAAAAGCTTGCCGGGAATGGTAATGCGTTGCATTTCCGCCGGTATTATGTAGGGCTTTATCCCATAGCGGGCGATATATTCACCGTTGTCCGCCTTTACGACGATGCGGGAATTTTCATGGCGATCCCTCACTCTGAAGGAAATGTCCACATTCTTCTCCACATTTGCGGGGCGGATTTTCTGGGGTACGCAGTAATTTATATTGTCCTCACAGAAAACCTGAATAAGCCCGCTGTCGTCCGCCTTGCCCTTTTTCGCATAAACGGCGGCCGCTTTTCCGGCGCGGATACTTTCGGCGGTGACATAATCCACCAGATCATGCACCTGAAGAATATTTCCGCAGGCGAAAATCCCCTCAACGGAGGTTTCGTCGTTTTCGTAAACCACAGCTCCGTTGGTGCGGGGGTCCATTACTATTCCCGTGGCTTCGGAAATGTCGTTTTCCGGGATAAGCCCCACGGAAAGCAGTAGGGTATCGCACTCGATCTCCCTTTCCGTTCCGGGAATGGGGTTTTTACGGGAATCGGTTTGGGAGATCACTATCTTTTCGAGACGGTTTCTCCCGATGATATTGGTAACGGTGTGGTTCAGATAAAGGGGTATGCCGAAATCGTCCAGGCATTGCACTATATTGCGGGTGAGTCCGCTGGGGGAAGGCCCTCTTTCGATGACGCCTATCACATTCGCCCCCTCCAGGGTCATTCTGCGGGCCATGATAAGCCCTATATCCCCCGAACCGAAGATAACTATATTCTTACCCACCAAAAAACCGTTTATGTTGGCGTATCTCTGGGCGGCTCCCGCCGTATATATGCCAGCGGGCCTTGTGCCGGGGGTGGATATTGCTCCCCTGGGGCGCTCCCTGCAACCCATGGCAAGAACCACCGCCTTTGCCTGAATGTCAAAACAACCGTTTTCGGGGTTGATTGCGGTGATAACCCTGTCGGCGGATATATCGGTAACCATTGTATTGAGCATCACGGTGATGTCCGTTTCGCCCAGCTTATCTATGAATCTTTGGGCATATTCGGGGCCGGTGAGTTCCTCCTTGAAATAATGGAGGCCGAAACCGTTATGTATGCACTGGTTGAGTATTCCCCCCAGCTCCTCGTTGCGCTCTATGAGAAGCACCTTTGTATCTCCCTGTTCCCAGGCTGAATAAGCCGCCGCCAGACCCGCGGGGCCTGCGCCGATGATGGCAACATCGTAATTCATATTCATTAAAGCACCTCCCTTTGTTTGGTTTTGCTTATCAGTATTTCGGAACCGCTTCTGCCCTGAAGCACCTCCAGGAGGGATGCGCCCGTTTGGTCGGCTATTATTTGGGCAATCTTGGGCCCGCAGAAACCGCCCTGACATCTGCCCATTCCCGCCCGGGTGCGCTTTTTGATGCTGTCTATGGATAGCGCGGGGATAACCCCGTTGATCGCATCTATTATTTCCCCTTCGGTTATGTGTTCGCATCTGCAAACGATCTTGCCGTAAAGGGGATTGGAGGCGATGAGTTCGTTCTTTTCTTTTCTGGAAAGCTCGTCGAAGCGAACCACCTTGCGGCGTTCCTGATAATAATTCTTTTTCTCCATTTTAAGCCCGGCGTCCTTTAGAATATCCACCGCGTCCAGCCCTATGGCGGGAGCCGAGGTGAGTCCCGGGGATTTAATGGCGGAAAGGTTGATGAAGCCGGGAGTTTCCTCCGCTTGGCCTATCACGAATTCGCCTATATCCGAATTTGCCCTCACCCCCGCAAAGCTCCTTATGACGGATCTGAAGGCGATGTCCGGAACGGATCGCAGGGAAGCTTCCTTGATATAATCAAGGGCGTGCTGTTCGACCGAGGTGTCGTCCCTGTCGTTTTGGGCTTGGGCATCGGGGCCTATGAGCAGATTTCCGTGAACCGTGCGGGTCACAAGCACCCCCTTGCCCTTTTCGTTGGGGCATTGGAATATGGTGCGGTTTATGACATTGCTGTCCTTTTTATCCAAAAGATAATATTCGCCCTTGGTGGGGACGATGGTGAATTTATGGTTGCAGACCATGTCGTTTATAACATCGGCATGGGTGCCTGCGGCGTTGATTATGTATTTCGCCTCGTAAATTTTTTTATCGGTTTTTACTATAAAGCGGTCGTCGAGCTTTATGATATCCATGACGGGCGCGGAAAGCTTCAGCTCCACTCCGTTGCGAACAGCCATTTCGGCATAGGCGGTGCATAAATCCCAGGGGTCGATAATGGCGCTGGTGGGAGCATTCAAAGCCGCCTTAACATTGCGGCTGAGCTTGGGCTCCATATCAAGAGTTTTTTGGGCGCTTAATATCTCTATTCCCGCAACCCCGTTGTTCTTTCCCCTTTTGAGCAGTTTTTCGATTTCGAGCATATCTTCGTCGCTGAAGGCAAGTACAAAAGCGCCGCACTGCTTATATATAACATCGAATTGCTCTGCGATGTCTTTCATCATTGCGGCACCTTTTATATTGTACTTTGCCATCAGGCTGCCTTCGGTCGGATCATATCCCGCGTGAACAATGGCGCTGTTTGCCTTGGTCGCTCCCTCTGCGACATCATTATCCTTTTCAAGAACTGCAATTGAAATATCGTATTTCGAAAGTTCAAATGCTGCGGATGCGCCCACTATCCCGCATCCAATAATTATCACATCATACATTGCGGCCTCCTTATTTTCGATAATTATACTAATAAGGAGGGCAAAGTACAAGATTAATCCGTAAAAAACCTTAAAGCAGACATTTTTTACATTTTTTTACATACCGAAGCTGATTGCTATGGCTTCGTTTATCAGCCGCATCGTGTTTTCGTCCACATGGCCTATTTTGTCCTTCAAACGCATCTTATCTATGGTGCGTATCTGTTCCAAAAGCGCCACCGATTCCCTGGTCAGTCCGGCCGCTTTTTCCAAGGGGATATGGGTGGGCAGCTTCATTTTGTTTGTTTTGGATGTAATAGCCGACACTATAACCGTGGGGCTGTATTTATTGCCCACATCGTTTTGCAGCACCAGCACAGGGCGCACTCCGCCCTGTTCGCTGCCCACGATGGGACTTAAGTCGGCATAATATACATCGCCTCGTTTGATAATCATAGGTATCTCCGAATATTACATTATTACCGGCAACATAATCGGAACCCCGATACATAATATTTATAAGGTCCGCCTATGTTACCCCGACGAGATTATCTTTGACAAACAGGGTCGGTTTATTCAGGAAAAATAAATGCAATCGTTTGTTATGCCCATTACTGTGCTATAATTTATACTCGGAGGAAATCATGGAATACTACGGACTTAATCAACTCAGAGAAATGTTTCTCGATTATTTTGCCACCAAAAACGGACATCTGCGCCTGAACAGCTTTTCGCTTATCCCTCAAAACGATAAAAGCCTTCTGATAATCAATTCGGGAATGGCCCCCCTCAAACCCTATTTCACAGGGCAGGAAACTCCCCCGAGAAAGAGAGTAACCACCTGCCAAAAATGCATACGCACCCCGGACATCGAAAATGTGGGCAAAACAGCCCGCCACGGCACCTTCTTCGAGATGCTGGGCAATTTTTCCTTCGGGGATTATTTCAAAACAGAAGCGATTCAATGGGCTTGGGAATTTTTGACCGAAGTGGTACATATCCCCAAGGAGCTTCTTTACGCCACCGTATATCTTGACGACGATGAAGCCTACGCCATTTGGAGGGATGTGATCGGTCTGCCCGAAAGCCACATATCCCGCATGGGCAAGGAGGACAACTTCTGGGAAATAGGCACAGGCCCCTGCGGGCCCTGTTCCGAGATATATGTTGACAGGGGAGAAAAATACGGCTGCGGCAAGGACGACTGCAAGGTCGGTTGCGAGTGCGACAGGTTTGTGGAGGTATGGAACCTCGTTTTCACCCAATTCGACCGCAAAGAGGACGGAGCCTACGACAGGCTCGAACACCCCAACATCGACACGGGCATGGGTCTTGAGCGTTTGGCGATGGCGGTGCAGGAAGTGGCCAACATTTTCGAAGTTGATACGATCAAATATGTTCGCGATTATATATGTAAACTGTCCCGGGTCGAATACGGCCTCAACGAAACCGCAGATATATCGGTGAGAGTTATAACCGACCATATCCGCAGTACCGTTTTCATGCTTTCCGACGGGATTATCCCCTCCAACGAAGGCAGGGGCTATGTTCTTCGCCGCCTTTTAAGAAGGGCCGTTCGCCACGGCAAGCTATTGGGAATCGAGGGAATGTTCATGGAAGCGGTGGCCGAAAAGGTCATCGAATGTTCCCACGAAGCCTATGAGGAGCTTTCCGAAAACAAGGATATGATATTGAAGATGATCCATGTCGAGGAGGCCCATTTCAATGAAAAGATAGCCCGGGGAGAGCAGCTTCTCAAAGAATTGATCGAAGAAAACGCAAAGCGGGGCATTGGGGTCATCGGCGGAGAGGACGCCTTCAAACTTTACGACACTTTCGGCTTCCCGCTGGAGCTTACCATGGAAATAGCCGAGGAAAATTCGGTCACGGTGGACACCGCCGGCTTCGAAACGGCGATGAAAAATCAAAAAGCCGCTTCCAAGAAGGCCCATGAGCTTCAGGGCATAGCGGGCTGGAAGGACGAGCTGACCGAGATTGTTTCGGGAATGAAGGCCACCCGCTTCACCGGTTACGACTGCCTTGAGCAAACCTCCAAGGTGGTATGTATTGTGGCGGATTCCCAATCCGTTGACGGCGTCAGCTCCCCCTGCGAATGTGTGATTATCACGGAAGCCACCCCCTTCTACGGACAAATGGGGGGACAGGCGGGAGATATGGGAATCCTCACGGGAGAGGGCTTGTTCGGGGAAGTTACGGATACCTTGAAAAGCGGCGACAAGACCGCCCATTATGTGAGGCTGACCGAGGGGTCTGTTTCCTTGGGACAAACCGTTGATCTTAAGGTTGACCAAGCCCACAGAATGAATATTCAGCGCAACCACACCGCCACCCATCTGCTTCACAAAGCCCTTAAGATCGTGCTTGGATCTCATGTAAATCAGGCGGGAAGCGAAGTGAACGCCGATAAACTCAGATTCGACTTTTCCCACTTCGAAAAGCTCACCGACGAACAGCTTGAGCAGGTGGAAAAGCTGGTAAACGAAGAAATACTCAAATGTCTGCCCGTCGAAATATTCACCACAACCCTTTCGGAGGCAAAGAAAGCGGGGGCGACTGCCCTTTTCGGAGAAAAATACTCCGATGAGGTTAGGGTGGTCAAGGCCGGGGAATTTTCCATGGAGCTTTGCGGGGGCTGTCATTTAAGCAACACGGGCTTTGCGGGAATGTTTAAAATAATAAGCGAAGGCGCGGTTGCGGCGGGAATAAGGCGCATTGAAGCCCTGACGGGCAAAGCCGCCTACGAATACGCCTGCCGCCTGAAGGAACAGCTCGATGAGGCCGCCGAAGCCGTCAAAGCTTCCCCCGCCGCCCTAACCCAAAGGATAAACGAGCTTCTTTCAGCCAATAATGCCTATCAAAAGGAAATAAAGGCCTTAAAGGATTCTGCCAACAAGGATTTATCCGGGGAGATTCTCTCCGGGGCATTTGAAGAAAAGGGCATTAAATACGCCCTTTACGACATGGGGGAAAGCGATGTGGCTACCCTGCGGGATATGAGCGACAAACTCAGGGAAAAGATGGATTGCGGCGTTGTTTTACTCACCGGTTTTTCCGGCGCAAAGGGCGTGATGCTCTGCGCCGCCACCAAAAGCGCGGTTCAAGCCGGTTTCAACTGCGGGGCTTTCATTAAAGAAATCTCCCAAGCTCTCGGAGGCTCGGGAGGAGGCAGGCCGGACATGGCCCAAGCCGGATTCAAAGACCCCGCAAGGGCAAAGGAAGTGCTTGAGATCGCTTTAAAGCTCATTAATAATTAAAAGAGAAAAACATCCCCCGCTTTGGCGGGGGATGTTTAGACATTGCTAAATTGCCGAAAAGATGATCCGAAAGCGCAATTTGGGTTCAATTCGAAAAATATATCCCATTTTTATATTAACGCTTGGCAATTAGCGGATAATAAAGTATACTTTTAGTAATTATAGTTTTGGAGATGAGAATATGGATTCCAAGGAACTTCAAGAGACCAGAAAATTTTCCATAGCGCCCGAACGCAATTCGAAGGTGAGCAACTCTCTGGCGCAGGTTAAAAAGGCTCTCGTGGAGAAGGGTTACGACCCTATCAACCAGATAGTCGGTTACCTGATGAGCGGGGATCCAACCTACATCACATCCTTCAAGGATGCGAGGAGCATAATTAAAAAAATAGACAGGGACGAATTGCTCGAAGAAGTGGTTTCGTTTTACTTAAAGGAGTTATGATTTCGCGGCAAAACAGCCCTGCGCTGTTTTTGTGCGCGCAAAACAAAGAGAAATGCTTGAAAAAAGAATAATGTGCCTTGATCTCGGCGATAAAAGGATCGGAGTGGCCGTCAGTGATATGCTCGGCATAACTTCCCAAGCCGCCGGGGTTATTGTTTCCCGGGGGGAAATGCAGGATATCGATGAGATTAAAAAGCTGATCGAACAGAAAAATGTCGGTCTTTTGCTTATAGGTTATCCGATAAGCATGGACGGAAGCGAGGGCGGCAAGGGCGCAAAAATAAGGGAACAATTTGAGAGAATGAAGCCGCTTATCCCCTGCGAGATGATGCTTTGGGATGAACGGCTTTCAACTAAAGAGGCGCAGAGAATTCTTACCGAAGCCGGCAAGAATTGGAAAAAGCAAAGAAACCTTATAGACGAAACTGCGGCGCAGATAATACTCCAAAGTTATTTGGATACCAAAACATTTAAGAAAGAGGAAAAAATGACAACAGAAAAGAACAACATGGAAGAAGAATTCGAAGAAGAAGAAATGGAAGAAACACTCACCCTCATCAATGACGAGGGGCAGGAAGTGGAGCTTTTCATAGATTCGGAATTTGAATTTGAAGGAAAGATGTATATAGTGCTTTACGAAAGCGAAGATAACGATGAAGCCTACATTTACAGATTAGACGAGGACGAAAACGGGGAAAGCTATCTTGTTGATATAGAGGACGACGAGGAATTCGGCAAGGTGGTTGACTACTACTCAGAATTGGATGAATAAAATGGCAGGCCAACAGCGAAAAAATACAACACAAACGACACAGAACAAAACACCCCGTTCCCCTCAAGGTTTCAGGGTTATCCCCCTGGGCGGAATGGAAGAAATAGGGAAAAACTTCACTGTAATTGAATGTGAAGATGATCTTATCATTATCGACTGCGGTATAAAATTTCCGGATGACGAGATGTATGGCATTGATTTTGTCATTCCGGATTTTTCTTATCTGGATAACAAGCTCAATAAGATAAGGGGACTTTTCCTCACCCACGGACACGAAGACCATATAGGGGCAATCCCCTACTTCATTAAGCGCTTCGGCAATATCCCCATCTACGGCACAAAGCTCACCATAGGTTTATTGCAGAATAAAATAGCGGAACATAAGCTGGAAAGCGAAGCCAATCTAAACAATGTGCATTACGGCTCGATCATAACCGTGAAGGGTTTCATCGTCGAATTCGTGATGACAAACCATTCCATACCCGACAGCGCTTCCCTGCTCATCAAATGCTCCGGAGGAACAATTTTCCACACAGGGGATTTTAAAATAGACTTGACCCCGGTGGATAATCAGAAGATAGACTTGGGCAGAATAGCCCAGGCGGGCATCAGCGGGATAGATCTTTTAAT
The DNA here is from genome assembly GCA_012727485.1 of Eubacteriaceae bacterium. Classification (GTDB taxonomy): domain Bacteria; phylum Bacillota; class Clostridia; order Eubacteriales; family Anaerofustaceae; genus JAAYHF01. The sequence continues at coordinate 52,806 of JAAYHF010000169.1, forward strand.
CTCCGACAGCACCAATGCGGAAAAACCGGGCTACACTGCCTCGGAATCAACCATAGGCAGGGTTTTCGAGCATCTGTTTGCTCAGGCGGATAAGAAGCGGATTATAATAGCCGCCTTTTCCACCAATATTCACAGGATTCAGCAGATATTCGACACAGCCAAGCTTTACAAGCGCAAGGTGGCGGTGATAGGGCGGAGCATGGTGAATGTGGTGGGGGTGGCAAAGGAGCTTAAATACCTCAAATTCAAGGATTCGATTTTGGTGGATACCTCGGAAATAGGCAGATATTTGCCCGAACAGCTGGTGCTTTTGACCACCGGCTCCCAGGGAGAACCCATGAGCGCCCTTTCGAGAATGGCCGCAGGGGAACACCGTCAGGCCAAGATAAACGAAAACGATTATATCATCATATCCGCCACGCCCATACCCGGTAACGAAAAGACCGTGGCCTTTGTTATAAGCGATCTCATCAAGCAGGGCGCACAGGTCATATATCAGGGAGCGAACGATGTCCATGTTTCCGGACACGGGGGGCAGGAGGATTTGAAAATGATACTTGCGCTCACCAAGCCCAGATGCTTCATCCCCTGCCACGGCGAATACAAAATGCTCTATGCCCATTCCCTTTTGGCAAAAAAGTTGGGAGTGAAGGAAGAAAACGTAAACATAATGCGTAACGGCGATGTGCTGGAAGTGACCCAGGAGGGCGCAAAGATTGTGGAGAGCCTGAATGTGGGGATAACCCTTGTGGACGGCTCCGGCATAGGCGACATCGGCTCAATCGTTCTGCGCGATAGGAAAAAGCTCAGCGAGGGGGGACTATTCATAGTCTCCGCCACCATAGATTCCAAGGGGATCTTGGCCGGGCCGAGCATTCTTTCCAGAGGTTTCATTTACATGAGGGGCAGTGCGGATCTGCTCAACGAAGCAAAGAAAATTTCCGCCGAGCTGATAGCTAAAAAGATAGGGGAATCCGCCAGTCTTCAGGATATTAAAAGTTCCCTCAAATCCACCCTTGACTCCTACCTTTTCGGAAAGACGATGCGTAAGCCCGTGGTCATGCCCATCGTGTTGAAGGTGGACTGATATGCAGGTATACGATAAACTGCACGAACTGACGGGGGCAGTAAGACAAAGCGAACAATATAAAAGATATATGGCGGCGGCAAGGGCTGTCAGCGGAAACGAATTATACGAATCCATGATAAGGGATTTTCTCGCCGCACAAATCGAGCTTTCGGCAATGAAGATGCTTGGCCGTCAGCCCGATGAGGATAGGATAGATAATTTCAATAATTTATATGCCTCGGTGAGTTCCATAGGGGAAGTGAATGAATTCATTCAGGCGCAAATGGCCTTTTCCCTGATGATGGACGACATTACCCGAGAAATAGCCTCCCTCACCGATACGGGATTTGACTTCATGAAATTCAATCCCGGAGATTTCGTTTATTAACTTTCAAAAGCCGCACACCATGCGGCTTTTTTACATTGTATCAATATAAAAATCCAAAGAAGGAAAAAGATGATAAGAAGGATTGAAAGAGAGGACATTCCCGCCTGCGCCGCCATAATGAGGGAGGTTTACAACAACCCCCTTTGGCAGTGCCGCTGGAATGAAAAGACCTCCGAGGCTTACCTGACGGATTATTTCGAAGCGAAAAAGTTCTTGGGTTTCGTTTGCGAAATTGAAAACGAGGGCGGTGGCAGGGAAATATGCGCGGCTATGTTTTGTCATGAAAAAATATGGTGGAACAACAGCGAGCTTTTCATAGATGAAATGTTTGTTCTTCCGAGTATGCAAAGGCGAGGTTACGGCAGCGCCCTGCTTGAAGCCGGGGAGGAATACATAAAAGAAAAAGCCCTTGCGGGCTTCACCCTCACCACCAACCGCCATTCCTTCGCCCCCGCCTTTTACGAAAAGAACGGGTTTGAGAGGGCAGAGCATATTCTTTATATGTATAAAAGCATGGAAAACGGGCAATAAGGTTTAAAGCGCCCCGGGTAAAGTCAATACCCCGGGGCGCTGAGCATATTCGCCATTATTCGAAGCCCTATTCCTCCGCAATCTCCAAAGCGATCTTCATCATATCCGTCATGGTTTTTTCCCTCTCCTCGCTGGTGGTTTCGTCCGCGGTGTAAATGAAATGGTCGCTGATAGTCAAAACCGAAAGGGCCTTTTTGCCCGTTTGGGCGGCTATCATATAAAGGGCGGCGGTTTCCATTTCCACCCCCAATACTCCCATCTTAGCCCAAGATTGCCAAGTACCCTGTGGCTCATAGAAAATATCGCTGGATAATATATTGCCCACGGTGTAACGCACCTTCAGCTTATCGGCAACTTCCTTTGCCTTGAGCAGTAAGTCAAAATCTGCAAGGGGGGCGAAGGTGCCTTTTAAACCGTATTGATCGGCCCAGGCGGAGTTTGTACTCGCTCCCATGGCGAGGACGATGTCCCTCACCTTTACCTTCTCGCTGTAACCGCCCGCCGTTCCCACTCTTATTATGGACTCCACTCCGTATTGGGTGAATAACTCATGGGCATAAATACCCAAAGAAGGCATACCCATTCCCGAGGCCATGACGGATACTCTCTTTGCGCCGTAATAGCCTGTGTAACCGTTTATGCCTCTGACATTATTGACGAGCTTTGCATTATCCAAAAAGGTTTCCGCTATGAATTTCGCCCTCATCGGATCTCCGGGCATGAGGACTGTTTTGGCAAAATCTCCTAAATTCGCCGTATTATGTGGTGTGGACATGATTCCTCCGGGTTTTTCTTTGATTATAACATATCCCCGGGGGATTTTAGCGTGTAATATTCGGATAATTCGCTGTCCAACAATTCAAAGGCCACGCCGTTTTTTTCCAAAAGCAATGAGAGGGTGTTCAGCACAGCGGAAATGAGCTTTTCCAACATTTCCACCTGAACCTCATGGCGAACCTTGGGCTTTTCGGAAATGGTATTTTCCTTTGGCTTTACAGTTTCTTTCGCTTCGATTAACCCCGTTTTCAGGGGTACATAGGGCATGACATAGGTATATTTACTCATAATGACCTCTTTCCGGGTTATATTTATGTTAAATTTTCCGTTTTTATTTGCGGTATGATATAATAATCTCATAAATTCAATTCAACCCGAAAGGAATAACAGATGAATTATCAGGAATCGCTGGACTTTATTGAAAACACTCACAAGTTCGGCAGAAAATTGGGTCTTGAGAATATCACCATTCTTCTTCATGAGCTGGGAGATCCCCATATCGGAATGAAGTATGTGCATGTGGCGGGCAGTAACGGAAAAGGTTCAACCTGCGCCATGATAGCCACTGTTTTACAGTGCGCCGGCTACAAGACCGGGCTCTACATTTCCCCCTATCTGGAAAGGTTCAACGAAAGAATCCAAATCAACAGAAACCCCATTCCCGATGACGACCTTGCCGAAAACACTACCTTGATAAAGGAAGCCATAGACAGAATGGTGGCAAAGGGATATGACTGCCCCTCCGAATTTGAGGTCATAACCGCAATAGCCTATAATTACTACAGGCGCGAGGGAGTGGATATAATCGTATTCGAAGTCGGTATGGGCGGCAGAATGGACGCCACCAATACCTGCCCCGACCCGGAAGCCGAAGTCATTTGCTCGCTGAGCTTGGAGCATCAGCAGTATCTGGGCGACACCATTGAAAAGATAGCGGGAGAAAAGGCCGGAATAATAAAGGAAAACAGCGATGTCAGCGTTTACGGACTTGTTCCCCCCGAAACCGTTCCCGTCATAAAGGCAAAGGCGGATTCCATGAATGCGAGAATGCACCTTTGCGACCCCAACGATATTGAGCTTATCTCCCACGACATTTCCGGACAGATCGTGAAGTATAAAAGGAAAGACTCAATTCTCGGAATAGACGAATTTAAGCTGGCTCTCATCGGCAACTATCAGGTTTACAACTGCCTGAATGTTCTGAACACCCTCGAAATATTAAAGGGCAAGGGCTGGAACATCACCCCCGAAGCCATCAAGGAAGGTCTGAATAAGGTTGCCTTCACCGGCAGATTCGAAGTATTGCACAAAGACCCGGTTATCTTAATAGACGGCGGCCACAACATCGAAGGAATAACCGTTTTCACGAACAGCATCAAGACCTATTTCCCGGGAAAGAAAGTGGTGCTTTTCTACGGTATGCTCAACGATAAGGCTGTGGACGACTCCATCAGGCTTCTTTGCTCCATCGCAAAGAAGGTCTACACCCTGACTCCCGACGACCCCAGCAGAGCTATCCAATCCGCTGAAATGGCAAAAATGGTTCATAATGTTGACCCCTCCCTGCCCGTTCAATCCTTGGACAGCTTCCAAGACATTATGGGCGAGATCGATGTCAACGCCAAAGATGAGATATATGCCTTCACCGGTTCTCTTTATATGATAGGCGAAGCCAGAACCGTGGTTAACAATTACTTTGGCCAAAACTGACAAGGCCGATAAGGGATTCTATATCGCTTTTCCTTAAAACCTCATTTTCATAAAGAGCCTTTGACAATCTGCTCAGGGAAACCTCGTTTTCCTTGAGCAGATTTTTCGTCTTCTCATAGCAGGAATTGATGATAGAGCTTATCTCCATATCCATTTGCGCTCCGAGGGGGTGAATTCCTTCCCTGCGAAAGACCCTGTTGTTGAATTTGGCGCTCATTCCGTAGGTGCAAACCATATCTTCCGCCAGAGAGTTCGCCCGCTCCAAATCGTTTTGGGCGCCTGTGGTGACCGTTGAAAAAACATTCTCCTCGGCGGCTCTGCCCGCAAGCAAAACGCATATCCTGTCCATCAGCTCCTCCTTTGTCAGAAGGGTGTTTTCGCCGGTGCTGTCTGCCATTGTGAAGCCCAAAGAAGCGCCGTGGGGTACAACGGTTATCATATCCGGGTATTTCCCGCCGAAAACCGTTTCCGCAAGAGCGTGACCCGATTCATGGAAGGCTATGGTGAGCTTTTCCGCATCGCTTATCACCATATCTTTATTTTTAAGCCCCGCCGTGGTCTTGACCAAGGCTTCCTCCAATTCATCGTTGCTTATCTTGTCCTTCTGCTTGCGAATGGCCAAAAGGGCGGATTCATTCACGATATTTGCCAAATGAGCGCCGCTTAAGCCGTTGGTCTTGGTGGCTATTCTTTTCACATCGACCGTCTTATCCACCGGTTTATTCTTCAAATTAAGCTCCAATATGGCTTCCCTCGCCTTCAAATGGGGGTTGCCGATATAAATTTGCCGGTCGAATCTGCCCGGGCGAAGCAAAGCCCTGTCCAACATATCAATTCTGTTGGTGGCGGCAAGCACAACGGTGCCTTCGTTTTCCACGAAGCCGTCCATTTCTATCAGAAGCTGGTTTAGGGTCTGATCCCTCTCCGAGTTGTTGTCGGTGTTGCGCTGAACCCCAATGGCATCAATCTCATCTATGAATATAATGCAGGGGCGCTTCTTTTCCGCCTTCTCGAAAAGCGAATGGATCCTCCCCGCCCCCACCCC
>JAAYHF010000170.1 GCA_012727485.1 Eubacteriaceae bacterium
AACCTTAATTGGGCTATCCTCCGTAAACAAACGCAATCCCGCCCCGGGTTTATTTCACCCATCGGGCGGGATTGGTCGTTTTGTCTTATTGATTTAATCGCTTAATTCGGATTATAAACCGTTCCCGCGAAAAGCACACAGCCGTTCGGGGAGGTGACGGCGAAGATGAAGGGTCTGTCCAAAATGAAATCCATGCTTTCGGCTTCCATTATGCCCGTGGTTTCCATCATAAGCAGGGTGTAGGCGGCCGCCGTACAGCCCTTTTCGTCAACGCTGACCCGGGCGGCGTGGTTTGCCTTGCTCAGGAATATTTGATCCGCTTGCTCGCTCAGCGGCGAATAATCGGATATATCGGGTTCAAAGGCGTCCTTAACCCCAAGGGCTTTGAGGGGCTCGCTTATATCCATATCGGAGGAAACATCGAATTTGGGCAGGGAAAGATTCACCAATCTTTCGGCTGTGTTTTCCCAGTTATCCGGGGAGGTGATGAGATTAGTCAATTCATCGCCCGCAAGTATGGAATTCAAGCTTTCACCCTCATCGGGCAGGATAAGCCACATATCCCCCCCGGTGGTGAGCTGTTTTGCGACGGCGGTGAAATCCTCCGAAAAATATACCTCCCTAACCCTGCGTTCGTTCATGTATTCACAGTTTACCTCGCCCGCAGGGGCGGCGAATTTACCGGTGGTATTGTTTTGCTCATAAAATTCATGTTGCCATTTACCCCTGAAATATATGGCGCTTGCCAAGGCGATGACGGTATCCTTAGACATGGAGGCGTTTTTGACGCTTTCCTCCAAAAGCCCCCCGGTTTGCTCATTCAGCCAATTTTGCAGGGATTTATCGTAGCTTTCGGTGCCCATTTTGCCGCAGAATGCGGAGGCTTTATAAAGCTCGCTCAATTTCGTGAGGGTCGCTTTCTTATAATCCATATCATCGCTTAACCAGAAGGAATTGGCGAGAATACAGCTTGAAGCGCCGTCGTTCATATAGTTGCGGTCCCAAAGCTGTTTTGCGCATTCTTCGAGCGATAAAATCTCGTCGTTGCAAAGCAGGGAGAGTATTTGGCTCCTCGTTTGATTGTCGGTTATCTCCGAGAGCATACTCAGGGCCATATAGACATTCAGCGGCGAATAAATGCGGTTTTCCTCCGTTTCGCCGCCTATGAATTCCGAAAGGGTGTTCTTGAAGAAGCCGTCGAAGGCGGCTTTGTGGGTTGGGTCAAGATTCCTTGAGTTTTCAAGGGAGGCGTACCACTTGTCGTAGGCTTCGCTGTAAGCTTCGTAGTCCATCTGCCCCGCCTCGTCGGTGAAATCTTCCTCAAAGGGGAAGGGGACCGAGGTGGGATATTCGGCCTCGCTTATCGTATTTCCCTTTGCCTTGGAGGGGTTAATCAACACCACCCCCGCCATAAAACAAAGGCAAAGCGCCGCCGCCGCCCAGCGCAAAGCGATTCGCCCGATCGGTTTTTTCCTCGGCGACTTCCTTTGGGGGGTGTCGGGGATAAGCTGTTTTTCGTCCAACATACCGATGGCGTCCATTAATTTTTCCGTTTTCATATATCATAACCTTCCTTTTCCAAAAATGTCTTAAGCGCCGCCCTTGTGCGAAAGAGCGTGCTTTTTACCGCCTGCGTGCTTTTGCCCTCGTCCTCGGCGATTTCCTTCAGCGGTTTGATGTAAAAATATCTCGCGATGAATATTTCCTTTGCCTCGGCGCTCACCCCGTTAAGAAACCTTTCGATCGCAAAGGATAGCTCCCGGGCTTCATAATGCGCCGAGGGACATTCTCCCCCGGGCACACATTCCTCCAACTCCTCCAGACAAAGGGCATATTGCCCCGCCCTGCGCTTTTGGCTCAGGGATCTTCGCAAAGAGTCTATGGATATGTTTCTGACGAGCTTTGCGAGGTATCCCGTCAGATATTCGGGATTGTTCGGGGGAATGGTGTTCCATGCCGCCAGATAAGCGTCGTTTACGCACTGCTCGCTCTCGGTAAGATCCCCTAAGATATTAAGCGCTGTCTTATTCAGATATTTTTCGTATTTGTCCTTGAGGGCGCTTAAGGCTTTTTCGTCTCTTTCAAATAACAAATCTATTATTTTTTCATCTTCCATTTTTCACTCCGGAGTGCCTTCACCCTATAACCCGTATTTTTCCGACGGGGGTTTCGCTTTTCGGGTAATTTTTTATTTTGTTTCGATTTGTTGGCATATTCCGTTTATGGAAACATTATATCAAATTCTTCTTCGATTGGTTTCGCGGAAGGGCTTCGGGGAGGGTGGAAATCTTACTTGGCAATCCGTAAAAGCAATATAGCTTAGAATAAGCCGATGTATATATGAAGGAATGAATCACGGCAAGGCGAAAAGGCAGTAGCGAAAAAGGTTCTTTGTTATTATCGGGCGCTGTCGCGGTATAAAAGGGATCGTTTGTCCTTGTGGCTGACAGTAACCGACTTAGATGGGGGAAGTTCAATGGATAAAAGTCCGATGCTTTGTATTGATTTGGGATTATAACTTCCGTTTGTTGCCCTTTGAGAATTAACCCATGTGTATTTTTACTTGATTGTAGGGCGAAATGATGTATAATAACATATAAAATTCATATTAAGGGGAAAAGATGGAAGGCATAAACACCAAAGAGGACATCAGAAGAATAATAGCAGAGAATAAAATAGAATTCATAAACTTGCAGTTCACCGATTTGGTGGGCACCATGAAGAACCTTGCGGTCACGGTGGAACAGCTTGATAAGGTATTGAACAACGAAATAATGTTTGACGGCTCCTCGGTGGACGGCTTTGTCCGCATAGAAGAATCGGATATGTACCTTAGGGCGGATTTAAGCACCTTTGAGATATACCCTTGGACTAAAAACACCCCGGCGGTGGAAGCCCGCCTTATATGCGACACATATAACTCCGACGGGAAGCCCTTCTCGGGTTGCCCCCGCAACATTCTGCGGCGCGCCATTGAAATGGCCAGCGAAATGGGTTATACGATGAATGTGGGCCCGGAATGTGAATTCTATCTTTTCAACACCGATGCGACGGGCGCCACCACCCTTGACACCAACGACAAGGCCGCCTATTTCGATTTGGCCCCCGTGGACAAGGGGGAGCAGGCCCGCAAGGATATGGTGATGACCTTAAAGCAGTTCGGTTTTGAAATAGAAGCCGCCCACCACGAATGCGGGGAGGGTCAGCACGAAATTG
>JAAYHF010000171.1 GCA_012727485.1 Eubacteriaceae bacterium
CCCCCCCCCCGCCAATCTTGAATTATTCGCAAATTCCAAGTATATAGCGACCCTTTCGGATAATATTCCGCCGAATAATGCCCCTCGCCCCATATATTTGCGGTTTAATTAAGCGTAATGCTTTATTACAGGCGGGGGTATGGTATAATACCCGCGGAATATAATTGAAAAGAGGATCATATATGAACAAACAGGATTTAATTGCAAAAGTTGCACAGGCTGTGAATCTAACCAAGAAGCAGGCGGCGGAAGTTCTCGATGTCACCTTTGAAACCATCGAAGAAGCCGTGGCCGGCGGCGAAAAGGTTCAAATCATCGGATTCGGCACCTTCGAAGCCAAGACAAGGGCCGCCCGCGAAGGGTTGAACCCCCGCACCAAAGAACCCATCAAGATTGCCCAATCCACCGTTCCCGGATTCAAGGCGGGCAAGCGTTTCAAGGAAAAAGTAAATAAATAAAACAAACAAAGCAAAACACCCGCCGCAGTAGGCGGGTGTTTTACTTTTGCCGTATTGGCGTTTTAAATATTAAGCCGACGGCGTTATTCAAGCCGGGCTATTTCGTTATACAAATCCGCATAAACCCCGCCCATTTCGAGCAGTTCGAAGTGGTTGCCCCTCTCTATTATCCTGCCCTTTTCGAGTACCATTATCGCATCGGATTGGCGGACGGTGGAGAGCCTGTGGGCTATCACGAAGGTGGTTCTGTTCTTCATCAGTTCGTCCATGCCCCTTTCTATGTACTTTTCGGTGCGGGTATCCACGGAGCTGGTGGCTTCGTCCAAAATCAATATCGGCGCATTGCTTATGGCCGCCCTGGCGATATTGAGCAGTTGTCTTTGCCCCTGGGAAAGGTTTGCGCCGTCGTTTTCCAGCATCGTTTCGTAACCGTTTTCCAGATTCATTATAAAGCTGTGGGCATAGGCGGCCTTTGCCGCGGTGATGACCTGATCGTCGGAGGCTTCCTTTCTGCCGTAGCGGATATTCTCCATAACCGTGCCTGTGAAAAGGTGGGTGTCTTGGAGTACCATGGCGATGTTTTTACGCAGAAATGCCCTGTCGATTTTCTCTATCGGCACATTATCTATGGTGATTGTGCCCTGCTGAATATCGTAAAAGCGGGTCAGCAGATTTGTCACCGTGGTTTTCCCCGCCCCGGTAGCCCCCACAAAGGCTATCTTCTGCCCGGGTTTGGCGTAAAGCGATATGTCGTGAAGCACGATTTTATCCGCTTCATAGCCGAAGCTCACATTCTCCAACACCACATTTCCTTCGATGACCTCAAGGGGTACGGTGTCGATGTCCGGGGCTTCCTCAATTTCGTCCAATATTTCAAAAACCCTCTCTGTCCCCGCAAGGGCGGAGAAAATGGTGTTCATCTGATTGGAAACCTCGTTTATGGGGCGTTGGAACTGCCTTGTGTAGTTCACGAAAACGGTCAGTCCGCCGATGTCCAACCCGCCGGTTATCACGAATATCCCCCCTATGCAGGCAGTAAGGGCATAATCGAGGTTGCACAGGTTATGGGTGAAGGGATTCATTATCGAGGAAAGGAATTGGGCCTTTATTTGTGTTTCGCAGAGGGTATCGTTGATATAGTTGAATTCGTCCATGGCGGCGTCCTCATGGTTAAATACCTTTATCACCTTCTGGGCGCTTATCATTTCCTCCGCATAGCCGTTTAACATTCCCAAGGAGCGTTGTTGCGCCGCATAGGGAGTTCTGCCCCGCTTGATAAAGACACGGCTCGAAAAGATGATCACCGGGGCGATGAAAAGGGTGACCAGAGCCAAAAGCGGGTTTGTATAAAGCATGAGCGCGCTTATTCCCGTTAAGGTCAAAACCCCTTCGGCTATTTGAATTATGGTGGAGTTGAGCAGTTCCCCCAAGGTATCCACATCGTTGGTGAAGCGGCTCATTATATCCCCTGTGGAATGGGTGTCGAAGTATCTGACGGGCAGTTTCTGTAATTTGGAATAAAGCTCCCCCCTAAGGCGTCTTAAAGTCCTCTGGGAAAGGGAGAGCATCAGGCGTTGGGCTATGATTTGGGAGGATACGGATAGTATGTATACAACTCCCAATACCCCCAGCGCCTTCGCCAAATTAACGACGTCCCCCGTCGCCACATATTTATTGATAATGCCCCTCATGGAATAGGTTCCCGTCAGCATTGCGGCCGTGTGGAATATGCCTATGAAAATTCCGAGAATAAGCCTGAACCTTTCATGGGCGAGGTAAACCATCAGCCGCTTTACTGTGTGGGCTATGTTTTTGGGCTTTGCGCCGGACATGGCTCTGGTGCGCGCCGCGCCGCCTCCGCCGCCCCCTGCCCTGAGTTCTATTTGCTTTTTTTGGGGTGCGCTTGAACTTGACTTATATTTTTCCTCGAGGCGTTTAGCCCTTCTTTCATCCATTGCGCTCCTCCTTGTTATCTCCCATTTGAGAGTAATATATTTCCCGATAGGGAAGGGAATTTATCATCAATTCGCTGTTATTGCCCATGGAATCGATCTTCCCCTCGTCTATGACGATTATTATGTCTGCGCCGATCACCGAAGTTATCCTCTGGGCTATGATTATCTTCGTGGCATCAGGCAATGCGGTTTTCAAGCCCTCCCGAATCATCGCTTCCGTGGCGGTGTCCACTGCGCTGGTGGAGTCGTCCAAAATAAGTATCTTGGGCTTTTTCAGGAGCGCCCTCGCAATGCAAAGCCGCTGTCGCTGACCCCCCGAAAGGTTGCGCCCTCCCTGCTCGATCATATGGGAATAACCTCCCTCGAATGTTTCGATGAATTCATCGGCTCTGGCTATTCGGCAGGCTTCCTTTATTTCATCAAGGGTGGCGTTTTCGTTCCCCCATTGCAGGTTTTCCTCAACGCTTCCCGAAAAAAGGGTGTTTACCTGCAAAACCATCGAAACGCTTTCCCTTAAATTGTAAAGGGAATAGTCCTTCACATTAACCCCATCCACCAAAACCTCGCCCTCATCGGCGTCGTACAGTCTGGGGATAAGGGAAGTCAAGGTGGTCTTGCCGCTACCCGTGGAACCGATTATGCCCACGGTCTGCCCGGATCTCACCGAAAAGCTTATGTTGTCCAGCACCTTTTCCCTGTTGTGTTTGAAATAGCGGAAGGTGACATTCTTAAATTCGATATCCCCGCTTTCCACCTGCTTATCGGGGAATGCGGCTTCATCGTCCGTTAAATCAATGGTCTCATTCATCACCTGGGCGAGGCGCTTGTCGCTGGCGGAAGCCCGTGAAGCCCTCAAAAGTACATTGGCAAGGGTATTAAGGGAGTTTAATATCTGATTTAAGTAACCTATGAATGCGGTGAGGGTTCCCAGAGCTATCTCCCCGGTGGTGACATGATTGCCCCCTATCCATAGCACCGCAATGACCGTGATATTGATAGCCAAACGGGAAATGGGGCGAAGCCAAATCATCACCTTCAGGGCATGGGTGCTTTTTTCCGTGAGTTCGTCGTTTATCCCGCCGAACTTTTCCTTCTCGTACTGCTCGGAAACAAAGGATTTTATCACCCTTATATTGGTGATGGTTTGTTGGGTATCGGAGTTTAAGGCATCGAGCTTGGATTGCATGACGGTATAACGGGGGGAGGCGATGAGAATTAAGATATAGGTCAAGGCAGTCAGCACAGGCACCACTATCCCTATCACCCCCGCAAGCTGTCCGGACATCACCACAGCCATCACCATTGAGCCTATGAGCATTATGGGCGCTCGGAAGGTGGTGCGGAGCATGGTTTGGGTGAAGGATTGTATTTGGGTGATGTCGTTGGTTATTCTTGTGATAAGCGCTCCTGTGGAGAATTTATCTATATTTGAAAAGGAAAATTTCTGTATTCTGGCAAAAACATCCTTCCTTAAATCCGCCGCCAGACGGGAAGCGCCGTTTATGGCAAACCAGCTCCCCGCTATCCCCGCACAGAGCATGATAAGCGATATTCCCGCCATTTTAAGCCCCGCTTGGATTATATAGGGTATATCCCCGTTTACCGTGCCGACATTGATTATATCCGCAGTCAAATAAGGGAGAACGATTTCCCCCATGGATTCGATTATCATGCACAAAGGCCCCAAAATAAAGTATATTTTATATCTGCTAACATATTTCCAATATTTTTTCATGTCGTTTCTTCCTTGTCTGCATTTGCTTCCATTTGTGTTAAAAGGCTTTCCACAGCCCATTCAAAACTGTCGTTCGGCGGGGTGAGGTTTACTCTCATGAAGCCCCTTTCCTCCAATGCGGTGTAGCCGTGGATCAAGGCCCTTATGGTGCGGTAATAATTCAGCTTCATCGCCTCATCTTCTATGAATCGGCCCACACATTCCTTAAGCGGCTCGAAACAATCGTGCAAAGCCTCGCGCGCCTTGTCGCTTTTCATGGAGGGCAGTCTTATTATCGCTTTATACAGCTCCGGGTTTTCCAGCGCAAAATCCCTGAAAGCCTTCGCCGCGGCGCGCAGAGCCTCCCTTCGTCCTTTTGAAAGCATGGCGGAAATCATAGCCTGCTTAAGCCTGCCTGCGGCGGTGGCGCCCACAGAAAGGTTTATGGCGTCTATCCCGTCGATATGGTTATATAGGGAGGCGGGCTTCACATTCAGCCTGTGGGCAAGCTCCCTTAAGGAAAAATTGTCGAAGCCCTTCTCCTGCACAAACAAGGTGGCTTCCTCCATAATATTCTCGTTGTTCAAACCCCTTCGCGCCATAAAGCCTCCTTTTGGGTGTGTATTTTGAGGTATTCTCTCTTTTGCTTGTTCCCGATAATAATTATCAAAGGAATTTTTTCGCTTATCGAAAGTTACCCTCCGAAAATAATTCGGAGATAATTTCCGAAGCATATAAAATCGGTATTTCTTTTAAGTCGGTAATGCTTTCGGCATTATTGCCCTTGTGCGGAACTCGGTTAAAAATCCGACAGTCCGCATATACTAACGCTGTTAGCATAATGATTCAATTATATACTAACACCGTTAGTTTATCAATAAGGACAATGTGAGTTTTTTATGAATTCCATGGCAATACACATTCGCATGGCGATATGCAACACCAACTGAACCTAACGGGAGCTTACCGCACAATAAGATCAATGATTATACTCTTGCCATATTTATTCATTCAAATTGATTCGTTCAAGAAAAACGGTATAACAGGAAATATAAGGCGACGCCGCACCATTCGCTTGCGATATAAAACATTGGCGATAAGGTACACCGTATAATTCGCTTGCGTAACATCGTCGTATGTAGCCACCCGCAACAGGAACACACGGCAAAATAAGAATAATGAAGCAATTTTGCCCAGTTATCATTTTCAAAGTAACAGGGTTGACATATAAGCATCTTCTATCTTTGGGAGACACCAAAAGATGCTAAAACAATGCTTTATCGAAGTTTTTGGAAAGATAGGTCGGTGGCTTAATGAGATTTTTGAGCATTATGACCATAACCCCGATATTGCATTTTTTTCATGTAATCGGGTCTGAATAAGTACGGTTTATAATACTTTGTAAGATACGATGCGATTAATCATTCTTTAAAGTAAAAAGTTTTGGGCGATAGGTCGGTTGCATTTGTGTTTGACTTTTGTGCGCTATAATCTTATCTTCAGTGTCTCGAAGAAAAAGGCATTAAACAGGCCGCCGAATAGCGAATAACAATCAATATATATCGAGAAACAATAAATAAATATTGACAAACGCAGGGGGTAGGTGATATATTCTGTTAGGCTGATAAAAGCTTGGGAGGAAAAATGAGAAGGTTATTATTTATTGTTTGGGCTTTAGTTACGGCGATGTGCTTGGGTTCCTGCGGTTTCGTTAAGCAGTCTGAAATGACGGGGTTGCCCTTGGATAGCTTCGTTTTGGAAATTACCGTGCAAGGCAAAGGGGTATACGGGGTACACATAGAATATTTGATCGGCGGCGAGCCTATGGGCGGGCGCTTTATGGGCTATGCGGATAATTCCGAAATAAGAAAAGGGGAAGTCTTTCATGACGAATACCTCAAAGGCGATTTCAAGGAAGGAAGCGATATTTCGGAAATGGAAATCTTCGTATTCGCCGTCACGGAGGATCAAAGCGAGTTGAGCGCAGGGGAGAAAATCCCCGTTAAGGCCGCTTTAAACACAAAACAGGCCTTAATCCTAAGCGGCGACCCCGAGCAGGGTTTCACGGCACAGCTTACAGATCGCTAAAAAGGTTATTCCCCGAAAATGTATTTCAACATTCTTTCGGGAGAATCGAGAAACTGCTTCGTCAGGAGGAAATGCTCGGTTTGATCGTATTTAACGGAATTAATCCCCCCGTCGGTCAATTCATAAATAGTAGAATCGGGAAAGGTCATTAGAATGGGGGAATGGGTGGAAATGATGAATTGGGAGTCGTCCTTGACGAGGGATTTCATCAAAATCATCAGGGAAATCAACCCCGTCGGGGAAAGGGCGGACTCCGGTTCGTCTAAAATATAAAGCCCTTTTCCGCGAAAACGGTTTTTCACCAGAGCGATTAACCCCTCCCCGTGGGAAAGCTCGTGCAGGGAAATCCCTCCGTAGCTATCGAGAAGCCCGGGTTTTTCGCTGTTCAATGTGTCGATGTTGCTCGCCACATTGAAGAAGCTTTCAGCCCGCAAAAAGAAACCGTCCACAGCTCTGAGGGTGCCCTTGTCAAGACTTATATAATCGTAAAGCCGTGAGTTGGCACAGACGGTGGAAAAATTAAAATCCCTGCTGCCCCCCTCCGGGTTAAAACCGGCGTTTATCGCAATGGCTTCTATCAATGTGGATTTACCTATTCCGTTTTCGCCAACAAAGAAGGTTACACTCTTTTTAAAAGGAAGGCTTCCCATCTTCTTCAGGTTTTTCACCGCATTAAGGGAAGATATATATTCCCCCTCGGGTATTTCCCCGCTTATATTGACGGATTTGATATATATGCTCATCTTTTATCCCCCTCACCATTCCCATGAATTATACCATATTTTCCCCCTTGCCCCGTAAGAGTGCAGAGGTTGTGGGGCATGGTAACGCACAAACCGATATACGCCCCCGATTGATTGGCGGCATTATGGGGTTAATCGGAACTCCGGTGAGATGGGCGAAGAAATAAAACCCGTCACCCCTACGAAAGGGGAGAAAAATACCGATAATAGAGCCATCTCCACCCACCGAATCATAATAATGTCAATAAACTTCCGCCTGTAAGCATTTTCTCTGCACGGAATTACTTTTCACGGTCGGGGTGGGCTTTTCGTGTTTCGGCTGATGGGAAGTTGAGCCGTGGGTTATGTTCACTTTTTTATGTCGTTGGGGTTTTATTTACCATGTGCGAAACAGCCTCTTGTAGTTTTTTTGCTTTATCGAAAAGATAGTAACAGAGCCGACATTTAATAAAAGGGCTTTATCGCTTGTGATGCGGCATTGTCAAGCAGTTTCATAAAACAACCCGCACAATTCGTCTTAACCCATAAACGGCACGACTTGCTCCGGCAGACTTTCCTTTCAACAGACAGATATTTAAGGGTTTCCGAGCGAGAGCATCTCTTTCCGAAGCCAAAAGTTAATGCTAAGAGGATTCCTTTTTATTGTTTGGAGCAAATAGAGAAGTTGCTTTTCCCGGTTTACTGTCGTGCGGTAAATATTTTTACGAAAAAGTTAATAAATATGTGTTTTTTAAAGCTTGAGTTAAGGTAGATACACTAAAATGCAAATGCAATAGAGATTTTTCCCCTTTTAATTTATAACTGCCGAATGACTGGGCGCTTTGCGGGCAACGAAGCGCCCTGTCATTTTTTGTTTAAAAGTTAATATCTGAGGAAAGTTAATGCTTTTACAGTATTTTATACGGATATTTTCTTAAAAAATTGGTAAAAAAGTATTGAATTCAGCTTTAATTGAGTGTATTATAACAATAACAACAATCGAATAAACCGGCAGGGGTCCGGTTGTATTAAATCAAAGTGGGGTAGAAATGGGAAATTACAAAAAAGGTATTGAAACAAGGGAGCGAATATTCGCCTCTGCGAGGCGGGAATTCAAGAGCAAAGGTTATCACAAGGCCACCATCGGCAACATCGCCGGGGGAGCGAATGTGCCTGTGGGCTTGGTGAATTATTATTACAAAAAAAACGAACTGCTCATAAGAATGTATAAGGATTTTCTCGCCCAAATAAGGGAATATGTGGATAACAATATTGTGAACCACAGGGAAAATGCCCTGCTGGCGCATATTATCTGCACAAGGATATTCTTCAATTCGCTCTTTTCGAGCGAATCGGGGAAAAGACTGCTTAAGGAGATATTGGAGGACGGCCTCCTTGAATTAAACGATGAACTCTCCCGGGACGATATATGGGAGATTATTAAGCACTTCGATATAGACATCAGCGAAAATCTTTTCCATAGATTGATGTTGGCGGAGTTGGGAGCAAGAAGGGAGCTTCTTTTGATAGATTCCCTCTATACGCAAACGGGACTTTTGAATAAGGAACTCATAGACTTCCTTTCCACAATAGCGGTCAGATTGGCGGGAGTCAGCCCCCATACGATCGCGGAGAATATTCGGCAGGCCGATGAGCGCCTTGCATCGGTGGACTATTCGCAAATTGACATTTTCGGAGAAGTCTGATTATTTAAGCGGCAGTGCGCCCGGGGTGTACTGCCGCTTTATTTTAGGTCGGTTTTAATGGTTACAGTGCGGAAAATCCCCGTTAATCGGCTTAACACTGCCTTTACGAATGGTTTCATTCGTTCAGAAGCTTTTTTATCCTCTCCCATTCGGGCATATAATGTCCCATGGCCGCTTTAAAATCCGCGCCGTGATTGGGAATCTTTATATGGATCAATTCATGGAGCAATATATAATTAAGGCACTCCAAGCTCTTTTGGGTGAGGTTAAGGCTTAGCCATATCCTGCCGGCGGCGCTGTTGCAGGTTCCCCAGCGGGTTTTCATGTCCCTCGTGCGAAGTTGCAGGCATTTAAGCCCCGTTAGCTTTTCCCAATGGGGGAGAAGTTCAAGGGCTTTTTCAACCAATAAAACTCGGCGGTATTCCTTAAAAATATAATCCCTGTCCTCGGGGGAGCTTGTTTCATTGAGGGTGACATAAATATTTTCCCCAATGATTTGCACCCCGTTTCGTTTTCCCCTTATTGTCTTTATCCCGTATAGCTTACCCCATAAAAGCATATTCTCCTCGGGGTCGAATTGGGCTTCGGCTCTTTGGGCGAATAAGTATTTTTTATCTTTTATCCATTTCATTTTCGAAGCGGCAAAATCCTTCAGTTGGGCATCGGTGGCATAAAAAGGAGCGCTTATGAGAATATCTCCCTTCGGGGGCAAAAGCCTCAGCCGTATGTACTTAACATCCTTTCTGATAACCCGGGCTGAAAGTCCGTCGAAAAGCTTCAATGTGCTTTCCCTTTGTTTTTTTGATTTCATCGTTTTAGAAGAAAAGCTCCTTTATCAGTTTTACAAAGAAAATCACAAGCACCGTTATCACCACGGGCTTAACAAAATCCGCCCCCTTCTTTGAGAAGAATTTCGTGCCTATGTAGTTTCCGGCTATGCTGAAAGCGCCCGCTGTCAAGCCGAGGGGGAGTATCACGGAGCCGTTGAGCAGATAAACGGTCAGCGCGGTGATGTTTGTGGTCAAATTAACCGCCTTGGTTATCCCCGCCGCATCGTTAAGGCCTATATGGGAAATTCCGGTGAGGGCAAGCATCAAAAATGTACCCGTGCCGGGGCCGTAAAAGCCGTCGTATACGCCTATTAAAAGGGAGATTGCAATACAGCCCAAAAGAGTTTTCCCCTCCGGATAAGCTTCCCTTTTACCCTCGAGGGGGCGGCTTTTGAGCATATAAAAGGCGCTTAGGGGTATGATAAAGAGCATAAAAATCTTAAATGCCCTGTCGTCCACAAGAAGATTTAAATTTGCCCCAATGGCGGAACCGATGAGGGAAACCAATATGCAGGGTATTGCCCGCTTCCAATTTATGTAGCCGCTTTTGTTGTAGCGATAAGTGGCAAGAGCCGTTCCCATGCCCGAGCTGAGTTTGTTCGTGCCTATGGCTATCTGGGCGGGCAAACCGGTCATTATGTAGGAAGGCAGGGAAATCAACCCGCCCCCTCCCGCTATGGCGTCAATGAAGCCCGCTAAAAATACCATGGGACATATTATCAGATAATGCGTTAAAGTAATTTCCATTTCCTTTGCATAGTCCGAAGGGAATGCAGCCGAAGGTTAAACCCCCGAGATTTCCGCCTCCGATTTTAATCCGGAGCGGCTCATTTCTTCGGTTTTGATATTTCCTTTCATTTAATAAGGCATATCGGCCAAAAGATTTATTCGTCAAGTATCTTGTTATTTCCTGCGATTATATTATACTACAAGCGAAAAGCCAAGGCATAAAGCCCGAAGCCGATCTTACAAAAAACTTTTGCAAACAAACGCAATAAAGATTTATTGCAAAAATTAAAAATAATTGCAATAAATCTTCCCCATTGTGCATTATAGGGGTGAAAGGGGCAATGAATGTTACTTTTAAACAGTGTCTTAGAGCCTTCCGAAAGTTCACTGCGGGAAAAACACCTGATAGATGTTGACGAACAGCTTATGGTGCGAATTGCCGGCAACGATACCGCAGCCTTCGGAGAGCTTTACGAAGCCTCGCATAAAGCAATGTTCGCCTATGCCCTTTCAATTATAAAAAACCCCGAAGATGCAAAGGATGCCGTACACGAAGCCTATCTGAAAATCAAACACAACGCCCATCTTTACAAAAGCGCGGGTAAACCCATGGCTTGGATAATAACCATCTTGAAAAACGAATGTCTGATGATGCTCAGAAAGAAAAAACGGGAAACCGCACTTGACCCTGAAGAAGCAATGTCGGATTACAGCGGGATAAAAAGGGCCGAGGATAAAATGGTGCTTGAGACAGCCATGAGGGTGTTGGACGAACAGGAGGCGGCAATAGTGATGCTGCACGCCGTGGAGGGAATGAAACATTCTCAGATAGCGGCAATAACAGGGCTTAAGCTTTCGACGGTTTTAAGCAAATACAGCCGTGCGATACATAAGCTTAAAAAAGAAATGCGTAAGGGAGGAATATCGTGAAACAAAAAGAAATATTAGCTTCATTAAAAGGCGCTCTGGAGGATATTTCCCCCGATTTTTCCCAAATGAATGCTTACGAAAAAGCGCATCCGGGTAGAAAAACGGAGATAATATTAATGCAAGAAGAAAGAAAGAATAACAATTCGAGTGTGACCCGCCTTTTCCCGAAATTTGCGGCTCTCGTCGCTTCTGTTGCGATTTGCATATTCGCCGCCTTCGGATATACAAATCACCTGATGACGGACTCCATAATAGATATCGACATAAACCCTTCCGTCGAAATAACCGCAAACCGTTCCGATAAGGTGCTTAAGGTCACAGCCTTAAACGAGGACGGCGCGACTGTGCTGGACAATATGGATTTGAAGGGTGTGGATTTGAATGTGGCGGTCAACGCCATAACGGGTTCAATGGTAAAAAAAGGATACCTTAACGGCAACGGGAGCGATGTGCTGGTGAGCGTGCAGAATAAGGACGCTTCAAAGGCCCTGCGGCTCAAGGAAATGATAACCGACGATATAGGTGAAACCCTCGCCGTCTACAATATCGAAGCGGGAGTGATAAATCAGGTTGTGGAGGAAGCCTCTGTCGGAAATCAACAGACCAAAGCCGCCGCCGAATCCTATAATATATCCTACGGAAAGACGGTTTTCATCGAAAAGCTGATCGGAAAAGATCCGAGCTTGACCTATGAAATGCTCGCCCCCATGTCGATTCGGCAGATAGCTTCCCTCATCGACCAAAGAGGCATTGATGTCAGCGACTTTGCCGATTACGAAAGGGACGAAAGCACCGCGGAGAATGTGGGAGAGGCCATAGAGGAATATAACGAAGCCAACCCCGGCAAGCCGGCGGGGAATGACGACAAATACTGCGAATACTGCGGAAAACTCTTGACCGACTGCGGCGGGAAATGCCCGAACTACGGCAAGGGAGATGCTTATGACAAATATTGCGATGACTGCGGAA
Organism: Eubacteriaceae bacterium; assembly: GCA_012727485.1. Lineage (GTDB taxonomy): Bacteria > Bacillota > Clostridia > Eubacteriales > Anaerofustaceae > JAAYHF01. The sequence continues at coordinate 12,102 of JAAYHF010000171.1, forward strand.
GGCTCGATAGCGAATGCAGAGATACCTGCGACGACAAGCCCTATACATCGGGCAGCGGCAATTCGCCCTCCGGCGTAGGTAGTTACGGTTCCGACAGATACTGCGAATACTGCGGAAAGCTTTTGACCGAATGCGGCAGGAAATGCGCCGATTACGGCAAGGGCGACGCCTACGAAAAATACTGCGACGACTGCGGGAGGCTCGAAAGCGTATGCAGGGATTCCTGCGACGATGATAACGACGATGACGATTATGATTACGGCAACGGCGGAAGCGGAAGCGGGAGCGGGAGCGGTTATCGCTACGATGACGACGATGACGATGATGACAATGATGACGATGACCGTTACGACAGAGATGACGATGACGATGATGACGACGACGATTAAACCCGCAAAGTATTAACCGAAGAATTAAACCGATAAAAGACGGCATGAGCGAATACCATGCCGTCTTTTTATGTTTGATTACTTTGTCGTTCTGCCTTGGCGGTCGGTTTTCGCATCGGTTCGAGTTGTCGTTCGGGCGACGGCGGTTAAATGTTCGCCTTTGCTGAAATTAAGCCGGGCTTCTCATTTCGATGCGGTTTGTTTCATCAGGAAATAAGGGGCTGAGTTTATCGCGCCGTAAAATTCACTTAATCTTTAATTATTATAATTCGGTAAATTTTAACAAAACCTTGCCGAAATCGTCATTATGATTATAAAATATTCTGGTATGGATAAGAAGAAAGTATTGATCATAATGAATCCCTATGCAGGCAGGAAGCAGGCAAACAGGCATCTTGCCGGCATTCTCGAGATATTTTGCGAAGCGGGATATATTAACACGGTGATGATGACCGGCTATGCGGGTCACGGGGTGGAGTTGACCCGCGATTATGCTCCCCTTCATGATATGGTGGTGGCCATAGGGGGGGACGGAACCTTGAGGGAGGTGGTAAACGGACTTTCGCAGGCAAAAGCCGATATACCCGTGGGCTACATACCCGCAGGCAGTACCAACGATTTTTCGCGCTCCCTTTTAATTTCCTCGGATCCGATCATGGCCGCCCGGGATATAGTGGCCGGGGATCAGATTCAAATAGATGTGGGCAGTTTCAACGGCAGTCGCTTCGCCTATGTGGCTTCCTTCGGAGCCTTCACCCAATCCAGCTACGAAACCCCGCAGGCGGTGAAAAACGCCTTCGGTCACAGCGCCTATGTGGCCAGCGCCATGAAGGAAATAGGGAATATAAAAACCTATCATCTGAAGGTGGAGAGCGATGAGACGACCCTGGAGGGGGATTACATCTTCGGAGCTTTCAGCAACGCCACTTCCCTCGGGGGTGTGTTGAAGCTGAAAAGCGATGCGGTGGATTTGTCGGACGGCAAATTCGAGGTGATGCTGGTTAAACAGGTGAAAACCCTAAGTCAGCTCGCAAACCTTGCCAGCGATGTGGCTAATATGGATTACGGCGGGAGCATCACCGAGTTTTTCTCCGCGGAAAAAGTCAAGATAACCGCTTCCCCGGATATGAATTGGTCGCTGGACGGAGAATACTGCGAGGGTTGCGAGAACATAACCATCGAAAACATTCCCCGTATGCTGAAATTGATAGTCAATAACAACCGTTAATGAAAACCTCGGAGAAATAAACTCTCCGAGGTTTTATTATGGAACAATTCGTTTGTATTTGTTTTACCGCGCTTAACTGACTATTTCGTAAATCAGATAAATGGTGTTGCCTCCGCCTTCCCAAAGCCTTTGGGTGTTAAGGGAATATTTGCAGTTGCCCTCAACCTTCCATATACTGCCGTCCTTGGGGCTGACCTTGAAGCCTAAGTTGAGCAGATTCGCCTTATATTCCTCGTATTCCCTTTTTATAACGCAGTCCGCCCTGACTTCCATTTGATTCTCATATTGGGAAATATCCGTCAGCTTGCCGTATGTCCAAACGGGGAAGGGCGCAAAGTCCGCCGACCAATTCTCCTGCGGGTCAAGCACGGTTTCTCCCGGCATGGGAACAAAGGGAAGCTCCCCTCCGCATTCTCCGCAGAAACGGGTTTCGGCCCTATTCTTATTGCCGCAGTTGGGACAGGTTATGTACATTTGCTCCGCCATGGTTTCTTCGGGAAGCTTGGTTCCGCAGGAAGCGCAGAATTTCTTTTCGGCCGAGTTTCCCTCCCCGCAGTTGGGACAAAGTTTCACATTCTTTGCCGCCCCCTCCGCAATGCCCGTGAGGGTATCGGCGTAGCCTGAGAAAAGCCCTCCTAAAGTATTTTTAAGCTGAGAGGCTTCTTCACTGCTTTGGGCAGTTTCGTTGACGGCGTTGTAGTCGTTTTGGGCGTTAGCCAAATTACGGGTGGCTTCGCTCAGGTTTTTGGTCTGCTCGTCCATCACCTCTTTGTATTTGGGCGCTATTTTCTCCACAACCTTCGACTCAACGGCCTTTTCAATGGCTTCGCTGATGCCTTTTTTAATTGCTCTGTCGAAAAAACCCATTTTATCCTACCTTAGCTCCGCACTCGGGGCAGAATTTGGTGGCTGCGGGTATCTTGGCTCCGCATTCGGTGCAGAACTTGGTTCCGCCTTCTGCCGCGGGGGCGTCATCTTCCTTATCCTTGTTCATGGGGGCGGTGAAATTCGCCTTTGCTCCCTGCATTTCCGCTTCAAGAGCCGCTATGGAAGCATTCTTTTCGTCGATTTGCAGGCAAATGGCAATGGCCGCCTCGTCGGTGATTTCGCCGGCTTTGTATTTTTCATAGTAATACTGCCCCAAATTTTGAAGCGCATCTTCAAGGGCATTCTTTTCGCCGGAAATCTTTACGCCGGCCTTCCCCATATTAACGGCTTCCGTCGCCTTATCCTTGGCCGCATTGGCCAAATCGCTCAATTTGTCAAAAAGTGCCATATTATCCTCCTTAGGGAATTCAATTTATTTTTATTATACATTATAAATACCAAGTTGTATATAATCATTTTACTTTTAATGCCTGTTTAATTACGGGCTTTCATATAAAAGGCTGTAATTAGTGTTGGAAATCAAATAAGAATGTGATATTATGAAATTAAACAAATCGGTGAACCGATAATAATATCAGGAGGATAAAATGGGAGCAAAAAAAGTATATGATTTTCTGAAGGAATGCGGCACTTTCTACATAGCCACGGTGGAAAACGGGGATCAGGCCAGGGTTCGCCCCTTCGGCGCACTTGCCTATTATGAGGATAAGGTTTATATCCAAACAGGCAAGTCAAAGAACTGCTTCAAACAGATGGTCGCTTACCCCAAGGTGGAGATATGCGCCATGGCCAAGGGCGGAGGCTGGATAAGGGTTGCGGGAACCCTTGTTTTGGACGACAGAAAACAGGCCATAGAATATGTGCTTGATGAAAATCCCTCGCTGAAAAGAATGTACAACTCCGAGGACGGAAACTGCGCCGTGCTTTATTTCAAGGATGCCACCGCAGTCATCAACGCCTTCGGCAAAGAGCCCGAAACCATTAACTTTTAGAGCTATATATAAGACAGGAAATGAATCAGCCGCATGAGCGAAAAGCCGCCGGTACGGCAAAAGCCGCCGATGCGGCTTTTTTTATCGGTAAAATTTAAAATGCAAGCCACTTCCCCCGTTTATTACATTTCAAGAGAGCATTGTAAAAGAATAAACAGGCGTGTTCCGTAATGTCAATTCAATATTTCACTTTATTATATTGTAATACTTA
>JAAYHF010000172.1 GCA_012727485.1 Eubacteriaceae bacterium
CAAAAGGGACGATCCCCCAAGAATCGCCCCTTTTATTTTTTACCTACTGCTTGCAAAACCCGTTACTATTTAAAACTGTTGACCGCATCCTCCATGATGCCCTTGACGGTTCTTAAGAATTTGCGCTGTTGCATGGCCCTGCCGGTACACATATGAACCGCCGCGACTGCGGCTCCGGCCGCAACTCCGATGGCAAGCTTGACATAATTTTTCATTTGTTTCTCCTTTAGTCGTTATAAAGGTATTCTTTCCAAATGACTTACATTTATGCCTTGACTTTCCCCCCGTCGGCCTGTTTTGCAAATCGTTTTCCCTTAGGCGGCGTTATTGCCTTTTGTAACCGCATTCCTTATTCTGGCAGAAAACCTTGTCCCCCCCGGCGGTAAAATACAATTCCTCGGAGCAGTTGGGGCATTTTTCGCCCGCAGGCTTGTACCAGCTTATGAAGTCGCATTTCGGATAGGAACTGCAACCGTAGAATATTCTTCCCTTCTTCGTCTTGCGTATGATGACCTCCCCGCCGCATTTCGGGCATTTTGCCCCCGCCTTGGAGGTTATCGCCAGGGTATATTTACATTCCGGATAGCCGGGGCAGGCAAGAAACTTCCCAAACCTTCCGCTTTTCACGATGAGATTGCGCCCGCAGTTGGGACAGACCTCCTCGGAGACAATGACGGGCATCTCCACCTTTTCTATATCCTCCGCGGCGGCGAGTTCCTCCTTGAGCTTGGCGTAGAAATCCTCTATTACCTTAACCCACATGAGCTTGCCCTCCGCCACACCGTCCAAGCGGGTTTCCATATCCGCAGTAAAACCCACATCAACAATATCCGGGAAGTTTTCCTTCATGAGTTTAGTGACCGTCACCCCAAGGTCGGTGGGGCGGAACTTCTTTTCCTCCACAGTCACATAATCCCGCTGTTGAATGGTGCTTATGGTGGGGGCGTAGGTGCTGGGGCGGCCTATTCCGAGTTCCTCCAGAGCCTTTATCAGGGAAGCCTCCGTATATCTGGCGGGGGGTTGGGTGAATTTCTGCTCGCTCAGCGTCCTTTGGGCGATGAGCTTTTCCCCTTCTTCGATTTGGGGCATGGTCGTGTCCGCCGTGGGGTCTGCGGAGTCGTAAACCTTCATGAAGCCCGGGAAGGTGAGCAGACTGCCCGAGGCATGGAGGGTATATTTGCCGTTTTGTATGTCCGCACCCGTGGTGTCGTAGACGGCAGAGGCCATCTGGGAGGCGACGAAGCGCTTGTATATGAGGTTGTAAAGGTTATATTGATCCCTTGTCAGCTTCTTTTTGAGTTCCTCCGGGGTCAGCGAGAGGTTTGCGGGGCGTATGGCTTCGTGGGCGTCCTGTATCTTGCCCTTCTTGCCGTAGGTGTTGCGGGCGTAATAAGCCTTGCCGTATTTTTCCTCTATCAAAGCCTTTGCGGCGGCTTGGGCTTCGTCGGCCACCCTGACGGAGTCCGTGCGGATATAGGTGATAAGCCCCACATGACCCATGCCTTCCACCTCCAACCCCTCATAGAGCATCTGGGCTATGGACATGGTCTTTTTGGCGGAGTAATTAAGCTTGTGGGCGCTGTCCTGTTGGAGGGTACTGGTGGTGAAGGGGGCGTAGGGCTTGCGGGTCTTTTTCGCCTTGGTGACTTTTAAGGTCACATATTCCCCCGCTTCCAACTGACTTACTATCCTTTGAGCCGTTTGTTCGTCCGAAACGGTTATCTTGCGACTGCCCGCCTTGGTGAGCTTCGCCTCGAAAATTCGCTCGTCCTCCGCTTTATGAAGCAGGGCGGTGATATTCCAATATTCCTCGGGAACGAAGGCGTTTATCTCATCTTCCCTGTCCACGATTATCCTTGTGGCGGCGGACTGCACCCGACCTGCGGAAAGCCCCTTGGTTATCTTTTTCCAGAGAACGGGGCTTATCTTGTAGCCCACAAGCCTGTCCAAGACCCGCCTTGCCTGCTGGGCGTCCACCAAATTCAAATCTATACTGCGCTTGTTTTCCATGGCGCGGCTTATGGCGTTTTGGGTAATCTCGTGGAATTCTATGCGGTTTTTCGCCCCCAGATCCATTCCCAAATGGTTCGCCAGATGATAGCTTATTATCTCCCCCTCCCTGTCCGGGTCGGTGGCGAGTATGACTTCGTCGGCCTTTTTCGCCTTGGTTCTTATCTCCTTGAGTATGGGGGCTTTGCCCTTTATTGTTATGTATTTCGGCTTGAAGTCGTTTTCCTCGTCCACCCCAAGGGTTGAAGCGGGCAGATCTATGACATGACCCATGGTGGCCGTCACTTCACAGCCGGCGGGCAGATATTTCTTTATGGTACTCGCCTTTGCGGGCGACTCTACTATCACCAGTGTTTTTCCCATTTTTCTTATTCCTCGTTATATTGTCTGTTTGTCGTTGCTCTGTCTGCTCACGGGCAGACTTCTCCCCGCAGGCGCAGGGTTTGGCAGGGCTTGTGAGGTTTCACGCTCAAGTCCTTACCGAATATATATTCATCTCTCCGTAAAGATGCTCATTTTCTTGATGATGTAAAGCTTTTTATGCAGGTGCATTTTTGCGGGTCTGACTTTGCGAACCGCCCGTTATGGCCTCAAGTCGGTTTCGTACAATTAAGTGCGTTTGCGTATTATAATACATTTTGCGCCATTTACCGGCTCTTTTGCATTAAATTTATATTAAAGGCAGTAAAAGCCCGAAGCCGAATCCGACGGCGCGGTTTTTATTCAAAAGTGTCCCATTTGCTTGGCGGGATATGGGGCAAGGCGGCGGGGGGAGCTGACCCGTATTTGCCGCAGGCTTTCCGCACTTCGGCGCTTGGACTTAAAGAGCGCTTTAGCTTGGGCTGTTATAATGGGAAGCTTATCAATGCTTTATCGCTTCTTTTAGCCTATAAAGACCTTTTATGCGAAGGGGCGTTGTATCGGCGGCTGTCTTTTTCCTTGGCGCGTTTTCGATTTCCCTTTATTATTGGGGTATTCTCG
>JAAYHF010000173.1 GCA_012727485.1 Eubacteriaceae bacterium
AGGTAATGGAAAGCGTTACCGTGGATAATTTCTACAGTGAGGGAAACGAGAAGATAGCAATACCCCTCTCCCTCCGCTACACCCCCTCCCAAAATGCCAATAACTATTTTCGCAAATACGATAAATCGAAAAAGGCCATTGAGCATCTTGAGAGTTTGATAGAGGAAAATCGGGCCGATGTGCAGTTTTTGGAGGAACAGCTTTTCTATTTGAGCAATGCGGCGAACTATGCCCAAGCCAACGAGGTGGAGGAGCTTCTGGCCAAAAGGGGATATATTAAAGCCAAAAAGAGGGGGAGGGCGGTCAAATTCCCGAAATCGACCTTCCTGAAATATATCACCGAGCAGGGCTACACCATATATGCCGGAAAAAACAGCCGCCAAAATGAGGAGCTTACCTTTAAGATAGCGGAAAAAACCGACCTTTGGCTCCATGTGAAGGATTTCCCCGCGGGTCATGTCATATTGAAAACGAAAAAAGGGAGCTTCACCGAAGAAGCTTTAAATGCCGCCTCCCAGGTTGCCGTTTCGGTTTCGGCGGCTTCAAATTCCTCCAAGGTGGCGGTGGATTACACATTTGCGGGAAATGTGCAGAAAATCCCAGGCGCTTTGCCCGGCAGGGTGACTTACAAACAACAGCACACCCTTTATATAACCCCGAATATGGATTTGATCAATTCTCTGAAAGGAACCTCAAATGAAGAAGATAATAAGTGATGTGGAAAGCGGCTCTTTGGGAGAAAAGGCGGGTTTAAGGGCGGGAATGGCCGTATGCTCTTTAAACGGCAAGGAAAACTTTGATATTTTGGATTGGCTTTACTGCGAGGGAGATAAGAAAATCGAGCTTGTTTGCGAAGGGGAAGGGGAGACATTCGATATAATGATAGAAAACGATTACTCCGCCCCCTTGGGTATTTCCTTCGAATCGGCTGTGATAGATAAAACCAAGCTTTGCGCCAATAAATGTATATTCTGCTTTTTGGATCAAATGCCCAAGGGCCTTAGGGAAAGCCTTTATGTGAGAGATGACGATTACCGCCTCTCTTTTCTCTACGGCAATTATATAACCTTGACGAATGTGAGCGATACACAGCTGGAGCGAATAATCGAAATGAAGCTCAGCCCCCTTTATATCAGCGTACACACCACAAATCCCTCCCTAAGGGAAAAGATGATGAAAAACCCGAAAAGCGGAAGGATAATGGAACAGCTTCGAAAACTCAGGGAGGGGGGAATTGAATTTAATCTGCAATTCGTCCTTTGTCCGGGCATAAACGACGGGCAGGAGCTGATTTACTCCATGAACGATATGATGGAGCTGGTCGGCTCGATAAAAAGCCTTTCCTGCGTTCCCGTCGGTTTGACGGGTCTGAGGGAAACCCTCTACCCCCTAAGCGGTTTCAGCGAGAAGCAGGCGGGGGATGTGATAGATATAATGAGTTATTACGGCCTTAAGGCGAGGAAGATAGACAGCGAGGTCTGCTTTTGCGCCTCCGATGAATTCTATTTTTTAGCGGGAAGGGATATACCCACGGAGATTTACTACAAGGACTACCTCCAATTCGAAAACGGGGTGGGCATGGCCCGAAGCTTCGAGGATTCGGCGGAGGAATTTTTGCGGGATAACCCCGATTTGAATTTGGAAAAGGCGAATTATTGCCTTATCACCGGGGTGCTGGGCAAAAAGGCTCTGGGGGGCATAGTGGAGCGAATAAACAGCGTCTGTTCCTGCAAATTGGAATTAATGGCTGTAAAAAACGACTTTTTCGGCGGCAATGTCACCGCTTCGGGTTTGGTCTGCGGTTGTGATATAATAAAGCAGGTGAAGGAATCCCTGAAGGGGAGAACGGTTTTTATTCCCGAGAATATGTTAAAGGAAGACGAGGATATATTCTTGGACGGACTGACCCTCGGGGAATTGGAAGAAGCCCTGGGAGCGAAATTGATCGTAACCCCTTCGGACGGCTACGGCTTTCTTTCGAAAGTAAAGGAGATATATCCCGATGATTAGACCCTACGTTGCCCTTGTGGGCAGACCCAATACAGGAAAATCCACCCTTTTTAACCGCATAGCGGGCAGGAGGATTTCAATAGTCGAAAACACCCCGGGAGTTACCCGGGATAGAATAGTGACCCAATGCGAATGGCTGGGCAATTCCTTTTATCTGATAGATACGGGGGGAATCGAGCCCTATTCCGACGATATTATATTATCCAAAATGCGCGAGCAGGCCTATCTTGCCATGGATATGGCGGAGGCGATAGTTTTCGTCACCGACGGCAGGGAAGGGGTAACCGCGGCGGATAAGGAAATAGCCGCCCTTCTTATGCGTTGTCAATCGAAGGTGGTTTTGGCCGTCAATAAAATCGAGGAACGCTCCCAAATGGAGGATACCTACGAATTCTACGAGCTTGGCCTCGGAGAACCCTTCGCAATCAGCGCGGAACACGGAGTGGGCATAGGGGATCTGCTGGATGAGGTGGTGGCGAAGTTCCCCGGGGAGTTAATGGGGATTGAGGCTGAAGAAAGCCTTAAAATCGCCGTCGTGGGCAGGCCCAATGCGGGGAAATCCACCCTTGTAAATGTGCTTTTGGGGGAGGACAGGGTCATTGTAAGCGAGGTGGCGGGCACCACAAGAGATGCCATAGACACCCCCTTCAGATATGAAAACGAGCAATATACCCTTATCGACACAGCGGGCATAAGGAAAAACGCCAAGCAGGGAGACGCCATCGAATATTATTCGATGTTAAGGGCCTTGAGGGCGATAGAGCGTAGCGACCTTTGCGTTTTGATTATAGACGCCTCCTGCGGGGTGACGGATCAGGATACCCGAATAGCCTCCGCCATCGCAGAGGCCTATAAGGCCATGGTGGTGGTGATAAACAAATGGGATTTGATCGAAAAACAGACCAATACCATGGCGGAAATGGAGCAGGATATAAGGGGAAAACTGCATTTTGTGGATTACGCCCCGATAATTTTCATGTCGGCGGGTAAAAATCAAAGGGTGGGCAAATTGATGCCCAAAATACAGGAAGTTTTCAAGCAATATTCCCGCAGAGTACCCACAGGGCTATTGAACGATGCCGTGGGAGATGCGGCCATGATGAACCAACCGCCCATAAGGAAGGGCAGGAGCTTAAAACTTTTTTACACCTCCCAGCCCGCGGTTTCTCCCCCCACCTTTGTGATTTTCGTCAACGACGAAAAGCTTGTCACCGATTCCTATGCGAAATATTTGGAGGGCAGGTTGCGTAGAGCCTTCGGCTTTGAGGGAACTCCCTTGAAAATAATCTATCGCAGTAAAAAAACGGATAAACAGTAAATCCCGCTTCTAAAAGCGAACCTCCCCGAATAACTATTAATACGAGTTTTCGGGGAGGTGTTTTTATGCAGGCTAACATATATCAGGATATCGCAAAGAGAACGGGGGGCGATATTTATGCGGGGGTGGTCGGCCCCGTGAGAACGGGTAAATCTACCTTTGTGAAGAAATTCATGGAATTGGCGGTGCTTCCGAATATGGACAACAAATATAAAAAGGAACGCGCCACGGACGAATTGCCCCAGAGCGCTTCGGGGAAAAGCATCATGACCTGCGAGCCGAAATTCGTTCCGAATGAGGCGGTCAGCATTGCTTTGAATGAGCATACCGCCTTCAATGTACGATTGGTGGACTGCGTGGGCTATATGGTGGAGGGGGCCTTGGGGGAAAGCGAGGACGGCCGCCCGAGAATGGTGAATACCCCCTGGGACGAAAGCCCCGTGCCCTTTTCCGTAGCGGCGGAAAAAGGCACCCGCAAGGTGATAGCCGAACATTCCACCATCGGAATAGTGGTGACAACGGACGGAAGCATCACCGAGATCGAGAGGGCCGCCTATGTTCAGGCGGAAAAAAGGGTGATAGCGGAATTAAAGGAGCTTTCCAAGCCCTTTGTGGTGATATTGAATACAAAATACCCCCTGTCCCCCCAAACCATTGAATTGCAGGATAAAATGAGGGCGGATTACGGGGTAGAGGTGATGGCTGTTGATGTACTCAATATGGAGCTGAGCGATTTGGAAAAGGTACTCACGGGAGTGCTTTACGAATTCCCCGTCAAAAAGGTGACCTTTAACATACCCAAATGGATAACAAATCTCAGGGAAGATAACCCCCTTTATGCGAAGATAATCGAAGGCATAAGGGCGGCGGCGGAAAACTGCCGCACCATAAGAGATGTTTTGGGTGCGCTGGCGGGGGAGGGGGAAAGGCAATTCGGCTTTGCCGCAAAGGATGTGGGGCTTTCAAACGGAAAGATGGTCTGCGATGTGGCTGTGGCGGACGAAACCTTCTATGAAGCCATAAGCGCGGAAAGCGGAATGGAGATAAAGGGCGAAACCGACCTTTTCCTTTTGCTGACCGATATGCTCAAGCGCAAACAATCGCTGGAGGATATGCAGACCGCCATGCTTCAGGCTTCCTCCGGGGGATACGGCATGGTTTTCCCGGATTATTCCCAACTCAAGCTCGAAGCCCCCAAGATATTCAGCGAAGCGGGCAAGTACGGCATTTCGATAAAGGCTTCGGGTAAGGCGGTTCATGTGGTGGAAAGCGAGGTTTTCAGCGAAATCTCCCCGGTGATCGGCACGGAAGACGAATGCGGGCTTTTCTATGACAAACTGCTGGAGCTTTACAACAATGCCCCCCAACAGCTGTGGAATACGGAGATTTTCGGCAGAAAGCTCATAGATATGATCTCAGACAACATAAGGCTGAAGCTTTCGGGCATCACCGAGGAAACAAGGCAGAAAATAGTCAAAATGGGCAACAGAATATCCAACGGACAGCGGGGCGGGCTGATGATATTCTGGCTCTGAAGCTTTAAGCGCCGCCTTACGCCCTAAGGTGGCGCTTTGTTTTTCCATACGCCATCGCAATACGAAGGCGGCGCCTTCGTATTGCGATGGTGTTGCGCCTTCGTAATACGATGGCGTTGCGCCTTTCGGGGGTTACGCCTTCGGGCGTTGCTTGCGTGGCGGGATATTATTTTGAAAAATGTGTTTTTTATGCATAGCTATGCGTAGCTTTAGATAATTATCTTTGTTTGGGCGGGAGAAGATGATATAATTTTTCGTATATATAATGAAAGGAACAAATCAATGGATTACGCAGCCGAATCATTAAAAATGCACGAACAATGGGGTGGGAAGATTGAAGTCACCACCAAAATGAGCCTGACCAATGCCCATGAACTTTCCCTCGCCTACACGCCGGGGGTGGCTCAGCCCTGTCTGGAAATACAAAAAGACCCCTCCAAGAGTTACACGCTTACGGGTCGCCACAATATGTGCCTTGTTGTTACCGACGGAACGGCGGTGCTTGGCTTGGGAGATATAGGCCCCGAAGCCGCAATGCCCGTCATGGAAGGGAAATGCGCCCTTTTCAAAGCCTTCGGCGGGGTGGACGCCTTCCCTCTTTGCATAAAAAGCAAGGATGTGGACGAGATTGTGGAAACCATATATATGATTTCCGGTTCCTTCGGCGGAGTTAATATGGAGGATATATCCGCCCCCAGATGCTTCGAAATAGAGGATAAACTGAAAGCGAAATGCGACATACCCATATTCCATGACGATCAGCACGGCACAGCGGTGATAATGCTGGCCGGAATCACAAACGCCGTCAAGCTTGCGGGCAAGAAGAAGGAGAATGTTTCCATAGTCATAAGCGGTGCGGGAGCCGCCGCCATATCCGTGGCAAGGTTGCTCATCAGCGACGGCTTCGCAGATGTGACCCTCTGCGACAGAAACGGCGCAATATACGAAGGAAGAAAGGAGGGCATGAACACCATAAAGGAGAAAATGGCTCTTCAAACCAACAAAAGACTTATAAAGGGCAATTTGGCCGATGCCATGAGGGGCAGTGATATTTTCATCGGCGTTTCCGCCCCCGGATTGGTCAGCCCCGAGATGGTTTCTTCCATGAATGAAAATGCCGTGGTTTTCGCCTGCGCCAACCCCACCCCCGAAATATTCCCCGATGCGGCAAGGTCGGCGGGAGCGAAGATAATCGCCACGGGCAGAAGCGATTATCCCAATCAGATAAATAATGTTTTAGCCTTCCCCGGCATATTCAGAGGGGCCTTCGATGTGAGGGCAAGCGACATCAACGAGCCCATGAAGATAGCCGCTTCCCGCGCTTTGGCTTCCCTTGTGAGCGACGAGGAACTTTGCGCCGATTACATAATTCCCAAGCCCTTCGACGAAAGAGTCGTCAAGTCGGTGGCCGCCGCTGTGAGCCTTGCGGCGGTGGAGTCGGGCGTGGCGAGGATAGAATATAATAAATAACTACAGGAACACCGAAAGGTTTTTAAGGGGCAAAGATGATAATCAGCATCTTTGCCCCTTTTTCTTGCCTGAAAACGAAAGCATTAACGCCGCACAATCGGGGGCAAGCGAAATTAAGCTATTGAGTTTCAAACCGTCCGAAAATATTATTATACGACCGCCCCACAGGCTTAAATGATGAAATACAGCAAATAAGAAAAGCAATATACCCGCCGAAATGTCGCTTCCGCAAAAAGGAGCGAAATATTGCCGCAGGGGGAACGGGAAATAACGCATAAATGTTTTTTACCGCGAATTGAATGGCGGCTTAACGGGGTTTTAAGTGTATTGCTCGGGGACGATTTATCCAAAGAAAAGAAGAAAAGAAGGTATAATAAACCCGCAAACTTTGTTATAGCCTTTTGCGCTTAATTAAAGACTGCGAAGCTGTGTCCCCGCCCTGCCGCGGCTTTGCGTACCGATTAATTTAAGTTCGTCGCCTGTAAAACGCCGCCAATAAAACAGACCGCCGAAAAAGGCAGTCCGTTTTTAGTTTATGAATGAGCCGATTATAACGGCGCTTACTTTTCCGGCTTCCAGCCGCTTTTTAAATCCGCCGTTCTGTTGAAAACGAGCTTATCGCCTTCGGTATATTTGGTATCCGCGCAGAAATAGCCGTTGCGGACGAATTGGTATCTTTCCCCGGGGGCGGTTCCCTTCACGCTTATCTCGGCGTATCCGTTTTTCACAATGAGCGAATCCCTGTTTATGTTATCGAGGAAATTCTTGGAGTTTCCCCCTTCCTTGAGCAGGTCGTATAACAGGTGCAACTCGACGGGAACATTTTCGTTCGCGTCAACCCAATGGATCGTACCCTTGACCTTTCTTTCGGAAAAGCCGCTGCCGGATTTCGTCAGCGGGTCGTAGGTGCATTTCACCTCGGTGATAACGCCGTTTTCGTCCTTGACAAAACCGGTGCATTTCACGAAATAAGCTCCCATGAGCCTGACCTCGTTGCCGGGATAAAGCCTGTAATATTTCTTCGGCGCAATTTCCTCGAAATCGCTTCTTTCTATATAAAGATTCCTTGAGAATGGCACTTTGCGGGTTTCGCTTGCCTCGTCGTCCATTCTGTAAGGCACATCGAGATATTCCTTTTGTCCCTCGGGGTAATTTTCGATGGTGAGCTTTAAGGGCTCGACCACACCCATAACCCTCACGGAGGATAAGAGCAGATCCTCCCTTATGAAATATTCGAATTGTTGCATATCTATGGTGGAGTTGGATTTGGCCACTCCGATGTTTTCCATGAATTTGCGGATCGCCGCGGGAGTTACCCCCCTTCTTCTCAACCCGCCTAAGGTGACAAGCCTCGGATCGTCCCAACCGTCCACTATCCCCGCCTCCACAAGCTGTTTGATGTATCTTTTGCTCGTTATGGTGCGGGTGAGATTAAGTCTGGCGAATTCTATCTGGCGGGGGTGCTTTTCCTTGAAATCGTCCAGATTTTCAAGCACCCAGTTATATAAGGGTCTGTGATCCTCGAATTCCAGAGAACAAAGGGAATGGGTTATCTTTTCAATGGCGTCCTCAATGGGGTGGGCGTAGTCATACATGGGATAAATGCACCAATCGTCCCCGGTGTTGTGGTGGGTGGCGTTCACGATGCGGTATATAACGGGATCCCTCATGTTCATGTTCGGGCTTTTCATGTCAATCTTAAGGCGCAATACCCTGTCCCCGGGAGAATATTTGCCCTCCTTCATCGCAACGAAAAGTTCGAGGTTTTCCTCGATGCTTCTGTTTCTGAAGGGGCTTTCCACCCCCGGCTCGTTCAGAGTGCCTCTGGTGGCTTTGATCGTATCCTGATCCTGGTCGTCCACAAAGGCAAGCCCTTTTTTGATAAGCTCCAGGGCATATTCGTACATACGCCCGAAATAGTCGGAGGAATAAAGAAGCTCGTCCCATTTAAAGCCAAGCCAAGCGATGTCCCGCTGGATTGCTTCCGTGAATACGGAGCTTTCCTTTTCGGGGTTTGTGTCGTCGTAGCGAAGGTTGGTTTTCGCATTGTATTTTTCCTTGACCGAAAAATTGATGCATATGGCCTTGGCGTGGCCTATGTGCATATAACCGTTCGGTTCGGGCGGAAAACGGGTTTTAATCTCGTCCGCCGTGTATTTTCCGCTTGCAATATCCTTTTCTATCTCATTAAATATAAAGTTTCCCGCTATTTGAGCCATTGTGAAAGTCCTTTCAAATCTAATACATGAATTATTATATAGTATTAATGCGATAATGTGACTGAAATTTTATAAAAAAAGCTAATTGTTTGCAAATATTAGTACGATAAGCGTTTTATAGTATAATACTGCCACCGACCCCGCGCAGGGCGGCTTTGCGCTTTGCCGTAAGAATTGGCTCTGCGCGCCCCCGGATAATCATACAGAAAGAAAGCAACTGCAAGTTTCCCCCGATTTTTCTTTCGGTCGGGGTTATCATTTTCGTAAAGTGAGGTTAAAGTTAAATGAGTATATTGGTTTTAAACAGCGGAAGTTCCTCCCTGAAATTTAAACTTTTCGACATAGCGAGCTTAAAAGAAATCGCCTCCGGCAGGGCGGAGCGAATCGGCATGACAGAGGGGACGCTTGTTTATTACAACGGCAGAAATAAGACGGTGATAAACAAGGATTTTCCCACCCATGAGCTGGCGCTGGAGGAAGCGCTTTCCCTTTTCACGGACAGCCAAGTGGGGGTTATGGATTCCATCAGGCAGATAAGCGCGGTGGGTCACCGGGTGCTTCACGGGGCGGACAGGTTTTCCGAGAGCGTTTTGATCAATGAAAATGTCGTCGCCGCCATAGAGGATTGTATCCCCCTCGGCCCTTTGCATAATCCGGCCAATCTTATGGGTATAACCGCCTGCATGGACGAGCTGCCCTGCGTGCCCCAAGTGGCGGTATTCGACACCGCCTTCCATGCGAGCATTCCCGATTACGCCCACACCTACCCCATACCCCATGAACTCACGAAAAAATATCATATCCGCAAATACGGCTTCCACGGCACAAGCCACCGCTATGCGGCGCTCGCCGCCGCCCAAATGTGCGAAGATGAAAGTCTGCGCCTTATATGCTGTCATTTGGGAAACGGCTCCAGCGTTGCCGCAATATCCGCCGGCAGATGTATAGATACCTCGATGGGACTCACCCCCCTTGACGGGTTGGAAATGGGCACCCGTTCCGGCTCGATAGACCCTTCTGTGATACAGTATCTCTGCAAAGCCGAAAATCTTTCGCTGGACGAATTTCTGAATATACTGAATACCAAATCGGGCCTTTTGGGGGTTTCCGGAGTTTCCAGCGATTACCGCCACACCGAAGCGGCTGCCGACGGCGGAAACGAGAGGGCATTACTGGCACTATCCATATTTAACTATCGTGTGCGTACCACCATCGGCGCCTATGCCGCCGCCCTCGGGGGAGTGGACGGGATAATCTTCACCGGGGGGATAGGTGAAAATTCCCATCGCTGTCGCAGTGCGGTTCTCGGCGGGTTGGAATACCTCGGCGCGCAGTTGGACGAAAAGCTGAACGAACAGCCCTCGAGCGAAAAAAGATTCATTCAATCCGCCTCATCAAAGGTGAAGATAATGGTTATTCCCGCCGACGAGGAGCTTATGATAGCCCTCGATACCTTTGAGCTGACAAAGGATTTGATAACAAAGCGATAATTTTGTTGACTTTGGTATAAAAAACCTATATAATATCACGGTGCACACAAGCTGCACAATTTTTGTGTTAAGCAATATATCATATCGGGAGGTGAGAGCTGTGGGAGTACCTAAACACAGACAGTCAAAATCCAAGAAGAATAAGCGCAGGGCAAATTTTAAGTTGGCCATGCCGGCGTTGGCAAAGTGCCCGGAATGCGGCGAACTGATGCAGCCTCACAAAGTCTGCTCTAATTGCGGTAAGTACAACGGCAGAGTTGTTATCGAAGCTGAATAATCTTGTCTGAAAGCTGCCGTTTAAGGCGGCTTTTTGAGTTGGAGGCAGAATGACTGTTTTTATAGACGCAATGGGCGGCGATAACGCTCCCTTCGAGATAATCAGGGGGGCTGTTTCGGCTGTTCGGGAATTGGGCGCAAAGATAACCCTCATCGGGGAAGAAAAGCTGATTGGCGAAGAACTTAAAAAGCAGGGGGAGCAGGGCATTGATATTATCCCCTCCACCCAAACCATAGATATGCATGAGGATCCGGTGATGGCGGTGCGGAAAAAGAAGGATTCTTCCATGGTTATCGGCGCGGGGCTGGTGAAGGGTTCTTTCAGCGATGCCTTCATTTCAGCAGGCAGTACCGGGGCTTTGCTTGCCACCGCCCTTCTTTATACCGGAAGGATAAAGGGCATACAGCGCCCGGCCATATGCACCATGTTTCATTTGGATAAGCCCATCGCCGTTTTGGACAACGGCGCCAATGCGGATTGCAAGCCCGAATATTTCGTCCAATTCGCCAAGATGGGCAGCGCCTACATATCCGGGGTTTCCGACAACCCAAGGCCCAAGGTGGGGCTTTTGAACATCGGGGCAGAAGAAAGCAAGGGAAGCGCCCTTTATAAGGAAGCCCACGAATTGCTCAAAAATGACGATTCGATTGACTTCATCGGCAATGTCGAGGCTTCGGCGGTTTTTTCGGGGATAGCCGATGTCATAGTTTGCGACGGATTTGCCGGGAACATTTTCCTCAAGGCGAGCGAGGGCGCATTCAAATTGATGATGAATATGCTGAAGGATTCTTTCTATGCCAATCCCCTCACCAAGCTCGGTGCGCTTCTCGTGAAAAAACAGATTTATGCCAAAAAAGATATGGTAGATCCCAAAACCTACGGAGGTTCGCCCTTTTTGGGGGTCAACGGAACGGTGCTTAAGGCCCACGGCAATTCGGACGCCCTTGCCGTTAAAAATGCCGTCAAACAGGCCATCACCATAACCGAGGGCAAGGTTTTGGAGAAAATCACCCAATTTATATAAAAACCGATTATAGTTTATGGTATTATTTGCCAAAGGAGGCAGAAATGATTTTTGAACAGGTACGCAGTATTATATGCAAGCAGTTGGATCTTGCCGAAGAAGAAGTGACCATGGATTCCTATTTCATTGATGATCTCGGCGCGGATTCCCTTGATGTCATGGAAATGATAATGGAATTTGAAGGAATGTTCGACATCGAGGTTGATGAGGAAAGTCTTGGGAATATCAAGCAGGTAAAGGATGTTGTCGCATACTTTGAGGGTGCGGATAAATAAAACCGAAGGCAGTGACCGGCAAGCGGAAAAGCGGGGAGAAAAACCCGCAGAGTTTGCTGTTAAGTTGATCAAACAAGGGCTAAAAGCCCTTTTAATTTTATGCAAAGGAATATTATGAACAAAAGAAACAGCATTGTGCTCGCCCTGGAGGAGCGCATAGGGTATCATTTTTCGAATGCCGGGCTTCTGAAAACGGCCTTGACCCATTCCTCCGCGGCGGGGGAGAGGAACACCGTGAGCAATCAGCGGCTCGAATTTTTGGGAGATGCGGTTTTACAGCTATGTGTATCCCATATCCTATATGAAACCTTCGATAAATATGCGGAGGGGGCGCTTTCAAAGATACGCTCGCAAATAGTATGCGCCGATTCGCTCTTTGAAACCGGCAAAAAGATAGGCCTTGATAAAGCGATCTTCCTCGGCAAGGGGGAGGAGCAAAGCGGAGGGCGCAGTAAGAAGAACATCATAGCGGACGCCATGGAAAGTCTTATTGCGGCCATATATCTGGACGGCGGGCAGGACGCCTCGGATCGTTTTATTAAAACCTATCATTACGAGATTATAGAAGAAGCCATCAACGGACAGTTGATTTACGATTTCAAAACCATGCTTCAGGAGTATGTGCAGGCAAACGACATGGGGGAGTTGCTCTATGAATTGCTCAACATCGAAGGCCCCGACCACGACCATACCTTCACCACCCGGGTGGTGATAGGCGGGGTGGTCTACCCACAAGCGAGTGCGGCAAACAAGAAGCAATCCGAACACCACGCCGCGGAAAACGCCCTGAAGGCCCTGGGACGCATTTAGGAGCAATCCATGATACTTAAGAAAATCGAAATATTCGGCTTTAAATCCTTCGGCAAGCGCACCGTCATAGAATTCACCGAAAAGGTGACGGGGATAGTCGGCCCGAACGGAAGCGGAAAAAGCAATATAACCGAAGCGATTCGCTGGGTTATGGGGGAACAGCGGGTAAAACCGTTGCGTAGCGAAAAAATGGAAGATGTCATTTTTTCCGGCAGTGACGAGAAGAAGGCGCTGGGCTATGCCCAGGTGATCTTGACTTTGGACAATGCGGACAATATCTTCCATGCCCCCTACGACGAAATAGAAGTTTCCCGCAAGCTATACCGTTCGGGGGAGAGCGAATATTATCTCAATAAAAACCAATGCAGGCTCAAGGATATCCAGGGCATTTTCATGGATACCGGATTGGGGAGAGAGGGCTATTCGATAATAGGTCAGGGGCAAATCGAGTCCATTGTCACCAATTCCCCCGCCGGAATCAAGCTTCTCATAGACGAAGCCGCAGGAATAGTGCGTTACAGGGTGAGAAAGCAGGAGGCCCAGCGCAAGCTCGAGAGGGCGAAAAACAATATCTATCGCATAACGGATATAATAAAGGAGTTGGAGGACAGGCTCCCTTCCTTAAAAAGGCAATCGGAGAAGGCGAGGGTTTTCGTCGAACTGAAAGAACGCCTCAAAAAAGCGGAAATCGGCGTTTTTGCCCAACGCATGGATTATCTCGGGGAAAAAGCCGTGAAATACGGCGTAAATATAGATACCCTGAACGAAAGCCTCGAGCAACTGCAAAACGAACTTTCCGAGCTGGACGAGCAGTACCGCCTGACAAAAATATCCCTTTCGGGTATACAGGGGGATTTGAGCAGATCCGCCGAGAGGATCAAAACCCTTTCCTCGGAATACGAAAACGCCCGCATAGCCTCCTCGGTGGCGGCAAGCAGACTGCAAAGTCTGGAGGAAAACATTTCCGAACTTTCGACGGACGACGATAATTACGCTCGGAATATAAAGCTTCTTAAGTCCGAAAGGGCGAAGCTCATAGAAAGTTACAGGCAAAAAAAGGAACAGGCGGCCGCCTTGAAGGAAACCCTCACGCAATATCGGGAAAAGGTGAACCGTTGTGCCGCATCGCTTCAGGAAAACCAATCCAAGCTGAGGGCTTTAAAGGGCTATGAGCAGTCCATGCAAAGCTACAACT
>JAAYHF010000021.1 GCA_012727485.1 Eubacteriaceae bacterium
AAGGACTGGAGAGGTATCGCGACGAGGTATGCGAAGTATACATCTTCTTATGAGGCGGCTGTTCGGGTTAGGTGTATCGCAATATGGGCTTCGGTGTTGGCTTGATTTATTGTCGACAGCGTCTAATGAGGAAAATGGCGGGGATGATTTTTTATAAGTTTAATTGACAGATAAGGATAGAAAGGCTTCTTATAAGCTCGGGAGTGAGTTTTTGTAAATAGGGCAAACAAAAAAACCGCTTATATAAGCGGATATTTTAGTATACGGTGGAGACAATGCGACTCGAACGCATGACCTCTCGCGTGTGAAGCGAACGCTCTAACCGGCTGAGCTATGCCTCCGTCATATTTGTTATTATAATGCAACTTGCAATCCCATACAAGAGTAATCCGAAAAAAAAATCACCCTCCTTTTGGGAGAAAAGCCGACGAAGCGCTCCGTCGGCTTTCTTATTATTAATTTAAGGAGTTCTTTGCGGTTTCGGCCAATGCCTTGAAGGAGGCGGCATCGTTCATGGCGATGTCTGCCAAGACTTTTCTGTCAAGCTCGACTCCCGCTTTTTTCAGTCCGTTCATGAAACGGGAATAGCTGATGTCGTTGATTCTGGCCGCAGCGTTGATTCTGGTTATCCAGAGCTTACGCATATCCCTTTTCTTCAGCTTGCGGCCGATGTAAGCGTCCTTGCGGGCTCTCATCACGGCTTCCTTGGCTGTTCTGTAAAGTTTGGATCTCGCTCCGAAATATCCCTTGGCGTGTCTTAATATTTTCCTGTGTTTCTTCTTGGCGTTTACTCCGCCTTTAATTCTTGCCATTTTAAGCTTCCCCCTCTTACCTTACTATCATCTTTCTGATGAACTTTGCATCCGAAGGGGCAAGATATCCGCCCTTCATCAGATTTCTTTTGCGTTTACGAGATTTTATCTGACCGTTCGCTTTGTGGTTCTTATAAGCGCAGGAACGCTTGATAACTCCAGACGGCTTGAGCTTAAACCGTTTTGATGCACCTCTGTGCGTTTTCATTTTAGGCATATTATTACCCTCCGATGTATTATTTTTTACTGCCCGCAGGCGCAACGAACATGACATAATTGCGCCCTTCTATCTTCGGCTCTTTGTCAATCACGCAAGTATCTCCCAGCAAATCCTTTATCTTCAAGAGTAAAGTGCGTCCGTCTTCGATATAAGTCATTTCCCTTCCTCTGAAGCGCACAGATATCTTTACTTTATTGCCTTCCGAGATAAACTTCTGAACATTTTTAACCTTTACTTCCAAATCATGGTCTTGGACACGGCAGGAAGTACGCATTTCCTTGATCTCGGTGACATTTTGATTTTTCTTGGATTCCTTTTCGCGCTTGCTTTGCTCATAGCGATATTTGCCGTAATCGAGAATTCTGCAAACAGGCGGCTTGGCATCCGGGGAAACCTTCACCAAATCAAGCTCCTTGGCCGCGGCTATTTCCTTAGCTTTGGCGGCTGATAAAATGCCCAGCATCTGACCGTTCTCATCGATGACCCTGAGTTCCTTATCGTTGATTTGTTCGTTAATGGGAAACTCTTTTATTCTTATATACCTCCGTTTATAGTAAATGGCCGCAAAGAAATTGCGGCCACAAATAAGCTTTGTGTATTTACCCGGCGGCGCAAGCCACTCAAGGTGAGAAGCAATTTCTTCTGCTTTATTGACAGGAAAATAGTAACACATTCCCGCCCCGGTGTCAATGAATATCTTTAAAAATCTTTCAGATAGCCGAAGGACACAGCCTAAACATTATATCATTTCCCCCTTCGCCTCAAAAGCATAGTCGCTTATTTAATGTATTTATGCCTTTTATTGACAATTCTTAATTCGGGTGATAAAATACTTTCATCGACTGTGAAAAAGAAGTGCGCAAGAACGCAGCCTCCAGAGAGGAGGGCGGGTGGAAGCCTCCGGCGGGCGCTTGTTGCATACCACTTTGGAGTTCGCCGCTGAATTGAGTAAGCGGGCGCGGCGGTGCCGTTATAACCGAAAATGAGTGGGCGCTTGCCAAAAAGGGTGGAACCGCGGATTATTATTCGTCCCTTAAGTTGCAAGAGCTTTTTTATTGCAACTATATCCTAATAAACGGAGGTTCATTATGATCAAAATTACATTTCCCGACGGAAACGTAAAAGAGTACGAAAAGGGGCAAAGCGTGCTTGAAATAGCGCGCTCCATAAGCAAGGGGCTTGCCGAAGCGACCCTTGCCGCCACGGTGAACGGCGAGACAGTTGATATTCGCCATATAGTAAACGAGGACAGCACCGTGAAATTCCACAAATTCGAAGATATGGAAGGAAAGCACGCCTTTTGGCACACCACTTCCCATATCATGGCTCAAGCCATACGCCGCCTTTATCCCCAAACCAAGTTCGCCATCGGCCCTTCCATCGACACGGGTTTTTATTACGATATCGACCTCGATGTGCCGATAACCCCCGATATTTTGGAGGATATCGAAGCGGAAATGAAAAAAGTTATCAAGGAAAACCCAGAGATCGTCCGCTTTGTCCTCCCCAGGGAAGAAGCCCTCGCCTTTGAAAAGGAAAGGGAACAATCCTATAAGGTTCAGCTCATAGAGGAATTGCCCGAAGATGCACAGATAGTCTTTTATAAGCAGGGCGACTACACGGATCTTTGCGCCGGGCCTCATATCGCCTCAATCTCATCGGTCAAGGCCTTTAAGCTCACTTCCATCGCGGGGGCCTATTGGAGGGGCGACGAACACAATAAAATGCTCCAGAGAATTTACGGCATTTCCTTCCCCACCCAAAAGGAGCTGGACGATTATTTGAATATGCTCGAAGAAGCGAAAAAGAGGGATCACCGCAAAATCGGTCAGGAGCTGGATTTGTTCTCCGTCATGGAGGAAGGCCCCGGATTCCCCTTCTTCCACCCGAAGGGAATGGTGCTTCGCAACGAGCTTGAGGAATTCTGGAAAAAGGAACATCGCAAAAGGGGTTATGAGGAAATTAAAACCCCGATGATTTTGGATGTGGAATTGTGGAAGCGCTCCGGTCACTGGGATCATTATCAGGACAATATGTATTTCACCAAAATAGACGACAGGGATTTTGCCATAAAGCCCATGAACTGCCCCGGCGGAATACTGCTTTACAACAGAAAGCTCCATTCTTATAAGGAGCTTCCCATAAAGGCGGGAGAGTTGGGCTTGGTTCACCGTCACGAAATGAGCGGTTCTCTCCACGGATTGATGAGAGTAAGATGCTTCACCCAGGACGACGCCCATCTTTTCATAACCGAGGAAATGATAACCGATGAAATAATCGGCGTTATAGATTTGGTGGAATATGTCTATAAACTTTTCGGCTTCGAGTATTATGTGGAGCTTTCCACCATGCCCGAGGATCACATCGGAACAGAGCAGCAGTGGGAAGAAGCGACAAACGGACTTATCACCGCACTGAATAAAAAGAACATGAACTATATTGTCAATGCGGGCGACGGAGCTTTTTACGGGCCGAAGATTGACTTTCATCTCAAGGACTGCATAGGCAGAACATGGCAATGCGGCACGATACAGCTTGATTTCCAGATGCCCTCCAGGTTCGGTTGCAGTTATATCGGCGCGGACGGAGCAAAGCACACTCCCATAATGATACACCGCACCATCTTCGGCAGTATCGAAAGGTTCATCGGCATCTTAACCGAGCAGTTTGCGGGGGCTTTCCCGCTTTGGCTTTCCCCTGTGCAGGTGCAGGTTATCACCGTCGCGGAATCCTTCGGTGAATATGCTCAAAAAGTTAAGGATTATCTGTTCGACAATGATATAAGAGCACAGGCTGATATAAGAAACGAAAAGCTGGGCTACAAAGTTAGGGAAGCCCAGATGCAGAAAGTTCCCTATATGTTCATAATAGGCAAAAACGAACAGGCCAACGGCACAGTCAATGTTCGCAGCAGAGCCGGGGATTTGGGAGAGATGAGCATTGAGGACGCCTTGGCAATGCTTAAAAAGGAGATCGCTTCGAAGGCTTTGGAACCGGTCGGGAAATAAACCCAACTTATACGGTAAGCGTGAAGGTAATCTGCCGGTTACACAACACAACGAATCAAGCCCGCCTTAACCAAGGCGGGCATTTTTGAGATCAGGCTGTGAAAGTCAGAAGGGCTTATTAGGCGATAACAGCTCGTTTTGTTCTTTTTCGGTCAATGGGGCTTAAAACAACTCGTTAATGGGATAGTCAATACGGCTAACCTTCGATTCATCGTAACCGATTTATCGCAACCGATTTATCGCTTGGTTAAATCGGGAGTCGGACTGCATATTTACTGATAATTCTCCACTAATAAGAGGAAAACATTCGTTTTTGTGCAAAAAACAACACCCCGCTTTCGCGGGGTGTTGTTTCATTTAGTCGCTTCATTTATTCGTAATTGACAATTTTAACAAAATCGCTTTTCAAACTCGCTCCGCCCACAAGCACGCCGTCTATATCTTTGCAGGACATGAGTTCCTTTATATTGGAGGCGTTCACGCTTCCGCCGTAAAGAATGCGGATCTTCTCGGAGTTCTCTTTGCATTTTTCGCCCAGAACCCCTCTGATGAACTCGCAGACTTCCTCCGCCTGTTCGCTGGTGGCGGTGACTCCCGTACCTATGGCCCAAATGGGTTCGTAGGCCACAACGAGCCGCTCGTCGTTTATCCCTTCAAGGGATTTTTCAATCTGCTCCCTGACAAAATCAAAGGTTTCTCCCTTTTGTCTTTGATCCAGATTTTCTCCCACGCACACAATGGGGGTAAGCTCGCTTAATAGGGCTTTCTTAACCTTTTTATTCACGGATTCGTTTGTTTCCGCATAATAGGTTCTTCTTTCGGAGTGTCCTATAATGACGAATTGAACTCCCGCTTCCTTGAGCATTTCCGCACTTACTTCCCCCGTGAAAGCGCCGCTTTCCTCATAATGCATATTCTGGGCGCCTATTTTCACATTGGTTTTCGCAGTCGCTTCAACCGCATCCTTGAGGGAAAGGTAGGTGGGGCATATCACCACATCTCGCCCTTCGCAGTCTATCCCGGGGAGCATTTCCTCAAAATACTGCCTCGTCTGTTGGCAGGTTTTGTTCATTTTCCAGTTGCCGGCAATAAGCTCTTTTCTCAATTCAATCCTCCAGAATAGCCACTCCCGGAAGCACTTTCCCCTCCAGAAGCTCCAGAGAAGCGCCGCCTCCCGTGGAAATATGGGTCATTTTATCGGAATATCCGAATTGAGCCACCGCAGAGGCGCTGTCCCCTCCGCCGATTACCGTTACCCCATCGCAGTCGGCCATCGCTTCAATGACCTTCTTTGTTCCCTGCTCGTAGTTGGCCATCTCGAAAACCCCCATGGGGCCGTTGAAAACGACGGTTTTGCTTTTTAAGATAATTTTGGCGTAATTCTGCGCGGTTTTCTCTCCGATATCAAGAGCCATGAAATCATCGGGAATGGCATCAATCGTATAAAGGGCTTTGGGAGTTTCGTTGGAAAATGCACTGCTTCCCGTCACGTCCACGGGCAGATAAATGTTCACTCCCATTTCGTCCGCCTGCTCCAATATTTGGCCGGCAAGCTCTAACTTGTCTTCTTCTATCTTGGATATGCCCACATTATAACCCCTCGATTTCAAGAAGGTCTGGGCCATTGCTCCGCCGATGAGTATATTGTCCGCCTTGGACATGAGGTTTGTTATAAGGGTTATTTTATCCGAAACCTTGGAGCCGCCCATCACCACAGTGAAGGGGCTTTCGGGTTCTTCCAATGCGTCCTTCAGGAACTTCACTTCCTTTTCGATGAGAAAACCTCCGTAGGCGGGCAGATAATCCGCCAAACCGACTGTGGAGGCATGGGCTCTGTGGGCGCAACCGAAGGCGTCCAACACGAATATGTCACCGAAGGCGGAAAGCTGTTTTGCAAAGGCGGGGTCGTTTTCTTCTTCCTTCGGGGTAAATCTCGTGTTTTGCAAAAGCATCACCCTCGCATCGGAGTTTTTGAGAAGTTGAAAGTCTGATTTTGCCTTCTCCCCCACCACAGTGTCGTCGTCGGAGAAAATGACCTTTTCCCCAAGCATTTTTTCAAGGGCTACCGCCACCGCCTTAAGGCTGAATTCGGGGGAGGGCTTTCCCTTGGGTCTGCCGAGGTGGGAGC
>JAAYHF010000022.1 GCA_012727485.1 Eubacteriaceae bacterium
AACACCAAAGGTGTATTGTTTTATTTTTGGCTTTAGTAAGTGCGACTGTATTATTTAAGGTTGTATTTATCTTAAGAGAGAAAGAGGGTAGCATTTAGTTTGATATACCAGGGAGTTGCTTTTAGTGAAGCGACCCGACCACAATTCAAAACGCTTTAAATTCTGACCAGGTCAGAATGATAAAAGCTTAATAGCTATCGGTTTATAAGAAAGGAGGCATAAGGGAGGACTATACCGGGAAGTTACTTTTAGCGAAGTGACCCGGTCAGAATGTAAAACTTTCTTTTAGGGCTTGATACTGTCACAATGGAAAAGATTTTAAGCTTGTGATGTAAAAAAGCAAGTGACAGCTTTATTATTTCTGACCCGGTCACAAAATGAAAAACATACTTTTGGTTCGTGAAGTCGGGGTAAAAGATTGTTTTGAAAAAGTGACTTGGTCACTTTTCGTCACTTTTCCGATTTGGTTAAGATGCGTAAAATAGCTTTAAGATTCTGACCTGGTCACAAAGTAAAAAACTCGCCTTTAAGATGTTTAACCGGTCGGAAAGATTAAAGCAAAATTGCTATCGATTTATAAGGAAAGAGGAATAAAGGAGGATCTATACCGGGGAATTGCTTTTAGTGAAGTGACCGGGTCAGAATGTGAAAAACTTTAAATTCTGACCCGGTAAAAAATGAAAAGAAACTTTTTAAGTATGGTGATGTTAAAAAAGTGTTTTGGATTTTCAGCAAAGCGGCACTTTGCGAAAAGGAAATGACTGCCTTTATTTTCCGACTTATTCAAAGGTTCTGACCCGCTCACCATTTTAAATATACCATTTAAGGTTCTGACTCGGTCAGAGTTATTAAAATTGCTTTCGGTTCACAGTACAGGGAGAATAAGGGAGAATGTATACCGAAAGGAGTTTCTTTTTAGTGAAGTGACCCGGTCAGAATATAAAACTGCTTTTTAGAGCTTGATACTGTCACAATAGAAAAGATTTTAGCTTGTGATGTAAAAAAGCAAGTGACAGCTTTATTATTTCTGACCCGGTCAAAAATGAAAAAGATACTTTTATTGTTTGTGATGTTGAGGAAATAATTTTGCGTCTTTAACGAAGTGACCCGGTCAAAAGTGTAAACCTTACTTACCCCCCCGCCGATGATGGAATTCAGCTACAAGACCCGGCCGGAAGGGGAAAAGGAGGTTATATGCTTTGACAATTCTGACCCGGTCACAATGACAAAATCTCGCCACCGTTAATTCTTGTATATAAAAAGCTCACCCTTAACGATAAGAGGTTAGCGGAAGAAAAACCCCGATAAACGCCCTTTTAATTACCCGGTCAAATAGACACATTTTTTTCCTTTTCAAAATAACCGAGCTTAAAAGTTTTTACCGATCTGACCCGGTCACAAAATAAAATCCTCAACCTATATAACACTCTGTCCGTTTTAATCATTGTGACCCGGTCAGAAAGACAAAAGTCCTTAAGCCAATAATTGAATCCTTATACTTCACTGAATTGCGACTCTTATAAAACCTATTAGAAAGATAAGTTTTTTCATTCTGACCCGGTCAAAAAGACAAAAGAAAGCAAAAACCCGCTTTTCCGCTTTCTATTTATGCGATCCTGTCAAAAGTAAAAAAGAATTTACCACTCCGCCCCGTTCATTCCACTAAAAAGTTTTAAATAATAGTAGATCTTCAAAGGATATATTTGGTATATTCCCCTTTCCGCCCCCAAAACCCTTCTAACCCGAACACTTCCCCCATCTTATATCCCCACCATTACCCCCATATAATTCTGCATATAACCACCCCCCCACTTTAATCCATCCTGAACAATCTTCTAACCCCCATTTAATACTACTATGTGATATATTGAGTAAGAAAAGGAGATTGCAATGACATACATTATAATGATAGTTTTGCTATTGGTTTTGTTCGGCGTTTTGTCCAGCATCAGGCAGGTCAACGAGTATCAGAGGGGCGTTCTTTTCACCTTCGGACGCTTCACGAGGATAGTCAACCCGGGGCTGACGCTGGTGCTTCCCGTGGTGCAGACGATGAGCAAGGTGGATATACGCACCAAGGCCGTGGATGTGCCCGAGCAGGATGCCATCACCAAGGACAACGTTTCCATTAAAGTAAACGCCGTCGTTTATTACAAGGTTTTCGACGCCGCCAAGGCGGTTTTGGAGGTTCAGAATTACGCCTTCGCCGTCAATCAGCTTGCTTCCACAACCATGCGTAACGCCGTGGGCGAAGTCACCCTTGACGAACTTTTGGCTTCAAGGGCGAAGATAAGCGAATCCTTGGAAACCCTTTTGGGTCAGGCGACCAATATTTGGGGCATAAAGGTTGAAAATGTGGAGCTTAAGGACATCGAGTTGCCCGAGGAGATGAAGCGGGTCATGGCGAGGGTTGCGGAGGCCGAGAGGGAGAAGGAAGCGGTCATAAGGAAGTCCGAGGGCGAAAAGCACGCCGCTGTAAATTTGGCGGAAGCCGCAAAGACGCTTTCGGATGTGCCGGGGGCGCTTCATTTGAGGACGCTTGAGACCATCAACGATGTTTCGGCGGATCAGTCCAATACTATTTTCTTTGCAATGCCGTTGGAGATTTTGAAGGGGATTGAGGGGTTTGCTAAGAAATACAATGCCGACTAGCGGCGGAATTGATTCCGCTGCGCAAGGCAGTCCCGCCGCTTCGGGCGGGCAGCCTTGACTTCTCTTCATCAATTCCGCCGCTTCAAACAAAGTCAAGGACGGACTTTGTTTGATATAGGTCAAGGAATATACAGTTATCTGTGTGGTGAAAATGTTACTTTAACAATCAATTTACGGGAGCAAAGGCTCCCGTAAATTGTAGAGGGGTCGGCTTTGGGGCAAGGGATAAGTTGGTGGCGGTGTGGGGTGATTGTTTATTTGGGCTTCCAATTCTTGGGACAATTCAACTTGTTGAATTGTTTCCCTCGAATTGCAGATAGTTTTTATTAAGAGATAAATAAATGGATTGTTTACCTTTGAGGTATATCTTAAGGGCAAGGGATAGGCAGTTTGAGGTGTATGTTGATTGTTTATTGGGCTTTGTTTAGCGTAAGGTCAGGGAATGTATTTTAATAATTGAAATTTATAAATGGGCAGGCAGGGAAATGACTTCGGTTTATAATATATTAAAGTAATGCGGTAACGCGGAAAGAGGTTTTTTATGGGTTGGTTGATACCGGTAGCTGTGGTAGCGGGGTTGGTGGCGATTTGCATGACGGGATATTTGAAGGCGCCGCCGGATCAGGCTTACATTATTTCGGGAATTAAAAAGAGAGTCATAATCGGGAAGGCGGGGATCAAGATACCGCTTTTGGAGAGGATTGACAAGCTTTCTTTGACGATGATCTCGGTGGATGTCAAGACGGGGAGTTTCGTACCCACCGCCGAATACATCAATGTTATGGTGGACGGGGCGGTGAAGATAAAGATTGCGGATTCCAAGGAGATGCTGGAGCTTGCGGCGCAGAACTTTTTGAACAAGAATTCGGAATACATCATCACCCAGGTACAGGATGTTTTAGAGGGTAACATGAGGGAGATCGTCGGGCAGATGAACCTCAGAGATATGGTGACCAACCGCAAGCTCTTTGCGGAAAAGGTGCAGGAGAATGCGGTGCCGGATTTGCAGAAGATGGGGCTGGAGGTGGTGAGCTTCAACGTTCAGAATTTCACCGACAAGGAAGGCATCATCGCGGATCTGGGTATCGACAACATAAGCCAAATCAAGAAGGAAGCGGCCATAGCCAAGGCCGAAGCCGAAAGAGATGTGGCGATTGCGGAGTCCCAGGCGAGGCAGAAGGCGAACCAGGCCAAGGTCGAGGCGGACACCCGCATAGCCGAGCAGAACAACGAGTTGCGTATTCGTTCCGCGGAACTTCTCAAGGATTCGGACATCAAGCAGGCGGAGGCCGATGCGGCATACAAGATTCAGGAACAGGCTCAACGGCGCACCATCGAGGTGGCGAGCGTGGAGGCGGACATAGCCAAGAGGGAGCAGGAAGCCATACTCATGGAAAAGGAGATCGATCTGACGGAAAGAAGGTTGGACGCTCAAATTAAAAAGACCGCCGAAGCCGAGAAATACGCCGCACAACAGAGGGCGGACGCGGAGAAATACACCCGTGAGCAGGAAGCAGAGGCCCGCAGGATAGAGCGTGAGAAGGAAGCCGAGGGTATAAGGCTTCTGGGTGCGGCGGAGGCCGAGTCCATCAGGCTCAAGGCCATTGCGGAGGCGGAGGGTATCGACAAGAAGGCGGAGGCCATGAAGAAATACGGGGACGCCGCCATTATGGATATGTACTTCCAGATTCTCCCCGAGGTGGCGAAGGCTGTGGCCGCCCCCTTGGGCAATGTGGACAAAATCACCATGTACGGCGAGGGCAACTCCGCCAAGCTCGTCAAGGAGATGGTGAACAACACCACCCAAATTTCCGAAGGGTTGCTTTCGGGGTTGGGTATAGATATAAAGAAGGTACTCGGGGATCTTACGGGTGCGGTGAAGGACGAGGACGATGGGGTTGGGGCGGAGGTTGTAAAATAATATTTCCCACCCATGGTAGGTAACGCTTCCCGTCTTACACAGGGAAGTGTGGCAGGGTCGGCTTCATTTGAATGATGAAGTCGGCCTTGATTTTTATGAGGAGGGGATTTGTGTGGTTCGGTGGAGTTGAGCTTGATGAAGGTGAAGTTTAGGGTGGTGGTGTCGTTGTCGGTGATTGTGATTCGACTTATTGTGTTCTTTGGTGTTATAGGGCATAGGACAGATGCTGAACCAAGTTTGTTGCGTAAAAACATTGTTTGTAGTGTTCTGAAGGAGTGTTTCGGAATAGTTGCGAATAACACAGTTTTGTAAACCGGGTAATGTTTGATGGATTAAATGAGGAATTTCATATACAAAACATAAACGGGTTGGTAAGAGATATGGGGGGATAAAGGTTTTGCGGTTGTGACCCGGTCATTTTGAAAAATATCATTGGAAATATACTGTGTTTGGTTCTTCTATCGTGGATTTTACCAAAGTGACCTGGTCAGAATAATAAAAAGTACCTCGTTCCGGATCCCAAAAGCCCCTCACTTTTATCAAAATGACCAGGTCACAACGCAAACCCCAAATCTTCACCACCATAAAACCCCTTCTTCCACGACACCGCCTCCGTTTCCTCTCTCACACCCCAATACAACCCCAACCCAAACAAGCCCCCACAAAAGGAGCCCTTCCATAAAGCCCTATTAACATACCTCCCGCCTTTACCCTTAGTCCTACCCCCTCCCCGCCACCTTCTTCAACCGATAAACACTCATATGCGTTATCCCCGAAATCTTCTTCCAACT
>JAAYHF010000023.1 GCA_012727485.1 Eubacteriaceae bacterium
GAATATCACCACCGATAAATATACAAATGAAAAACTCAGCGCCATTTCCCTCTTGAGGGGGGAGATGGGTCTTTCATCTTCGGCTCTTTATAAGCATATTTCCGATTTAAGGGAGCAAATTGCGGTTTGCCGAGGGAAGTTGCTCCTCGATGCGGGCAATGAAGCGGAAAAAAGCACCCTGGAGAATCTCAAGCAAAGCCTGAACACGGCGAAAATCGCCCTTTCCTATTTGGGATTGTCGAATTATGAGCTTCAGGTGACAGAGGAAAACCTGAGGGCTTCTTTAGGTGCGGTATTGCCATTGACGGCGCAAAACCTTAATTTTTCACAATACGGTAACATCACCTATAATCTGGACGGTTACGAGTCGGAAATGGGTATGGACGACCTGATGGGGGTGAGCGGCGAATATCTGGACAAGCTTTCCTCGATGGCCCCGGTTATTATGGATATCGAAGGAAGGTATACGGTTAAAAGCATTGCGGCGGACAGGCTCGTTGTGGTCATAAGGGCTTCTTCGCAAAGTGTCCTCTCAAAGGAGGAGGACGCCCTGAAAATGTACGAGCAGTGTTGCGCTAATAGGGATATGAGCGAGTTCGGCGGCTATTTCGGTTTTCTTTTCGATAGGATAGATTTGCTGAATATGTTTCCCACCCTGCGTTTTTACGATGCGAATAATAAAGAATATTCCGGCAAGCTGGTTCAAGTCGAAAAGACAGATACAGAAAAATTTTATTATATAGCCATTCGCAAAAATGTGTCCGCCTATAACGACATAAGGATATTTTCCTGCGATGTGACCGAGGCGAGCTACGATTGCTATGTGGCGGATAAAAGCTGTTTGTATCAAATCGGGCAGGAGTATTATGTGGATATAACCACAGGCGGCGCTTTGCGAAGCGTGACAGAGGTGTTTCCGCTTAGCATAACCGAGCAAAAGGTTTATTTTCAGCGCAGTGAGAACCCCTCCCTCTACGAAGGGGCGGAATTATTTCTGAAAGGCGGCAAATAAATGATAGCCGATAATTTAAAAAGAATTAAGGATAAAATAGAAAAAGCAAGCGGCGGCTCGGTGGTGGAGTTGGTGGCGGTGACAAAGAACAGAACCATGGAGGAAATAATTCGCTTAAAAGAGGCGGGGCAGTATGTTATGGCGGAAAACCGTGTTCAGGAATTCAACGCCAAAGCCCCCCTTCTCCCCGATGTTTCCTGGGATATAATCGGCAATCTTCAAAAGAACAAGCTGAAATATATAGTGGGAAAGGTGCGCCTTATCCATTCCGCGGAAAGCTGTGAGCTGGCCCGGGCGATAGGGGAGTTATCGGTCAAAAGAGGGGTCGTAACGGATATTCTCATAGAAACAAATGTTTCCGGGGAAGAAAGCAAACACGGGGCCGAGCCTTCGGCGTTGGAGGAAATGATAGGGCAAATGAGCGAAATAAAGGGAATTAAGGTGAAGGGCTTGATGACCGTCGCCCCCAACACAAATGACAGCGCCTATCTTATCCGTCTGTTCGAAAAAACTAAGAATATTTTCGACAATTTAATGAAATATAATGCAAAATATGATAACATCGAAGTTGAGATACTCTCAATGGGTATGAGTCAGGATTATGAAATCGCCGTTAAGTGCGGCTCTAATATGGTTCGCATAGGAACGGCTTTATTCGAATAACAGGAGGATATTATGGCAAACGACGATTACAGGGACCAGGAAGAAAAGGTCGGTTTCGGAGATAAATTATTGGGGCTTATCGGCTTGGAAGTTGTGGATGTGGAAGATGAAGCGGACGACGAGGACCAATTCGAAAATTATGAAAATCCGCCTGTTAAAAGATCAAGGCGCTCCAAGGAAGAAAGAAAGCAGGAAATAGTCAAGGAAGCCGCGGGAGCAAGCGGCGAGATAGTTATAGTTGAGCCCACCCGCAAAAGCGATGCGAAGATCATCTCCGATGAGCTTAAATCGGGGAGGACGGTTGTGGTTCATGTGCGTGCAATGGAGCTTGAAGACACCACCCGCCTTTACGACTTCATAACAGGCGCCGCCTATGCCCTAAACGGCAAGGTGCAGCAGGTTTCGGACAATGTTATAGTCCTCGCTCCCCATAACATCGACATTTCCACCAACGATACTTCCGCGCAAAACGAGGAAGAAGAAAACATTTCGGACGAAGTGGATTACGGCTACGGCGACTGAGCTTAAACCAATATAATAAAAATACATCAGCGGAGATGTTGCATCTCCGCTGATTTTTGGGGTAGATATGGCACAAAAAGATTTTTTGTTTTCCCGCCTTGAAGATGCGGCGGCAAACGCCTGCCAATGGGGGAAAGCGGTATACGATGATTTCTATGAAGCGACTTTGCAAAGAAAAATAGAAAGGGAGATAGGCCGTTATCCCGAGGCGGATTGTCTTTTTTTCGGCGGCCACGAATACACCGAAAGAAGAATGTTGGCGGTTTTTCCCAAGGGAAATGCCCCCGATGAGTTTGATTTTCCCATAGACTGCCTATTTATAAAGATAACAGGCGAATATTCCCACCCCGATGTTTTAGGGGCCCTTTTGGGGTTGGGAATAGAGAGGGATAAGTTGGGGGATATTGATATCATTGAGGGCGGGGCGCAGGTCTTTGTCGCCTCTCCGCTGGGTGAATTTATCAAAAACAACCTGCAAAGCGTGAGCCGCTATGAGGTGCAAACGCAGTTGCTCGGGCTAAACGAAGTCAGGGTTTCAGAGCCCCAGTTCCAAAATATGTCGGTGATAATCCCTTCAATGCGAATTGATGCGATAATCCATTGCGTTTTCAGACTTTCCCGCAGTGAGGCGGCGGCCTTTGTGAAGGGGGAGAAGGTATTTATAAACGGCAACGGCGTGATAAAGCCCGGGGCGGGGGTGCGTATCGGAGATGTGGTGAGCGTACGCTCAAAGGGGAAATTCATTGTGGAAGGTATTGCGGGCAATACGAAAAAAGGCAATATAAAGCTTAATGTCAGGAAGTTCAGCTGATGCCCCTTAAAAAATTCACCGTTTTGCCCGAATATGCGGGAATGAGGGCGGACAAGTTTTTGACCGACAGAATCGAAGGCCTCTCCCGGGATAAGGTGGGGGAACTTTTCGGCGGCGGGGCGGTGCTGTTAAACGGCAAGGTTCTCAAGGGTTCTTATAAAATAAAAGCGTGGGAAACCCTCAGCGTTGAAATACCCGAAATTGCGGAAATAGCCGTTTTGCCCGAGAACATACCCATAGAGATTGTCTACGAGGACGACAGTGTGGCGGTGGTCGATAAACCTGCGGGCATGGTCGTTCATCCTGCGCCGGGGAATTATTCGGGAACATTGGTTAATGCTCTAATGTATCACCTGGACGGACTTTCCGCCATAAACGGAGTTATCCGCCCGGGGATAGTTCATAGAATAGATAAGGATACCTCCGGGCTTTTGGTGATAGCAAAAACCGACAAGGCTCACAGGGCGCTCAGCGAACAGTTTGAAGCCCATTCAATAACCCGGGTTTATACCGCCTTCGTCCACGGCGTTTTCGAGCGCAGATTCGGTCTTATCAATGCGCCGATAGCCCGAAATGTCTCGGATAGGAAAACCTTCGCCGTGTCGGGGAGAAATTCCAAGAATGCGCTGACCCGTTACAGCGTGGAAAAGCAGTATAAGGCCTTTGCGCTTTTGGAATTGAGGCTTGAAACGGGCAGAACCCACCAAATAAGGGTGCATATGAAATACATCGGGCATCCGGTGGTGGGGGACAAGACCTACGGAGTCAATACTTCGATTGACGGACTCTTTAAGGGACAGCTTCTCCATGCGGGCAAATTGGGCTTTATCCACCCCGTGACCGGGGATTATATGGAGTTCGTAAGCCCCCTGCCCCCCGGCTTCACCCTTATGAGCCAAATCATAAATTAAAAAACATGGAAACGGGCATATGATGGTATATAATGCCATTAGCGAGGAACTGAAATGGAAAAAATAGTCATCAACGGCGGGAAACCGCTGAAGGGCGAAGTATTCGTCACAGGGGCGAAGAACGCCGCGCTGGGTATAATCCCCGCCGCGATTCTTGCCGAAACCCCAAGCGAGATAGAAAATGTTCCGGATATTCAGGATATTAAAAATTACATAACCATGTTGCGTAAAATAGGGGCCACAGTTGAGCAGGATGGAAACACCCTGAGAATAGACCCCTCGGGCATTCATTACGATAACATAGTTAATATCGAAGAAGAAAGCCGAAAAATGCGCGCTTCTTATTATATGTACGGAGCGTTGCTCTCCAAATACCGTCGGGTCATGTTGCCTCTGCCCGGGGGCTGTGATTTGGGGGCGCGCCCGATAGATATGCATATTAAGGCCTTTGAAGCGCTGGGCGCAAAGGTGGAAATTAAAAACGGCTATTTGAATGCGAATGCGGAGAAGCTCACGGGGGCGGATATTTATTTCGATATAACCAGCGTGGGCGCCACCATAAACACAATGCTCGCCGCAGTCATGGCGGAGGGAACCACTGTTCTTGAAAACGCCGCCAAGGAGCCCCATGTGGTGGACGCGGCCAATTTCATGAATTACATGGGAGCCAGAATAAACGGCGCGGGCACGGACACCATTAAAATAAGGGGAGTAAAAGAGCTTTTCGGCTGTAATTATTCCGTCGTTCCGGATCAGATAAGGGCGGGTACCTATATGATGGCCGCCGTTGCCACCGGGGGAGATATTTTAATCAAGGGTATTATTCCCGAGCATCTGGAAAGCGTAACCGCAAAGCTCATCGAAATGGGCAGTAAGGTTATCGAATACGATGACGCCATTCGGGTGATAGGAATGAAGCCGATCAAGGCCGTGAATGTGCGTACCATGCCCCACCCGGGTTTCCCGACCGACCTCCAACAGCCCATGGGCGTTTTGATGTGTTTGGCAAAGGGAACGAGCATGATAACCGAAAATATCTTCGAAAGCCGCTTTAAATATGTGAACGAGCTTACCAAAATGGGCGCCAGAGTGACTGTTACCAATGGGAATGTGGCGATATTCCACGGGGGCGACAAGCTCATGGGGGCGAGGATAAACGCCACCGACCTGAGGGCGGGAGCCGCCATGGTCATCGCCGGGCTTGTGGCCGAAGGGGAAACCATAGTCGGCGGGCTTGAGCATATAGATCGGGGCTATGAGGATATTGTGGGCAAATACGCCTCCCTGGGGGCAGACATAAAGAAAGTGAATTTCGAAGAATAGGCGCAGTGAGATTAATAAGTCTTTTTTCCGGCTCCTCCGGCAACTGTATCCTTTTGGAGCATGAAGGGGGAGCTTTTTTGATAGATGCGGGGCTTTCCGGGGCAAGGATAGCCGGGGAGCTGAAAAGCATCGGCAGAGATATAAGGGATATTAAGGGTATTCTCATCACCCACGAACACGACGACCATATAAAGGGAGCGGGCATACTCTCCCGCAAATTGTCAATTCCCCTATATTGCAATGAAAAAACCTTTGAAGCGGCTCTCCCGAAACTCGGCAAAATCTCCGAAAAGAATATTTGCATCATCGAGGGCGGCAAAGCCTTTGAATTAAACGGGGTTAAGGTAAGTCCCTTTAAAATTTCCCACGACGCCGCAGACCCTTTGGGCTTTCGCTTTTCTGACGGCGTGAATTCCTGCGCTGTTGCGACGGACACGGGGGTTGTGACCGAAGAAATCCTCGGTGCGCTGAAGGGCTGTTCCTGCGCCATATTGGAAGCCAATCACGATGTCACCATGCTTATGCAGGGCAGTTACCCTTGGGTTTTAAAGGAAAGAATTTTAGGTGAAAAGGGGCATCTTTCCAATGAGAGCTGCGCCGCCCTCTGCGAGAGGCTCATCTCATGGGGCATGGAACATATATGCCTGGGGCATTTGAGCCGCGAAAACAACACCCCCATGATAGCTCTGAATACCGTGGCGAATTACCTCGCCCAAGGGGGAATGAAAAGGGGGAGGGATTATACATTGCAGATTGCCATGAGGGACTGCGCCGCCGACCCGGTGGGGGAAGCCGAATAAAACCGGCCGCCGTTTTTACACGGCGACCGTAAAAAAGAATAAAATGAAAATCCGTTTTGAGGGGCGATGACTTTCCGTCGGGCGTTTTGCGTATTTTTACGCAAAACTGCTCGGAATCAGTAAAGCAGATAAAGGAAGGTCACAAAGGCCGCCAGCGTTTTTATATTCATGGCGGAAAGCACCGGCACCAACTTCGAATAGACCTGGGGTTTGCAGGAAAGCAAAAGCAGGAAATATTGAACGAATAAATCTGCCCCCGGATAACTGTTGCCGGGAGATTGGGCGGATTTTATCAGTTCCTTGACGAAATCCGCGCTGGCGAATTTGCCCTTGTTTTCCCTTATTTTTTGGGTTATGGTGGAAAGCAGGGCGGCTATAAGGGAGTCCGGGGTATATCTTTCGTTGGTGGGAATCCCGAGGATAAGGGCGGCGTTTTCCAAAAGCGCATAATAGGTGTCGGAGCATTGCACCTGCCCCGCCTTCATCATTTGGGCGAGGCGTATATTGATATTTCTGACCGTGGGTTCTTTAAGGCGAAGAATCATTTTCACCAAATAATCCACCTGCTGATTGGTGCTTTTGCCTATCTTTCTTTTGAATATGTTGAATTTTTCGCAGGGAATGGCTTCGGGAATAAAATATTTGTTGCCGAGGGAGGGGTGGAAGGCCTTTAGGGTATCGGTGTAGCCCATTTTTATATTCTTCTTCATTTGCTCGGCGGTTTCGTTGATATTCAGCTCCATCACTTCCGATGAGCGGATTATCTCCACCTCGCTTTTGAGATTGGGCGGGATAATATTTACCTCGTCCGTGGAAATAATAATATCGCTTTTAAATTTCTTGCCTAAAATATAGGGGGAATATTGGGCGGAAAACTGCGGATCCGCCGCGCGGTTGGTTTGGGTGATCTGCGGGAAGCAGGCGGCGGCCAAAAGATATTGGTTGAGCTTGCCGTTGGGAATGGTTTTAAGGGTGAGCATCTCCGCTTCCAGCGTTTGCAGGGAAATGGAAATAAAGCCGAAATCCACATCGGACTTTCGCACCGCCTTTTCGTCTATGAACATATCAATAACATCCCTTAAGGGGTCAAGCTCCTCACTGCGCCCGTTCACATACATCATGTAATTCTTCTTAAAGGCCTTGGTGTCTGTGCGCGACCAATCCTCGGTATATCTCTGGGCTATGTGGCGGTTCACCCCCAAAAGCTGCTTGGAAGCAATGTTGCGCCAAAAGCGGACGGCTTTTTCGAAGTCGTTTTGGGCGATGAGCGCGGCGTTCAAAGCTCCCACAAAGGAGCCCGAAACCGAATTAATATCTAATTTAAGTTCGCGCAGGGCCTTCCATGCTCCAATCTCAAAGGAGCTTTTCGAGCCGTCGGAACTAAGAACAAATCCATATCTGGTCATATATAGTATCCTCAGCAAAAATGTCTGCATTGAATTATACCAAAGTTCGACCCCGTTTTAAAGGATAAATTAACGAATTTGTAACTATATTTTGAAGGATTTTTCACCCTCCCGAGGAAATAAGCCGATTTTGTTATGTATCGGAACGAAACAAGGGTATTATTGATTCTGCAAACATGGAAAAGAAAAATAACCCCGCCGCCTACCTTGCCAAAACCGCCCTGATCGCCGCGCTTTACTGCGCCGTTTCCTTTATTTCCCAGCCCATTGCCTTCGGGGTTTTGCAGCTTCGAATAGCCGAGGGGCTTTGTTTGCTCACCCTTTATACTCCCTGCGCCGTCCCCGGGCTGACCGTGGGCTGTTTTATCACCAATATTTTCAGTCCCTACGGTTTGGCGGATATGATTGCGGGTACCCTCGCCACCCTGCTTGCCGCCCTGACTTCCCGCAGGATAAAAAATAAATTCCTCTCCGGCGTTCCCTATGTTCTCTTTAATGCCTTTATCATCTCCGGGGTCATAGCATATCAGGCGGGTTCAAAGGAGCTTTTTTTCGTTCAGGCTTTGATAATAGGGCTGGAGGAGGCTTTGAGCGTATATGGGATAGGTATGCCGATGATCTTTGCCATAGAGAAAAACGAAGGGTTGAAAAGCATTGTTTCCGATGATTGATTTACCCCTGCCTTATATCTCAAAAAAGCGTATGTGAAAAAGTTTCGCTTTGCCGCCGAAACGGTGTGGAAGATAAATATTCAAAAGCGTGACTTTTACGAGGGACCACCCCCGCCAAAACATATATCACGAGGATCTCCCCCGAGACGAGCTTAGTCAAATCCATGATTAAATTGGGCGATGAGGCACAGCGCTCCCCTTATGACAAAAGCCCATAAATATTCTTCAAACAGTGTATTTCCTCCGTTCTTTTTCATAAACAAAGCCTATATTCGGGGCTATTCCGCAAGAAATAAAAATTAAATCATAAACAACCGACCCCGTCGGGGTTCGCC
>JAAYHF010000174.1 GCA_012727485.1 Eubacteriaceae bacterium
ACCCCCCACAAATCAACAATCCGAAAATCCACCCCATCTGCAATACAAAAAAACACCCCACCCCCAACAATCCCCACAAAAAAAACTCTGCGGAAACCGATCCGCAGAGTTTATAATTCATAATATCCTAACCAAGCGCCCCGCCCTACTCCTCCTGATCGTAATACATATCGTCCGAAAGGTCGGAGTAGTCCTCCTGCGAGAAGTCTTTGTCCTCGGTGAAATTCTCGTCGTAGTATTCGTCTTCTTCGCCGTAATAATCGTCCTGCGGGTCGTAGGCTTCGCCGCCTTCCTCCGGTTGGGTTTGCTCAAGCTCGTCTATTTTTTCAATGCGCCTTGTGCGCTGATTGACTCCCTTGGAAGAACCCTTCTTTCTGAGCTTTTTCTTCTTGCCGCTTTTCTTGGCCTTGGTGATGAAAAGATTGGCTAAAAAGCCCCCCACCAGCACGACCCCCACTATCACAAAGGGAACCCATTTGCCCATGGCCTTTTGTTCCTTGGGAAGGCTTCCGTCCTCATTGAGCAGGGTAAGCTTGCCTTCTTCGTATTGTATATCGTAATTATCGGAGGTGAAAGCGGATCCTTCGTAGGAAATCTTATAATAGCCGGGTCTGCTTTCGTCCGCCTTGAAATCCGTGGTAAGGGCTATCGTTCCGGTCAGGGCGCTCTCGTCCTCCCCGGGGGCGAAGCCGGTTATGGTGTAAGTC
The DNA here is from genome assembly GCA_012727485.1 of Eubacteriaceae bacterium. Lineage (GTDB taxonomy): Bacteria > Bacillota > Clostridia > Eubacteriales > Anaerofustaceae > JAAYHF01. The sequence continues at coordinate 708 of JAAYHF010000174.1, forward strand.
AGCTCGGGAAGGGATTGTCCTTTGCGGAAGGTGAGATCGTCCGCCTTAACTATCAGCACAGCCTTATTTATCACCCCCTGCGTGGAAAGGGGGAAGTAGCTGTAAGAGTAATTCTCTTTTTTGGCGGTAACATAATTTATGGTGATGTTCTTGACCAAAACGGTCTTATTATCCCCGGGGACGGTGTCGGAATAACTCCAAGCACCGGTGGCGGTGGCGATCTCCCCCTCCGCCAACCCCAGCACCTCAAGGGCGAGGTTCTCCGAAATGACCGCATCGGTGGAGTCGTAGGTCTTGATTATCTTGGTGTTGTTCGCCGCCACCGCAACGGTCAGCGGAGCTTTGCCTATCTCCCAGCTGAAGGTGGTGTTTTTGCCCCCCGTCAGGGTGTAATTGGTGTTGCTCAGCTCCTTCGCCAAGGCCGTATATTTTCCTGCGGGAATGGCGCTGTTGGTCTTTATGGTGTCGTATTTGGTAATGAAAACGCTGTCCGAGGTCAGAGCGTTGGAAACCTTGGCATATACGATCTGCTCATGACCCGTATATATGAGGGAATCCTTCTTATAGGGCTTGGTGAAGGTGGAATCCGTGTACCAGGCGAGGTTCACGGGAATGGCCTTTATAATGAGCTTGCCCGAGGCGTATACGATGCGGTAGGAATCCTTCATATCCCCCCCGGCGGTGTTGACTATCCTTGCCCCCGCAGGCACAAGGGTGTATTCCCCGGCGGATTTGCTACTGCCCGTTATGGTCACGGTGTTGTCCGCTATCTTATCTCCGCCGGAAAGGTTTCCGGTCATCACATAGCCTGTGCCGCCGTGAACCTGTCCGTCGTAGTCAACGGTCACATCCTTGGCGGTGATGGTTATGACTGCGGGTATTATCTTCAAAAGGGCGCTGCCGCTTTTATCCGAAAAGCTTCCGCTGCCCGTGTATTCCACATAATAATAAACCGTGGTGGAAGTCCCCGCCGCCTTGTATTTCGGGTTTTCCAAAGAGCCTGTCGTATAGTTGTCGGCGCTCAAGGCTTGGGTGGTCGAATAATATATCTTATAATTTGTCGTACCCGTCCCCGTCACGGTTATGTCTATCCCCTGATCCGCACCGTTGTATTCCACTTCCTTATTGGGTGCGGCAACGGTCAATTCCCCTGCGGCAACGCTGAAGCTCACGCTCACCTCCACATTTGTGTAGGTTATGTTGTTTGTGGTATCCGGCGGGGCTGAGCAGGTGAAACTCGCAGTGCCGCTTCCGTTCACCAAAGTGACCTGAGTGCCTCCCGCAAAGTCCGTTATATCGTCGTTTGCCGCACTCACGGTTATCGTGGCGTTAAGGGGCGTTTCCGCGGGAAGGCTCACCGAACCCCCGTTTGAGGCGGTCCCGTTTGCGCCGCCGCCGATGTAAGTAATGCTTGCGGGCGTGGCGGGCAGCTCCGACGGAGGATCAGTCGCAGTAACCGCGCCGGGGATCATAATAATCGCCGCCGTCAAGAGCAATGTAATAATAAAAGCAGTCAAAGTATATCTTTTCATTGACCATTCCTTTCCGCATCAGGCGCAAACACAGAAGTAATTTGCGGTTTGTGGCATAAATGTTTATTTTAAACCATGTCATTATAACCGATTGAATTCAAACTTACAAGCCTTGACAGGAAATCCCCTTTAGGAAAAGGGCTTTGTAAACGCAAAAAAGTCAAAAAGCGATAATCCGCCTTTGACAAATTTTGAAAGATCCTGCTAACGGGTAAATGTTCCCGCCACAGGCAACCCGTTCCTTAAACAAATCCACTTACGGAACAAACAAACAAAAATTACGCTTGTCCTTTTTAAATGATGTTTTACAACTCTGCCTCACCGAAGCGACTCACCATAAAAAGAATAAGGCTATATCCCACAAAAAAACCCATGAAAAAGAAACCTTACGAAGATATAAACGGCAGTCCTTGTCGAATATAACACGACTTTGAATAGGGCAACTTTCATGCGCTAAACGGCTTAAATAATCAAGGATATTGCCATTGCGATTTCTCGCCTGCGTGTTTTGCTATTTAGAGCCTGTTAGTAAAATTCGCCTTCGGCGAATTTTG
>JAAYHF010000175.1 GCA_012727485.1 Eubacteriaceae bacterium
GGACAGACGATCATGACAGCCTGAATGAAATAATTATTAAAGGCGGTAGTATCACGGCTACCGGACTTAACTCGGCGGCCATCGGCGGCGGCGGCAACGGCACGGCGAAGGTAACAATCTACGGCGGAGAAGTGACCGCAACAAACAACGGCACAGGCGCAACCATCGGCGGCGGCGGCGCGGCCACCGGAAGCGGCGGCGAAGGCATAGTTAAAATATACGGCGGCACGGTCACGGCGACCAATAACGGCGCAGGAGTAGCCATCGGCGGCGGCGGAACCAACACGGGCCCCAGTGCGGGCTCGGCAACAGTCGAGATTTCCGGCGGCCATGTCACAGCAAACAGCAACGCAAGCTCGCCATTGGGCATAGTCATCGGCGGCGGCAGTATCGGCACGGGTCAAGCTGTGGGCGACAGTGCGGGCGCGGCAACTGTCACCATAACCGGCGGCACGGTGATTGCCAACGGTGTGCGGGGTATTTCCGGCGGTTGGAATAATAAAAACACCCTTTACGAGAACGCCACCGTCACCATTTCCGGCGGCAGTTATAAAGGAAATGTGAAGGGGAGCGGCACACAGTTTACCGATAACAATAGCATCACATATAAGCTTACGGGAGTAACCCTTAAAAATTCAGACGACACTCCCGTTGCGAGTGCGGCAGTCAGCAAGATAAACGACGACCTCATGGGAATAAATGTCGTTACCGACAGCGACGGCAAGATTTACCTTTGGCGGGCTGACGGCATGACCGTCACATCTGCCGTAGCAAACGGAACGCAAACATACGGCGGAAGCGTTTTGCCCGGCGGAAGCGGGGCATTGACGCGAGGAGTCGATATTCCCATTGTGTTCTATTTGGATAAGGGCAATGTGAGCATAAACGCCGACACCTATTCCGGTTACGATGAGGCGGGAAACCGCTTCACCGGCGACCATGTGACGGGAAATGACTACACCGTCACGCAGACGAACGGCGACACGCCGAACAACAACACCATATCCTTCACCGGGAATAATCTGTCAGCTACTGTCACTCTGAACGGAATATACACAAATGCGACGAGCAGCATAAGTATTCCCGCAACAAATAATAATATCAAGAACATCACGTTGCTTTTGGCTGACACGAACAGGGTCAGATCCGTGTTTTATTACACCGGCGGCGACAGCACTACGAGCCCCAACACTTCGACGCTTATCATCAATAATGCGGACGCGGCAAGCCCGGGCACATTGATCGCCAACGATCCCGCGCAGTGGCAGGCCGCCATCGGTGGCACTGATGACGATTCCGCCGTCACCGGCCTGACGATAGCCGGCGGAAACATCACAGCCACCGGGATTTCTTCCGCGGCAATCGGCGGCGGAGGCAACGGATATACTCAGATTAGTATAACCGGCGGCAACATCAATGCAACCAACAGCGGCACCGGCGCAACCATCGGCGGCGGCGGAGGCAACAATCAAGCGGGCGGAGCAGGCAATATCACCATAACCGGCGGCACGGTGAGTGCGACCAATAGCGGCGGTGGAGTTGCCATCGGCGGCGGAGGCTCAACCAAAAGCTCCGGTAGCACAGGAACAGTCACCATATCCGGAGGACATATCACCGCAACTGTCTCCGGCACCGCTAAAAATGCAATCGGCGGCGGCAATACGAATAATACGGACAACTTAAATTCCATCGGCGGCAGTGCCACTGTCACAATTTCCGGCGGTACGATAAAAACAGGACACATCGGCGGCGGTCATTCCGTTGAAAACGGCTATGCCGCCTCGGATTTCAAAGTCACCGGCGGCAGTATAAACTGCACGACCTCCGCCGCTCCCACCAACGAAAGCGTTCCGGTTTATATGACAAGAGTTACTCTTTATGACAATAATTTGCCCTATGCAAATTGTAATGTCGGCTCTCTTGATATACAGGGGCTTGCTTCGGATTACGGCTTAACCGATGTGAAAACAGATGAAACAGGCACTATTTACATAGGCTTACCCATAAACGCCTCTGCCCATACAGCAACGGAGCAAGGTACGGAAAAAACCTTTACCGGCAATGTTCCCGCCAACGGCGCGGGAGTGCTTTCCACAAGCCTGCAAACCTATTATTCAGTAAGAGCCGCTTCGAGCGACCGCTATTCCCTTTGGCTTGATCCCGCTTGTACCTCTCCCTTTACGGGCATGGCAAGCGTGGTTCAAAATGGTGTTTTCACTTTCTATATGAAATACGCCTCGGCCGGTAATGCTCCCAACGCAGTAATAGCCTATCAATCGGGGACAGGAACGGCAATGGAAGTATTAAATATAACCCCGGTTGTGTCTGACGCAGTCAACCATATTTACAGCTATACCCTAAGCAATATTTCCCATAATATCGAAATATGGTTCACCACCACAACAATCGCCAATACCATCAGCCGCCTCGATCTCGACCTTGCGGCGGACGATATTATTATTAAAGCGAATGAAAGTAATACGGGCAATTTCGATGTGACCCGAGGAGCTTACACCCTCTCGAATTTTGACGGCAGTTTTTATATCACCACGGGAGGAGTAAACAGCGGCTATAACCTCACCGTGCTTTCGGGCAACCCGAATATATATCTCGATAAGTTGAATTTGACCCCCGCAGGCAGTGGTATTTATATAAGGGGCGGCAATGCGACATTGACTTATTCCGCCTACGATAACCGCATAGCCTCCGCAAATGCGGCGGCGATAACCGTTTCCTCGGGAGCTGTTTTGAATATGGGTTCGGCTTTAGATGCTACGGGAAGCAGTCTTTCCCTCACAAGCGGCGGCACGGCCTCCGCCGTGGGCGGGGCGGGTGAGGTGAATATCATCAGAACCGCCGGATATTTGGTAATGACTTCGCCAGATGGGATAAACAATATAACTGCGGCGAAGTATTCCTACCGGGTATCGGGCGCCCAAACCACAGCCCCATATACATACACCCCCTCGGCGGGAACGCTTATGGGCTATAATGACGGCACACAGCTTTTAGCTTTGGGGAGCCTTGGCGTAAATGTCTCGACTAATACTTACAAAGCTTGCACGGTGACTTTTGTCGGGTATGTTTCAACACCTGTCGCAAATGTGACAAGCGGTAGCCTTACAGTCCCCGGGCTTTCTTCACCGCCTTCTTTACAGCGAGACGGAACAGTATTAACCATCAACACCGATTTTAGTTATGCAAACGGAACTCTTACGGTAGATGCTGATAAATCCTTCGGTAATATAACCGTCAGTGAAAAGACCGTGGCGAGTATTGCAATTAAAACTCAACCGTTAGAAATAGTGTATGAACACGGAGAAAATCTTGTTATTAACGATATGGCGGTAACCTTGACTTATCAAGGCGGTGTAACAGAAGATATAGTTTATGCTAACTTCGGCGATTACGGCATAACCGTCAGCCCGCAAAACGGTCAGGTGCTTTACACCGAAGCCAACCATAATAAACCCGTAACGGTCACCTGTGCAGGGCAAACGGCGAATACCGAAAATCTTACCGTTAAACCCAAGGTGACGATAGTGGGCAGCAGAGAGGCGGGCTATACCGTCAGCGCTTCTGTCGCAGGGCAGGCGGGAAGCGGTTTTACTTGGCAAGTGGAAAATGGTGAAGGGGTATGGGAAGTCATCTCCGGTGAAACAGGGCAAAGCCTATATCTGCCCGGAAGCCTCACGGGGAAAAATATAAGAGTTGAGGTGAGCTTTTCGGGTGGCGGTATATACCTCGGTTCTATCATGTCCGAGGTCATCACCGTTTCCTCCCCGACAATGAGCTTTACGGTTCCCTTGAATGCGGTGGTGACGATAGACGCCTCGGGAGATTGCGCGGTTACAAGCTCAAGCGAACTTAAAGTGAAAAATTACTCAAATGTGGATTTGTATATAACCGATGTTAAATTTGCTTGGAGCGAAACCGGAGATAATGTAAACGCCGCCGCTATTTTTGCTGATTACACAAAGGTAAAGGCCGATTTGAAATTGCCCGCGAATGAAGATACGCTCGCTTACTCATTTAAGGGAGCTACTCCGCAGATATATAGCCCCACAGGAACAGACTTCAAGATACTAAGAAAAACGAATGCGGATACCCCCGGCACTCTCGCCCTTAATTGGGAGTTTGACATAGGCAGGGAACAGGGAAATTATATAAAAGCATTGCCCCAAAGCAACACCGAATTGGCGACAATCATCTACACGATAGGTTATATACCTCCGCCGTCCCCATAGTATCTCGCCTAAAGCCCCTCCGAAAGAAAAACCGAAGCGAACCCCACAGAAAGCAGGCAAAATGACCCCCCCGGCAACAAAACCCAAAACCAAACGCAAAAAAACCAACCGCACCGCCCAATACATACTCCTTTCCGGAATAATGCTCGTTCTGGTGATACTTCTGATATTCACCGTGATGAAATTCCGCAAGGATCCGGGCTTCTTTGACCCCAACGCCAAGGACGGCCCCCTTCCCGGACGCACCCAAGAGGAAATTCAGGCGGAGCTGAACAGAATAGTGGAGGAAGGAATGTTCAATATTTCCATTGCCTCCGTGGTGGTAATGGAGCAATCCAGCCGCAAGGCCCCGGTGAAAATAGAGAACATCGCCGCCAACCACCACAATATGACCGTCACCATCACCTTGGACGAAAACAACGAAATAGTTTATGAATCCGCAGGGCTTGCGCCCGGGCAATATATCGAATATGCCGATTTCAATCGCAAGCTCGCCGCGGGTGAATATAAAGCCACCGCCCTTTTCACCGCCTATGACATCGAGGATTTATCCGTCGCGGGGAGAGCCGCGGCCAAAATTACCATAATGGTAACGCGCTGAAGGGCAAAATCAAACAGGAGGATGTGATTATGAGATAATTCCATATTTGAAAGGGGCGAAAAAACCCCCTTGATCGGCGGATAAGCCGAAATCGAAAAACAACAAAATAAAACGAAAATAATTATAAGGAGAACAAAGATTTAATGAAAAAAACAAGTGCAATATTATTGGCATTGGCGCTGGTGTTCGGGGTTTGCTTCCCGGTGTTGGCGGCGGAAGGAGATTTTGTAAATAATAGCGGCGAGACAAAAGTAACTGTTACTGTTAATACTACAAATCTTAGTGTCACAGTACCAATAGCATTATCCATCGCAGCGAATGTGGAAGGCGGCACTGCCGTAGTTCCCAATGACTATAAGATAACAAATAACTCTTTAGTACCTGTAAAAGTTTCAACCATTGCTGTGGCGTTGGATGGCACAGACTGGGCATTTAAAGGCACTGCCATTGATGCGGGCGCTGCACCCACAACAGCCGGAACAAATGACATCTACATGACTATAAATGGACAGGTTTTGGCAGTGCAAGATGCAACAGCTCCCACCGTTCCGACAGATTGGAATGTTCCAGCACATAACGGTACTACCGCCGGAACATTGGATTTACCCATAGTTGCCTCCACTTCAAAATTGGATCAAACAACAACGGCAACCGACCTTATCACGATTACCTATGTTATATCCGCACAGTAACAAACCGAAAATATAACGAAATCGACAGAACTCTATAATATTTCCCAAGGAAAGATATTCTTCCTCGGGAAAGGTAACATTCCAAGGAATAACCCCCCTTGGAATGTTACCTACGCAAAAGGAACAAAATGGAAGAAAAAAAGCCAAAGAAAAACGCACTGAATATAATAATAGCCATTCTGCTTATTATAATAGGCGTATTGCTTTTTTTGCTTCTTTCCCCCCAAATCTCCAAAAAGAAAAATCGGGATCCCAACGCCCGACTGGGGCAATATGAGGGCAAATCCCAAGAGGAAATTCAAGCGGAGCTGAATAGGATCGTGGAGGAGGGAATGTTCAATATCTCGATAAATCCCAATGTCACCCTCGAAAACGGCGAAGCCGAGGCGGATTTGCGGATAGAGAACATCGCCGCCAACCATCATTTGATGAGCGTTGTCATTACCTTGGACGAAACCGGGGAGCAAATTTATTCCTCCGGGCTCATAGAGCCGGGCTATCATATCCAAACCGCCCCCTTGAGCCGCCCCCTTAAAAAGGGATATTACAGCGCCACCGCAGTATTCACCGCCTATTACGCCGAAGACGAGAAACCGGCGGGGCAGGCGGCGGTGAAGATAAATATCGAAGTGAAAAAATGAAAGGAGAACGCCTTTGAAGAAAAGAATATTTAAGGCTCTGTTGATATTCCTTTGTTTTGCTGTGTTCTCCCTGAATATGCCGTCTGCGGTCGCGGGGGGTAATTCCGCCGTGACGACGGTAAGCATTATAATAGAGGCCTTCGGCATAACGAGCAAAACCGAGGATTTCACCCTCGGGGTGGGCGAGGACGAGGTCTTAATGTTCACCGCCTCGGAGAGTATCTCGGGTTGCCTCTGGGAAGTCAGCTCCGACGGCGGGCAAACTTTCACCCCCGCCCCCGGTGAAAACACCCTTCTGACCTATCAAATTGAGGACGCCGAGGAAAATAAGAATTCGGAAGGGGAGGATATTCCCTATCAATACAGGCTCACCGCCACGGGAATAAGCGGCAGAAGCGGGGTTGCGATAATAAGGGTGCTTGTTTCAGACGAATATTCCTACCGCACCATAATAATAAGGGGGGAAGAAATTGAAGTTTCCGCCTATATGCACGATGCCACCCGCCTTGTGATAACCCCCCTGCCCGAAAACACCGCCGCGGCCCTTACCTTGGAACAACAGCTTTCCGAGGATTGTCTGCCCCTTTTGATATGCGATGTCACCCTGCTCAATAAAAACGACGAGGTCGTACCCTATTTCGGGGAATTGCAGGTCGATTTCAATGTGGGGAGCGAATACGAAGGACAGCGTTTGCGGGCCTTTCATCTTCACGAAGGAGAAATAATCAGCTATTACGGCACAGTTTCCGGGGGAGTGCTTTCAATCACAGTCAATCGGCTTTCCCCCTTTATGATAGAAGTGGCGGCTCAAAGCGCCGAAACCGTCACGGTGACGAGTACAACAGGCGGTCAAGTCATTCCCTCGGGTAGGGTCAATGTACCCGCCGGCTCCGATAAGTCCTTCACTTTTTTGCCCGACGAGGGCTTTAATCTGCAAGAAGTAAGGATCAACGGAGAAAAGGTTGCCTTTGAGGGGAACTCTGTCACCGTAAATGCCATTGGGGGGGATACCGCCCTTGAAGTGAGCTTTGTTCAAGTTTCCCCCTCCGAAGAATTTCATTCGATAACCGTCGCCCCCTGCGAGAACGGAAGGGTCAGCCCCTTCGGGGTTTTGAGCGTGCGAAACGCCTCCGCCCAGACCTTTTATTTCTATCCCGATGCCCTCTATGAGTTGAATTCCCTCAGGGTAAACGGAAAGGCGGTCAATGTCTTGGGCAATAGCTTCACCCTCTCCGCCGTCACCGAGGATATTATCCTCGAAGCCGAATTCGCCCCCTCCCAAAGTCAGCCCCCCGATGTTTATAATTCGGTGAGCGCCTACGCAGGAGAAAACGGAAGCGTTTCCCCCGAGGGCGCAGTCAGCGTGGAATACGGGGGAGGGTTTTATTTCTATTTCATTCCCGATGAGGGCTATGGGGTGGATAGGGTGCTTGCGGACGGCTCTGCGGTGAGCTTCGAGAACAACTCTTACCGATTTATAAATGTGGTTTCTCCCCATACTTTGAGCGTGAGCTTTAAAAAGCTTTCCCCCTCGCCCCCGACTGAACCGAACAAACCCACCAAACCCACCGAAACCGATCCCGCGGATCCCACAGATCCCACGGATCCGTTGGAGCCGTTGGAGCCGACCGAACCGATTTATCATAATATCACCGTTCAGCCCCCGCAAAACGGCAGGATAAGCCCCTTCGGGGAGCTGAAAGTACCCTACGGAGGCTCGCAGACCTTCTATTTTATCCCCGATGAGGGTTACGAGGTGGAAAGCGTTTATATAAACGGCGAGCTTCAGCCCTCCCGGGCGAGCAGTTACACCGTCGAAAATATCACCGCCGATATGGAAATAAAAGTCGCTTTCCGCAAAAAAGGAGTTTCCCCCTTGGGCGACTGCGATTGTCTTTTGTCCGAGCTTTTCGGCAAATGCCCCATATGCGAAAGGTTTTCAGGCTGTGTGAAGCCCTGGTGTACCCTTGTTCCCCTTTGCTTGGCGGGGGGAGTTGCGGCGGTGGCTTTCCGTATCGTAAAGAGAAAAAACAAAACAAAAAACGATAAAAATAATTGAAATTGAACAGAAAATAATATATAATGCAATCGGAAGCCGTTAAGCTTTCCCCATGACGAAAAGCTTAGGCGGCATATGCGCAACAAAAAGAGCCCCAAAAAGGTTCTTGAATCAGCCGTATGATTTTCGGAACAGGGCGAAAGCCCGCCGCAGTGGAGCTTGAAAGAGTTGCATTGCGGTTTTTCATTTTAGTTGGAATTTAGTGTGTTACACCCTTATAATGTTTTTCATATTGATACATTGCGGTTTATAATGGGATTAAATGCTTATCGCAGACGGTTCGACAAGGCAAGCCGTCTGCGATAAGAAAGACAGGACAACCGAAAGGAGTAATATGAGAAAATTGACATATCCGGCCGTTTTAGAGCCTTCAAAGAACGGTTACAAGGTATTTTTTCCGGATTTGCCCGGCTGTAAAGGCTTCGGTGAAACCATTGAGCAAGCCCGCGCCAACGCCAAGCAGGTTTTGGAGCAATACATTTACACCATAGAAAGAGACGGCGGCAGAATCCCCGAAAAGACGGCGGATTTATCAAGCGCCGCGGGCGGGGGCAGTATTATTATCGCAGTCAGCGCATATCCCGAATTGGTGAAAAACGAAATGGATAACCGCCGATTAAAGGTCGCAGTCACCCTTCCCTCATGGCTTAAGAACAAAGCCGATAAAAAGGCCGTTGATTATTCGAAGATACTTGAGGCGGCCTTGATCGAATATCTCGGGACAGATAGGTGATCGGCGGTAAAAGACCTAAAAGAATGGGGCTTTGGCGGAAAATTATCGCCGAGGTTTTCTCGGTGTCGTCACGCCTGCCGCTCCCCCCTTGAAATGTTTGTATTTCCCCCGCAAAAGTATATAATGTAAACCATTACAAAGAAAAGGGACACAATATGACAAAAATCAATACGATATTCGATGCCGAGATATACGAAAACGGCCTTTACGATTCGCAGGGAGTAAAGATTAAATACAGGAGCTATAAGGATATTGTTTATGTTTCAAACCCCTCCGATAAGATACAAAAGCTGAATATCTTCGTTCCCGCCGTTTTTTACGAGGGAGGGAATATCGGCGGCTACACCCTGAAAACCGCCCCCATTTTCATGCCCAACAGCGTGGGCGGCTATATGCAAGGCCCGCCCCAAGAGCCGGGGGAGGATTTCACGGGTAAGCCGAATATCATCGCCAAGGCCCTTGAGAGGGGCTATGTGGTGGTCTCCCCGGGCATAAGGGGTTGGAACAGCTTTGTCGAAAAGGATAACAAAGAGAAGCTCTATACAGGCAAAGCCCCCGCCATGATTTTGGACGCTTTGGCGGCGGTGAGATACCTGAAATACAACAGCAAAACGATCCCCGGCGACACGGAGCATATCATCTCAAGCGGCACAAGTGCGGGGGGAACGCTTTCCGCCCTGATGGGAACGGCAAGCGGAGATCCCGTTTATGAAAGCTATCTGGCTCAAATGGGGGCCGCCCCCGCCGAGGATAAAATTTTCGCCTCGAATTGCTACTGCGCCACTCTGGATTTGGAAAATTCCGACATCGCCTACGAATGGCTTTTCAAGGGAATTTGCGATTACCATTTTCTCAAGGTGGAATTCACCGAGGGCGGCATAAAGGCCCAAGTTGTGGACGGGATAATGGACGAGAAGGATATAGAAGTTTCCCAAAGTCTGGCGAAGATGTATCCCGAATATTTGAACAGTCTCGGGCTTAAGGACGAAGCGGGAAATCCCCTCACCCTCGATGAGAAGGGCGAAGGCTCTTTCAAGGAATATATGAAAGGTTGCCTCATTCAAAGCGCCCAAAGGTCGCTGGAGGGCGGGGAGAAAGCTCCCGAGTCGGGTTTGATAGGTTCTGTATTTACAAAACCGAGCGAGGCGCAGTGGGTGACGATCGAGGAAGGCAGGGTAAAGGACATAGATTGGCAGGGTTATTTGACATTCATCACCCGCATGAAGGCTGCCCCCGCCTTCGATAAGGCGGACGCAAGCACCGTGGAGGGGGAAACCTTCGGCAATGAAAAGGGCGAAAGAAGGCATTTCACAGAATTTTCCGCCGCCCTCGGTCCGGAGTATGCCATGGCAGAGCAGGAAGTCATTTATATGATGAACCCGGTGAAGCTCATAAAAAGCGGCAGGAGCGATATAGTTCGCCATTGGAGGGTGCGCCACGGCTCACTGGACAGGGATACCTCCCTCGCCGTTCCCGTGATGTTCTCCCTGCTTCTGAAAAACTGCGGCTGTGATGTGGATTTCCATATCCCCTGGGGTCGTCCCCATGGCGGCGATTACGATGCCCCGGAGCTTTTCGATTGGATAGATTCTCTTTGCAAAAGGAAATAAGCCGAAGCAAAGGCGAACCCTGAATGTAAAAGCCCGCAAACTCTAATCCGCATGTCGGTGCGGTCTTGCCGTAAGCACAAAGGGAAAAAGGAGTTAAGCCCCAAAACTGCGGCTGTGATGTGGATTTCCATATCCCTTGGGGTCGTCCCCACGGCGGCGATTACGATGCCCCGGAGCTTTTCGATTGGATAGATTCCCTTTGCAAGCGGAGATAAAACGAAGCAAAGGCGAATCCGCAAGGTTAAAGCCCGCAAACTCTAATCCCCGTGTCGGTGCAGTCTTGCCGTAAGCACAAAGGGAAAAAGGAGTTAAGCCCCAAAACTGCGGCTGTGATGTGGATTTCCATATCCCCCCGGGGTCGTCCCCACGGCGGCGATTACGATGCCCCGGAGCTTTTCGATTGGATAGATTCTCTTTGCAAAAGGAAATAAGCCGAAGCAAAGGCGAATCCGCAAGGTTAAAGCCTGCAAACCCTAATCCCCATGTCGGTACAGTCTGCCGTAAGCACAAAGGGAAAAAGGAGTTAAGCCCCAAAACTGCGGCTGTGATGTGGATTTCCATATCCCCCC
>JAAYHF010000176.1 GCA_012727485.1 Eubacteriaceae bacterium
AAAACCAAAAAAACACCCCCCACCCAAGAAGTCACCTCCCCGAGCAGAGGGCAAAAAAGTCAATATTTACTTATTCAAAAACTCCAACCCCGCCTCCAACCTATCCAACCCTTCGGTCAGCACGCCCCTTCCCGTGGCAAAACAAATGCGAATATACCCCTCGGAAAGATCCCCGAAGAAGCGGTGTCCCCCCGGAACGAGCTTAACCTTGGTTTTTTCGCAGATAGTGTTCACGAAATCCAAACTCGTCATGCCGTAGGAAGAAACATTCGGGAAAAGCAGGTAAGTACCCGCCGGGCGGTGGCAGGTGATGCCGGGCATCTTGTTCAGACGATTCAAGGCATAATCCCTGTTGCCCTGCAAATGCTTGATGAATTCGTCCACCCAATAATAGCATCTGTCCATGGCGGCCATTGCCCCTATCTGGGAAAGGGAGGTTGCTCCGCCCACCGTCGAAAGCACATGGGAGCTTTCAACCACCTTCTCGAAGTTGTCTTTATCGGTGGCGTAAATTGCGCCTATCCTCAACCCCGCCAAACCGAAGCTCTTTGAGTAACCGAATACGGAAAGAACTCTTGAGCATCTCTCGGCGCCCAGAGTGAGGATCGAAAGGAACTTTTCCTCGCTGTATGTGATGTCGCTCCATATCTCGTCGTTCATAATCATTATGTCGTATTTTTCGCATAACGACATGATATGTTCCAAATCCTCGCGGGTGTAAAGCACTCCGTAGGGGTTATGGGGGTTGCAAAGCCCCAGCATCTTCGTTTTCGGTGTGATGTAAGCCTCCAAATCGCTTAAGTCAATGTGGGAGCCCTTAAGCTTTGCCGGGAAGAAAATCGGGGTGGCCCCGGCGCAAAGGGCGGCTTCCCTGAAAAGGAAATCGCAGGGGTCAAAGCATATCATCTCATCGCCGGGCTTTAAGAAACTACGGGCTATCGAAGCCATGGCGGAGGCGGCACTGTCCACCGGAAGCACCAAATTCTCGTCGATTATCTCGTTCTTGCGCTCCTTTAAGCATCTTGCCAGACAGCCGCCGAATTCGGGCAGACCCGTGGGGGGAACATAGGAGAAATAACCTCCGTTAATGTATTCGATGAGGGCTTGTTTTATCTCGGGGGCAACGGGGAAATCCGGATCCGCGGAAGTCAGGGGAATTACCCCATCCGCCATATCCGCCCATCTGCCGTTGAAGGCTCTTTTCTTGAGTATTTCGAAATTGATTTTGTCGTCCGCAAAAAAGCTCATGTTTGTCCTTTCGTGTTTAAATTTCTTTCCAAAGCCGCTTATTTCATTGCAATGTTTTGCGTCGGGTCTCTTTGGGAAACCCGACGCAGGATAAGAGAAAATTAAATTTTGGTTTGCTGTGCTTCGGCGCTCATGGATTTTCTGGATAGCTTGCCGTAAAAATAGGTCAGCACGGTTATTATCACAAAGCTTATCCCCGCGGAAAAGAAGGGAAGCTTCTGCCCGATGCTGTAAATGACCCCCGCAAAAAGGGAGCCGCAGACCATTCCCGCCGCCCTGAAGGAATTGTAAAGGCCGATTATGGTTTGATCCGTCCTGTTTCTTATGTCCGCCAGATTGGATTGGATAAGGGGCAGAGCCATGGCATAAACGGCATAATAGATGATGCCCGAAATAACATAGGGAGTGGCGTCTGTGAAAATAATAACCGCCACGGTGGTCAGCGCCATCGCCCCGTAAATCCCGCAAAGGGCGCTGCGCTTGTCATATTTACGCATTATGGCAAGGCAGAGCGTGGAATTGACGATGAAGGTAATAACGCCTATCGCCGCCTTCACCAAGCCGCTGGAAGAGGAAGCGAAGGAGAACACATCCCTTATATAATAATTGAAACTCTGATCAAAGCAGGTCTGCCCGAAGCTTGTCAGCGAGCATATAACGAGGAATACGGCTATATATGCGGGCAGTGCGCCCCCCAGCATGGCAAAGGCCTTTATGGGGTTGGCTTCCTTGAAAACCCTGACGAACTGTATCTTCTCGCCGGCTTCATGGTTGTCCTTTAGGAATGTGCCTATGGCGACCCCTATCCCCGCCAAGCCAATGGCTTGAATAACGAAGGTGGCCGGGATCGACCAATCCCCCAAATAACCCCCCACCAAATAGCCGAAGGGGGTGAAAACCGCATTCAAAGTGGCGTAGGTGACTAAATTCTTTTCCCTCGCCTCGGGGGAGGGGCTGTAAGTCATGATGTAGGATAGAATGGAAACCGAAAGCCCGCCGATGAAAATGCCCGAAAGCATTCTCGCCAGAATAAGGCCGATCTTGCTTGAAACCATTCCGAAAACCGCCTGTCCCGCGCCGTAACCGATAAAGCAGAAGGTCAGCACCTTTATCTCGCCCAAACTTCCCGTCAGTCTGCCCCAGAAGGGAGAAAAGAGGAAGTTGGTCAGCGCCATGGCGGCAAAGATAACGCCGAACATATAGTCCGGCATTTCAAGCTCCTGAAGGAATATAGGCTCCAAAGGATGCAATAGATTGGCGGTGACGGCCTGTATGGAGGCCATCACCAGTAAAAAGCCTATGGATATTTTCTTTTTTATCATATTGTTGTGATTTACTTTACCAGGTGCCAGTTATCCTGACGACCCGCCGCATAATAAGCCTTTCCTCCCGTGAAGATTATGTCCGTCTCCGCGCCGAGGCGTATGTCGCCGTTGTATTCGGGCAGATTGACGGTGCAGTTGAGTTCCAAGGAATAGCAGGTGTCCTCGTAAAGGGGATAATCGCCGTTTCCTTCAACTCCGCCCTGCTTGTCGTAAAGTCCGATGGTGGGGCCTGCGCCGTGTCCGTGGTAGCCGATGGGGTGGGTGTAAAGGCAGGGCTTAAGTCCGGCGGCGAAGCCCTTCTCCAGAGAAATGCGGAGAATATCGTTTCCGGTGAGGCCTTCCTTGTAGCTTTCCACCACCATATCCTGGAAGTCGTTCACATCCTTGAGGGCGGCCTTGAGATAATCGGGGGCGTCCTGCTCGCCGATTTCGAGGATATAGGCGTTCTCCTGGGTGTCGGTGCAAAGTCCGAGGTAGGTTATTCCCACATCGCAGTGGAGTATATCTCCGGGCATTATCACGACATTATCGCTTTCAATGCTTCCGACTCCCTTTCTCTTCACGGAAACCTCGTAATCAAACCAGGGGGTAAGCCCGAGATCCACGCATCTTTGGAGCATGAAGTATTTAACATCGGCATTGGTGGTGACTCCGGGGGTGATGACTCTGGAGGAGAAGGCCTCCGCTATCATGGAATGGGCAATCTGCACAATTCCCGTATAGGCGGCGATTTCCTCGGGCAGTCTTGCTTCCATCCAACCCACGCAGAGGTTTTCGGCGCTGACGACCTTGGCCTTGTCCGCTTCGTCAAGGGCTTCGAATATCATTTCATAAAGGGTGTGGCTGAGCCCGTCGGAGAAGGCAAAATATTTGGAGAAGTTCAGTCCGATGGCTTTGGGAGCGCATTCTCTTATTATTCTTGCCAAGCATTCCATCTGTGTTTCCGGTTCTCCCGGTGCGCCAAGGGGGGCGGCCCAGGTCGAACCCTTTTGATTGATCCATACCTGCTCATAATGGTCGTCCAAACCCACATTGGGGCGGGTTAGAGCCATGCGGCGAACAGTGCCGTCCGCTTGGAGATAAAAAGCGAGAATGGTCAGCCTTCTGGCGGTCATCATGGCGCAGGGAACGAGGGTTTTGAGAACGGGGTCTTCGTTGTATTCGTTGCAAGCCACAACCCAAAAATCTATCCCGCTTCTTTTCATTATTTTGGGAAGCAGGGTTTCAAAGCGCTTCACCAGCCAGCCGTTCTTGATCTGTTCGCTTTCGCGGTAGGAATAAATCTTTGTTTTCAGCTCCGAAGAATCGAAGGTGTCCTTCAATAGGAAGTATTCGTTTGATATTTTCATTTGTTTTCCTTTTAATTTATTTACTGTTCGGCGGCACAAAAGCTGTGCTTTGCAACCGCCGAACCATATATGCCTTAATGTGGCCTTATTACTTGGTATATTTTTCGATCCAGGCGGTTATTTCCTCCAACCTTCTGGAACGGTTCTTGGGCTTGCCGCTGCGGGAAAGTTCGTGGTTTTCTCCCTTGAATACCACCATTCTGCTGTCGATATGGCGGCATTTCATCGTTGTGTAAAGCTGATAAGCCTCAGGCAGGGGGCAGCGGTAATCCTCGAAGGAGTGAATGAAAAGCGTGGGGGTCTTGATGTTGTTCGCATATTTCAGCGGGGAAGCCTCCCAAAGCTCCTCAACGCAGTTGTATCTGTCCTCAAATTCCTGCTCCACAGCGAAGTCGATGCCGTAGTCGCTGGCGGTGACATGGGAAACCCAGTTGCTTATTGAGCGCTGGGTGGCGGCGCAAACGAAGCGGTCGGTGTGGCCGATTATCCAGTTAGTCATATAACCGCCGTAGCTTCCACCGGTGACGGCAACTCTGCTTTGGTCTATTTCGGGGTGGGTCTCCAGAATATAATCGGTGAAGTTCATTATATCCTCGAAGTCTATCTTGCCGAAATTGTGGCGCAGATCCGCAAACTTATCTCCCCGCCCGTCGGAACCCCGGGGATTGCAGTAGAATACGATGTAACCCCTGTTGGCCCAATATTTCATCTCGTGCATGAAAACATCGCCATAGGCGCATTTCGGTCCGCCGTGAATATCCAAAATGGCGGGGTATTTCTTCTTGGGGTTATAGTTTTGGGGATAAACTATCCAGCCGTCCACATCGGTGTTACCCTTGATAACATGAACATAATTGTTCTTGGGAACATAGTAATCTTTAAGTACTTCCTCGTTAATGGAAGTGACCTTGGTGAGTTCCTTTGTCTTGTTATCTATGCGGTAAATTTCCTGAAGTTCGTCTCCCGGGGTTATAACCACAAGGAAATCCTCGTTTCCCGGGGCTATCATATCAATGGAATTGCCCGAAAGGTAATAGCTTTCAAGGCGGCCCTCGTTGAGGGTGAGTATTTCACTGCCGCCGTGGTTGGTGGTGATGAAATAGGGCTGTCCGTTGTTCTTGGCGAAGTTTGCGCCGCCCCCCAAATGCACATCGCAGGAAAGGGTGTTGTGGAAGGAGGTGTCCGCGCCTATCCAATGGGTCATTTCGTTATTTTCGAGGGTGTAGAAATCTCCGCATTCCATTGCGCCGTAATGCTCCGCAAAGGTTCCGAGGACTACTTTTTTGCCGCTGTTGTAGAAAACATTGTAAATCTGCATTGTGTCGCCGTCGTAGATTTCCTCGAAGGTGCCCTCGGTCAGATCATATTCGTAAACCTGTGACCACTTCGCCTTGAAATCCGTGAAATCAATTCCGGAAATGAGGACTTTCTTCTGCTTGCGGCAGAAATCGTAATGCTCCACATCGAGGGTGGCGGGGCCCAACCTTTTCAGCTCGCCCTTGGCGGCGTCATAAAGGAAAAGGCTGTTTCTCGTTTTATTGATGAAGCCCTGACCGTTGAAGAACCAGGGATATTCGTCTATCACCTGCACATTGCTCTGCTCGGCCTTCTGCTTTTCGTATTCCTGCTGTTCGGCGGCGCTTAAGGCGTAATACTCGGGGCAATAAAGGTCTGTGGTGGCGAGGATAATGTAAAGATCATCGAATATCTTTTTAATATCCCCCACAGCAAGGGGCAGACTAAAGGCCTTCTCGCTTTTGAGTTCGTCCACATCAAGGCGGTTGAATACCGTCAAATAAGCCCCCGCCTTCACCCTTGCGGCGTCCTTGCCGTCCTCAAGGGCGCTGTAAAGGATATGGTTTTTATCCTCCCAAACATAAAGGCTTTCCTTGTTGCCGAAGGTAATCTGCCTTGCCTTGTCGCCCTTGTCCAAAAGCCAAAGGTTCTTGTCATAGGAATTCTTCCTTTTGTTCACCTTGGAAACGCAGAAAGCCGCCCTTGATTTTTCATCGTCGTACTTGAGGGCTGAAAGAAAATGATAATTGTAGAATAGATCCCTCGTTAGTTTTTTCATTTTTATGCCATTCCTTTCGAATTTGCCATTTATCGAAATTTTTATAAATGACCGTTCTTTTAGCGGCCGTAAGCATTGCATTTCGGTTTTGCGTAATGCTTACGGCCTTTTAAATCAGATAATGTCTTCGGCCTATATTTTCATTATCTCGTCGCGGTTGGCCGCAAGATAGCCGACCTTGCCGTCGCTGAGAAGCACGGTTTCCTCGGTGAAGAATACGACCTTGCCCTCATAGCCTTCGACGGGTCTTTTTGTGTTAAGCTCCAAAGCATAGGCGGTGTCGGGATTGACGGTGCGTTCCCCCTTGACGGGTACCGACTTCTGATTGTCGTAAAGTCCGATGGTGGGGCCGGGGCCGTGTCCGTAATAGCCGATGGGGTGGGTGTAAAGGGTGGCGTCTATGCCCTCCTCGGCGGCCTGCTTAAGGGAGGCGGTGAGAATTTCGTTGCCCGTCATGTTCTTTTCCATATAGGAGCATACGATGTCCTGGAAGCGGTTGTTTTCTTCCTTGCCCGCCCTGAGACCCTCGGGAACTTCGGTTTCGCCTTCTTTGAGTATATAGCCGAGCCTTTGGGTGTCGGTGCAAAGTCCGAGGTAGACAATGCCGAAATCGCAGTGGATCATATCTCCCTCTTCAAGGGGGATCTCATCTCCGCTGAACATTCCCTTGCCGGCTCTCTGGGCGTCTATTGTGGGCGGGAACCAGAATTCCAAGCCCTTGTCGTTGACCTGTTGCATCATAGCCCATTCCAAATCGGCACAGGTGGTCTTGCCGGGGATAATAACCTCCCTGCTGTAAGTGTGTTTTATTATGTCCATTGCCGCGTCCATGACCTCTGCGAAATAGGGCTTTTCCTTTTCGCTTCTCGTTTCCATATAGCGAATGCAAAGCTCGTTGGCGCTTGTGAATTTGGAGGTGTATTTTTCCGGCAGATTCGCCATTAAGCTGTCGAACATTCCCTTGGAAAGTCCGTCGCCGAAGGCGTAGTCGGGGGAGTAATTCAGCCCTATCACCTTGGAGGGGCAAACATCGAGGATTTTTATCAGAGCTTCCCAACAGCTTTCCTTGCTCCTGTCGTAGCGACATTCGTAGTAGCCCTCCAGCGCGGGATCCTTGGCGGCCACCGCATAGCGGTGAAGCTTCTCGCCGTCATAATAAAGAACCAGCATGGTTATTCTGCGGGCGGTGGGGTAAAGCATGGGGGTGAGCAGTTTCAGGAGCATATCCTCATTGTATTCCATGGAAGGGATAAGCCAAAGGTCGATTCCCGTTTCCTTCATTATCGGGGCGAGCAGGTTATCCAGCCTGTCCTTCAAAAGTTCGTCCCTTATCTCGTATTGTTCCTTTAGGGGTCTTATCTTCATTTTTTATACTCTTTTCTTTAAGCGTATTAACATAAGTTCCTGCTGAGGCACCGAAAGGAATTCGCAACCCGTTTCGGTTATGACCACATCTTCTTCGATTCCCACCCTGCCTTGGGGAATGGAAATCCCCGGTTCGAGGGTGAAAACATTGCCCTTATCGAGGGGAGTGTCTATCAGGTGGGTGTGGTTGTATCTTGCCCTGCGGTTGGCTAAGATAGTTCCTCCGTCGTGGCATTCGTGGCCTATCTGATGACCCAGCGCCGCATTCCATGAATCGTAACCCATATCCACCACCAAATGGCGGGCCACCTGATCCACCTGGAAACCGGTAACTCCCGGCTTAATGAATTCCTTTGCGGCCAATATGGCGTCCCTGACGGTGTAAAATGCCCTCTTTACTTCCTCGGGGGCGTCGGTTTCATCGTCCTTCAAGACATAATACATTCTTTGAATATCGCTGACATAGCCGTCCTTCTTGAGGCCGTAGTCGATATTTATGACACAGCCCTTCACAAGGGGAGTTTCGATTATTCCGGAGTGTCCCGCGGGAACATTCGGGTCAACCATGACTCCGGGGCATTGGGAATCGGCCCAGCTCATGCCGAAGCCTTCGTCATAGGCTATCTTGTGCAGATATTCGAAAATATCAAGGGAGGTGGTGTCCTCATAGCATATTTCGGGAACGCTGTTGAGGTATTCCTGGGTCTTATCCACACAAACCTGTATTTTTTCTATCTGGGAGGCGGTTTTAATGCCCCTTACCTTGCTGATTATGGGGAAGGCGCTCACTATCTCCCCTTTGAAATCAATATTCTTGAAAACTTCCTGAAGAAGTAAATAATAGCCGAAAGTCAATCCGTCGCTGGCGGCATCTCCCGAGTTGTAATTGAGCGCCAGCTTCTTGGGGGAAATATCCTTTAATACATCGGCGAGGGTTTCTTCCATTGTTCCTTTGTATTCGATCACTTCATCAATGCCTTCGATCAGCTTGAAGCCCTGATAATCCAAGGGGGAAACCACGGCGATGCACTTTTCCTTTGTGAAGATAATGGAGGTGGCGATGATAAAAGCCATATCTCCTAAAACGGGCAGAACGGGTTCGCTACGCATCTGCGTTTCCCTGCCCACGATGAGCCATGCGTCTATGTTGTTTTCTTTTAAGCTGTCGTAGATATAGGGCAGCTTTTCGGTATTAAGTTTCATTGCACACCTCTTTTAATATTAGGCGGAGTCGGCCGAGCCGACTCCGCCCGCTGAAAGTTAGTCTTATATTCTTATTTGGTCAGTTCGGTGTATCTGAACAGCGTCAGACCCGAGGGGTCGGTTTCGAAGGAGGTTATCTTGGTGGAAACCAGGTAGGGGTTAGCATATCCGTAAAGGGGTATGACCCATGCCAGATCCTTAACAAGATATTCTTCCGCCTCGTGGAGCATATCCATTCTGGTTGCCGCATCGTTGGCGGGGTCGTTGGCGTCGTCCAGCATCTTGTCGTAAGTGGCGCTCGAAAGGAGGACCGGATCCTGGGAGAGGCTGTCGTACATTTCGAGATAGATCATCGGATCCAAATAGTCCGCGGAGTTTGCATGTCTGCAAGCTTGGAAGTTACCGTTTCCTCTGTCCTTGAAGAAGGTCTGCACATCTCCGGTTTTGAGTTCGACTTCAACATTCACCTTTTTCCACTGGTCCTGAATGACTTGGGCGACGGTGGTGTGGGTGGCGGAGTTGCTGTAATAGTAAGTAAGCTTCAAGGGGTTGGCTTCGGTGTAACCGTATTTGGCAAGGATTGTCTTTGCCTTTTCCGGGTCGTAGGGAAGCCAGTTGGCCTGCTTGGCGCCTTCGGTGTAGAAATCTCCGGTCTTTCCGGGAATGCCTTCGGGAACAAAGCCGGTGAGTTCATAGTAAGCTCCGGCGGTGTCGTTCACATCGAGGGCGGTGAGGAATTCGGATCTGTTGGTGGCATAGGCAAGGGCCTGTCTTACTTCGGGCTCTTTGATCTCGTTGGGGTTAAGAAGGATAAAGTAATTAATGACATAGGGCTTTGCGACAACAAGCTCGCTTTTGCCTTTATAGGTGGTGAAAACGTTGGTGCTGACATTGGTGGCCATGTCGATCTCGCCGGTTTCAAAGGCGAGCTGCTGGGCGTCCTGGTCGGCCATGAAGAAGAAATTCACTCCCTCAAGCTTGACCTTGTCGGCATAAATGTATTCATCGTTCTTGACAAGCTCGGCCTTCTCGGATTCGTTGATGGCGGCAAGCTTGAAGGGGCCGTTGGTGGGAACTGCGGGGTTGTTCGCCCAGGCGCTGGTGTGTTCCTCTGCAAAATCGCTTCTCAAGGGATAGAAAACGCCGCATATCATTTTGGAAACGAAGTAGGGGCAGGGGGCATTGAGCTTGGCTTCGATGGTCTTTTCGTCAAGGGCCACATAAGCCATTCCGGACATATCCTTGACATCCTTGCCGTAGTTATCCCAAGCGCCGACCACATGGTCGGTGATAAAGCGGGAATAACCCGCATCGGGGCCGTAACCCACAGAGCGCATCGCTCCGTAAACATAGTCGGCGGCTGTGACGGCTTTCCCGTCGCTCCATTTGTTGCCTTCTCTCAGATGGAAGGTGTAGGTGAGTCCATCGTCGCTGACTTCATAGCTTTCCACCGCTTCGTTTATGACATTGCCGTCCTTGTCATAGCAGAAAAGCGGGAAATACAAATTGCAGAGTATGGACATTGTGTAGGAATCTCCGCCGATGGCGGGATCCAGGTAAGCGGGAGCATCTCCCAGGGCGACCTTCAGTGTGCCGCCGCCCTGCGGTGTCTGATCTCCGCCGCCGCCGCAGGCGGCAGTGGATAAGAGCATGAGCGCAGTCATTGCAACCGCAAGGGCTTTTTTCAGTTTCTTCATATTTTTCTCCTTTTTTATTTATTTCAGGCTTAAGGTGGTTTTCACCCCCCGAAGCTGAAATTCTTAAAAAATAATGAATATGGGAATTTTCCATATTCATCGCCTAAGCATGGGGGCATAATCCCATGTTTAAGGTCAGCCCGCTTTGCCGTTTTAAAGGCGGCAAAGCGGGTGAGGAGGGGAGAAATCCGAAACAAACGGTGCAATGGAAATAATTATGCTCTTTTTCGGACAATCCCCTTACATTATTAGGTGCATATCTTTATTTCTCCAATTTGGTATATCTGAACATTGTCTGGCCGGAGGGATCAGCTTCGAATCCGGAAACCTTGGTGCTGATAAGGTAAGGATTGGCGTAGCCGTAGATGGGAATGACCCATGCGAGTTCGTTTACCAGATATTCTTCGGCTTCGTGGAGAAGTTTCATTCTGGTGGCGTGATCGTTGGCGGGATCATTGGCATCGTCCAGCATCTTGTCGTATTTCGCATCGGAGCAGACTGCGGGATCCTGGGAAGTGGTCTTGTACATTTCGAGATAGATCATCGGATCAAGATAGTCGGCGGAGTTGGCGTGTCTTGCCATCTGGAATTTGCCGTCGCTTCTGTCCTGGAAGAAGGTCTGAACATCGGCGGTCTTGAGTTCGACATCAACACCTATCGCGGCCCACTGGCTCTTGAATACCTGAGCGACGGTGGTGTGGGTGGCGGAGTTGTTGTAGTAATAGGTAAGTTTGAGAGGATTGCTTTCGTTGTAGCCGTATTTCGCCAAAATGGCCTTGGCGGCTTCGGGATCGTAAGCGTTCCATTTTTCAACCTGAGCCACTTCGGTGCAGAAGTCGCCGTTCTTTCCGGGGATACCCTCGGGAACAAAGCCGTAAAGCTCATAGTAAGCTCCGCTGTCCTTAACGTCCAATGCGACGAGAACATCGTTGCGGTTGATCGCCATGGCAAGAGCCTTTCTTACTTCGGCTTCGGGCACTTCGGCGGGGTTAAAGAGTACAAAATAGTTGATAACATAGGGCTTGGCTATAACAAGCTCGGGCTTGTCCTTGTAGGTGGTGAAGACGTTTGTGCCCACATTGAGGGCGACGTCGATCTCTCCGGTCTGGAAGGAAAGCTGCTGAGCGTCCTGATCGGACATGAAAAGGAACTTGATACCGGCGAGGGAAACCTTGTCGGCGTAAATATAGTTGTCATTCTTGACGACTTCGGCCTTTTCCGATTCGTTGATGGCGGAAAGCTGGAAAGGACCGTTGGTGGGTACTGCGGGGTCATTGGCCCATGCGCTGGTGTGTTCCTGGGCAAAATCACTTCTGATGGGGAAGAACACGCCGTTTATCATCTTGGAGATGAAATAGGGGCAGGGTGCAATGAGTTTGATTTCGATGGTTTTCTCATCGAGGGCGGTGTAGCCGACTCCCTGCATATCCGCAATGTCCTTGCCGTAGTTATCCGCGGCGCCGACAATGTGGTCGGTGATGAAGTTGGAATATCCGCAATCCGCGCCGTAACCGAGGCTACGCTTAAGACCGTAAACAAAGTCCTCTGCGGTGACATCCTTGCCGTCGCTCCACTTGTCGCCTGCTCTTAAATGCAGGGTGTAGGTGAGTCCGTCGGTAGAGACTTCGTAGGTTTCCACCGCTTCGTTGATGACGTTACCGTCTTTGTCGTAGATGAACAGCGGGAAATAGAGGTTTGCGAGAATTCCCATGCTCACGGAGTCTCCCGCAATGGCGGGATCCAGATAGTTGGGGGCATCTCCCAGGGCAACTGTGAGAGTGCCGCCGTCGGTGGCATCGTCTCCGCCGCCGCCGCAAGCGCATAGTGAAATGAGCATTACGGATGCGATCGCAAGAACGATCAGCTTTTTGAGATTTTTCATTTTTTCTCCTTTTGAATTTTTACTTCTCATATAAGAAGCATGATACTTGTCTCGTTCCTATCTTCACGGGCTCGGGCTTGGCTTCACTGCATCTGGCCGTTGCGTAGGGACATCTCGAAAGGAATGGGCAAACGGGCGGGGGATTGATGGGACTCGGGATTTCCCCGGACATTACTATCCTTTGTTTTGTCCTGCTTATGCGAGGGTCCGGAATGGGGACCGATGACAACAATGCTTTGGAGTAGGGGTGAAGGGGATCGTGGTAAACTTCGTTGCTGTCTCCCACCTCCACAAGATGTCCCAGATACATAACTCCTATTCTCTGGGAAATGTGCTTCACCATACTCAGATCATGGGCTATGAAAAGATAGGAAAGATCCCTTTCCTTTTGTATCTTTTCAAGAAGGTTTATTACCTGCGCTTGAATGGAAACGTCCAATGCGCTTATGGGTTCGTCGCAGACGATGAACTCCGGGTCGAGAGAAAGGGAACGGGCAATTCCTATTCTCTGGCGCTGACCGCCGGAAAATTCGCTGGGATAGCGGCGAATGTGGTCGGGGTTGAGTCCGACTATCTTTAAAAGATCCGCCACAATGTCGTCCCTTTCCTTGGGGTCGTGCAGATTGTGTATGTTCATGGGTTCCCGGACAATTTCCCCGACGGTCATTCTCGGGTTGAGGGAGGCGTAGGGGTCCTGGAATATCATTTGAACCTTCTTGTGGTAAGCCTTGAGATCATCTCCCTTCAAGGAGGAAATGTCTTGGCCGCGGTAATAGATGTGTCCGCCCACCGGGTCGTAAATCCTGACTATGGTGCGCCCCAGGGTGGTCTTTCCGCAACCGGATTCGCCCACAAGACCGAAGGTTTCATTTTGGTTTACTTCGAAGGAAACGTCGTCCACAGCCTTTACTATCTGCTTTTTAGCGAAAAGCCCCTTGGTGACATCGAAGTGGGTTTTTAAGTTTTCTACTTTCAGTACGGTTTCAGCCATTTTATTTCACCGCCCTTTTATCATAAAGCCAGCATTCGCATTTTTGCATTGCGGAAAATTCCGTTGTTTCGGGGGGATGTTCCTTGCATACCTTCATCGCCTTATCACAGCGGTGAACGAAGGGACAGCCCTTGGGGGGATTGAGCAAATCCGGAGGCGTTCCCGGTATGGGGGAAAGCTCCTTGTCGTCATCGTCGTCGGGGTTGGTTACGCAGGAAAGAAGTCCGACGGTGTAAGGGTGCTTTGCATCGTAGAATATTTCGTCCACAGTACCCGTCTCCACGATCTTCCCGCCGTACATGATGTTTATCCTGTCGCAAAGCTTCGCCACAACTCCCAAATCGTGGGTTATTATTATGACCGAGGAGCCGGTTTCGTTTTTGAGCTTTTCGATCAGCTCCAATATCTGGGCCTGAATGGTGACATCAAGCGCGGTGGTGGGTTCGTCCGCAATGATGAGCTTCGGGTTGTTGGCGAGGGCTATCGCGATTATAATCCTCTGGCGCATACCTCCCGAAAATTCGAAGGGATATTGTTTGATGCGCTTTTCCGGGGAAGGTATTCCCACCTGCTTCATCAGTTCCAGCGCCCGATTGAAGGCTTCCTGCTTGCTCATTTTCTTATTGTGGTTGAGCAGTGGCTCCATCAGCTGTGTATCTATGCGAAGCACCGGGTTCAGGAAGGTCATGGGGTCTTGGAAAATCATCGCCATGGTGTTGCCGCATATTTCGGACATGGTTTTATCGTATTCTTTTTTGGAGGGATAATGCAGGGGGCATATCTCCTTGCCGTCAAAGGTTATACTGCCGCTTTTTATCTGCGCATTGGCGGCCAAAAGCCCCATTATGGTGAACATGGTTTGGGATTTGCCGCTGCCGGATTCTCCGACTATGCCCAAAACCTCTCCCTGCTCCACCTTGAAGCTGACCGACCTTACCGCCTGAACGTTGCCGTTGTCGGTGACAAATTCCGTTCTGAGATTATTGACTTCGAGAAGTGCCATGGCTCAGTTGTCCTTTCTCTTGGGCTGGAAGGCTTCTCCCACGCCGTCGCCTATGAAGTTGAGTGATAAAATTGTCAGGCATATGGCGCATACGGGCCAAATTACCTGAATGGGATAGGTGCTGTATATCTGCCGGGTTTCATTCGCCAATGTACCCCAGCTCGAGGAGGGGGCCGAAAGGCCGATTCCCACGAAGCTCAGGAAGGATTCGGTGAATATTGCGCCGGGAACCATGGAAGTTAAGCATACGATGATGGGGCCTATGGCGTTGATAACCAAATGCTTGAACATTATGCGGGATTTGCTCGCCCCTATGACCATGGCGGCCAAGGCGAATTCCTGCTCCTTTAAGGACATTACCTGGGCTCTTACCTGCCGCGCCATACTCACCCAGGAAGTAAGGCTTATGGCCAACAGCATACTCCAAACATTGTTTCCGAAAACCATTAAGATGAGGATAACGTAAAGCATACTCGGTACGGAATAGATTATATCCACCGCCCTCATCATCACCGCGTCGAGAGTGCCGCCGTAGTAACCGGCTATGCTCCCGTAGACCACTCCGATGATAAGGTTGATCCCCGCCGAGGCGAAGCCTATCGCCAGGGAAATCCTTCCGCCGTACATGATACGCACGAATATATCTCTCCCGAATCTGTCTGTGCCGAAGATGTGCTTCAGGCTGGGCAGGGCGTTGCGGTTTTCCATTTCCATTCCGTCGTAGGTGTAGGGCGATAAAATGGGTACGAGTACGACCAGCGCCACCAAAGTCGCTATGAAGATGAACCCGGCTAAGGCAAGCTTGTTTTTTCTGAACCTGTCCCAACTGTCCTTGGCGAAGGTTTTTACTTCAACGGCTATGTATTCCGCGTTTTTATCTTCCTGGGCAAGGGGTTCGAACATTGATTGATCTATTTCATTTGCCGCTAAATTTATTTTTGATTCCTGTGTCATGTGGTTTACCTTCCGCTTTAGCCTTTCAATTTAATTCTCGGATCCACTGCGGCGGAAACGAAATCCGCAAGCATATTGAATACTATTACCAGCAAACCGAGGAAGATGGTCAGCCCCATTATGAGGGTGTAGTCCCGGTTGTTGACGCTGTTCACGAATTGGGCGCCTATGCCGGGAATGGAAAAGAGGCTTTCGGTTACGAAGCTCCCCGTCACAAGTCCGGAAATGAGGGGGCCGCAGTAGGTGATAACGGGCAGCAGAGCGTTTTTAAGCCCGTGCATCACTATGACCTTTATGTTCTTTGTTCCCTTACTGCGGGCCAAGGTGATGTAATCCTGATTCATCACATCTCTGAGGGAACTGCGGGTAAGCCTTGTTATATAGGAGATGGGGCTTAAGGATAAGGCGATGGTGGGAAGCACGAAATGACGGGGGCTTGTCAGCCCGATGAGCGGGAACAGCTTAAGCTTTACCCCGAAAAGTATCATCATTCCGATGCCTATGAGAAAGCTCGGCACCGAAACTCCTATGGTGACTATCACCGTTATGATGTTATTCACCCATCGCTTCTTGGAAAGGGCGGATACAATCCCCAAAGTGACCCCCGCCACCAGCGAAACCCCGAAGGCCACCATACCGAGCTTTGCGGTGACCGGGGCGGTTCTTTTGATTATGGAAGATATGGTCATATCCACTTTATTGTAGGAAATACCCATGTCCCCCTTCAAAAGGTTCTTCATATAATCGGTGTATTGCTCCATTATGGTCTTGTCCAGCCCGTATTTTTCCACCAAAGCCGCCATCTGCTTTGCGGGAATGACCTTATTGTCCTTGTTAAAGGGGTTACCGGGAATGATCTTCATCATGAAGAAGGTGATGGTCGTTAAGATGAACATCGCAAATAACCCTTGAAGTATTCTTTTAGCTGTGTATTTTACCATGATAATCTCTCTTATGCCTTAATAAGATAAAGTTCCTGTTGGGGTTCGAGCAGGAATTGGGCTCCGCCCTCTCTTACCACCGCGTCCTCCTCGATGCCTATCCTGCCGCATCTGGTGGGAACTCCGGGTTCAAGGGTGAATACATAACCTTCCTTGAGAGGGGTTCTTATAAGCTCGTCTCTGTTGTATCTGGGTTTTTCGGGGCCCAAAAGGGGGCCGCCGTCGTGGGCGTATTTGCCGAGCTGATGACCCAAGGCCGCATTCCAATCCGCATAGCCGAGGGAAGTGATATATTGTCTGGCGACGGTGTCAACCTCAAGACCCGTCACCCCCGGCACCAAGGCCTTGGCCGCCATGGCAATTCCGTCCCTTACCGCATAGAAGGCCTTTTTTATATCCTCGGGGGCGTCGGTCTCGCCGTCGTTTAAGATGTAATACATTCTTTGAATGTCCGAGCCGTAGCCGTCGACCAAAATGCCGAAATCTATATTGACCAAGTCGCCCTTCTTGATTATCCAGTCCGGCGCGCCCATGTGGCCGCTGGGGCAACCGTAGCCGCTGAATACTCCGGGGTTGCAGGAAGCGGGCCAGGAAAGACCCACCTTTCTTCTTTCAACTTCATCGTTGAAAAATTTGTAAACATCTTGGCAATTCATTCCCGGCTTGATGAAGTCCTTGGCCGCGTCGAATATCTCCTGGGTGACCGCGCAGGCTTTCTTCATGCGCTCGATTTCATAGTCCAACTTTATTCCCCGAACTATGCAAGCCGCCTTTTGAGCCGAAATGACCTCGCCCTTGTAGCCGGCCAAGTCTATCGCCTGTTTAACGGTAAGATAACTGCCGTAGGAAAGACCGTCCGCCGCGGGGTTGTCCAAAGAATAGTTCAAGGCGATGTTCGAGGGATTCTTCCTTGCTATGTATTCGGATAGGGTCTGCGCGAAGCTGACGGGGAAAGCCATAACTTCGGTGAAGATGTTCTGCATTGCGTAACCGTTGTAATCTATGGGGGTGCAGATAACCGCGCTGGTCCCGTCGTCGTTGAATATGACCGCCGTCATACCGATAAATTCGGAATCGGCCATAACATCCAAAATCGGTTCGGAGTTGGTTGCGCTCTCCTGACCCGCTATTATCCACATTCCGATTTTTTCTTCCTTTATCGCCCTTAAGGCGACATCCACCTTTTCCTTAATGAAGCCCATTTTTCTCAATCCACCTGCCTGATTTTTTTTAGTAAAATGCGTAAATATGCGCTTTTGCGTATTAATAAGGAATATTAAAGGTTATTTTGCCTTTTGTCAATACCCGAAAAAGCGAAAATTCAAATTTTCGAAGTTTTAATAATTCGCGGGATAATTTGTCTTTTGTTAATAATCCGAGGAATAAAGTTTATTTGCGATAAATAATTACATAAAATAAAACTGTTTCGAATCAAAACCCTTGCTTTACACCCCCCAATGAACATATTATTGTGAACATGGGAATTTAATCGAAAGGTTAAGGCGCTCTTTTGATTGATAACACGGTTTTTTTATACATACCGCCGAATGATCGGTCAAAGGGGAATAAATCCCTTTTAACTTCTGAAAGGAGAAAAATGAAAAACCACACTCAAAGAATCGAAAAATTTGCCAAGATACTCAGGGAAGCCGGTATAGACGCCGCGCTTTTCGCTGTCAGCTCCAACTTCCAGTATCTGCTGGACGCCGGCGAATATTTTTGGCACAGGGACTGCATGACCAATCTGTCCTCGGGTTTCCGTTATGCCCACAATCTGCCCGCCGCCATGCTTTATATCCAATCCGACGCCACTTACCACATCATAGTAATCCCCCAGGACGCCCATTATTTCAAGGATTACCCCAATGTACATATCTATTATTTCGACCAAATGGAGGACGGGCTGAGAAACTTCGTAAAGGGCAAGAAAATTGCCATAGGCGCCTGCTGCAAGGAATATCTCACCGAGACCCTCGGGCAGGTCGATAAGAATATCGAAGTGGTCGATGGGGAAAGCCTCGCTCACCCCTTAAGGGCGATAAAGGACGAAAAGGAAATAGCCATTCTGCGGGAAAACGCCGCCTTCACGGACGAAGCGGTCAAGGCCATGGTGAACGGCTTCTATGAGGGAATGACCATGCTCGATGCGGAAAAATCCCTCATGGATTACGGCATTTCCAAGGGAATAGAAAGCTTCTCCTTCCCGCCCACCGTCGGCTTTATGACAAGGCTGACCGAGGGGGCGAAGGTGATAAGGCAATACAGCCACACCAACACCCTGACCGAGGGCACCGCAGTCGCTTTGGACATAGGTTTTCTGAATAAGGGCTATTGCTCCGACTGGGGCCGCACCCTCTATTGGGGAACTCCCCCGGATTTCATCAAAAACGGCTACTTCGCTCTTGAAGCGGGTCAGGCTCATATGATCGAATCCATCGTTCCGGGAGTCACCAGAGCCTGCGACATTTACGAGCTTATATATGAGAAGGTTGTGGAAAAGGGCTACCGTGAGAATCTTTGCTTCCTCGACACGAGGGGCGACGGACACCAGATCGGAATAGACTGCCACGAACCCCCCATGCTCAACCCCTCCTACACCGAGGTTTTGAAGCCCGGCATGGTTTTCTGCAGTGAACCGAAGATGTGGTTCGAAAACGAATGCTATATGAGAGTTGAGGATATGATCCTCGTCACCGAGACGGGGGCCGAATCCCTGACCAAATTCCCCAGAGATCTGTTTGAAATAAAGGGAAAGAAAATATGAGCGCCTTAGATAAAATGAATGAAGCCCTCCGCAACTTAAGCGGAGGGCTGATCGGAGAGAACACCAAGGCCGATGTGGGCGATGCGATGGCCGCCTTCGGCGGGGAGGATTACGACATGATGGCTTGGGCAGACCCCTTCATGCCCGATTTCTCCATGAAGCCGAAAATGGTCGAAAAGCTCTGCGAACTCATCAAAGCCCCCGCCGCCGCCCATTACACCGCCCCGGTGGGAAATTCGGAATTAAAGCAGGCGATAGCCCGCAAGCTAAAAAGGAAGAATGACCTTGAAGTAAATGCGAACAGCAACATAATAATAACCCCGGGCAGTGATGCGGGGCTGTTTTTCGCAATGGCTCCTTTTTTGGGCAAGGGCGACGAGGTTTTGATCCCCTGCCCGAGCTATCCGAACAATTTCCAGAATTGCGAAATAATGGGCGCAGTGCCGGTAAAAGTCCCCTTAAAAGCCGAAAATGGCTATCAGCTCGAAATAGCCGAATTCGAAAGCCGCCTCACCGAAAAAACAAAGATGGTGGTCTTAACCCACCCCAATAACCCCACCACCACCGTTTTCAACGAAAAATCCCTCAATGATCTGCGGGATTTCATCGTCAAAAACGATTTGGTGCTGATTGTGGATCAGGCCTTTGAGGACCATATCTACGACGGGCGTAAATTCATCACCCCCGCCTCCCTCGAGGGGCTTTGGGAAAGAACGGTGAGCGTTTTTTCCGTTTCCAAGGGCTTCGGCCTAAGCGGGTTGAGGGTGGGCTATAATGTGGCGCCCACACAGCTTATGGATAAATACTACGCCTCGGCGGTGGCGATAGTCGGCGCGGCTTCCACCATAGCCCAACAGGCCGTAATAGAGGCCTTTGAAGACCCCCAGTATATGGACGAATTCTATGCCGCCTTTGAAAGAAGGCGCAGAGTCGTCTGCGAAATACTCTCCGAGGTCCCCGATATAAAGGTGGATATGCCCGAGTCGGGCTTCCTGCTTTGGATCGATGTGGGTCGTCTGGGGGGAGGGGCCGAGGTGAGCCGGGTTTTGGCTCAACAGGCCCATGTCATCGTAAACGACGGGGCGGGCTACGGCGCTCCCGAGGGCATCAGGATAGTCATCGGGGTTTACAGGGACGACGAAAGGGTTTATGCCGCCATGAGAAAGGTGGCCGCCTGCCTCACCGAGCTTGCCAAGCGCTGAAATGTGCGAATTATATACATTTTATAAGGGGCGGTTTTACAGCCCCTTTTTTGTTGGTTTTTTAACCCTTTGTACAATATATATGGGGGCGGGCTTTCCGCCCTTGTTTTTTTGTATAATTTTGCCCGATTCCATTTTTAAGCCGATGAAATTCATGTATTATGTTAATATGAAAAATCGGGGGTTCATTCCGAGAGGAGTTAACCCGAATTAAGGAAAAAAGCCGAATGGGTCGATTGATGAAGAGAATTGTTTACCTGATGCTTGCCCTTGCTTTGCTCATGGGTATTTTGCCCGCCGCGGGCTGTTCGAAAAACGAAGAAGATATTTTCGGTTTGGACGACTCGGCAAAGGTTGAGCTGACCGTTGCGGGCGGGCTTGAGAATTTCGAGGCGTTGGAAGAAGTCATCGTCGCCTTTGAGGATAAATATCCGAATTGCAAAATCACCTATGAATATATAAACGAATATTCCAAAAATATCCGATTGAGAATGGAAAACCCCTCCGAGCGCCCCTCTCTTTTCCTTTCCCAAAGCTCCTATTTCAAAGGGGAAGATTCCATGGCCGAATATGCGGTGGATTTATCCGAGGATAAGGAAAGCGGGGTGGATCTAAGCGGGGTGAAACCCATTATCTTATCTTCGCAAAAAACGCAGGAAGCTCTTTACTGCATACCCCTCGCCCTGAACGCCAGGGGAATGGTTGTCAATAAAACCCTTCTCACGAGATATTCCTTGGAAGTTCCCGAAAATTGGGTGCAGTTTATTTATTCCTGCGAAAAGCTCAAAAGCGAAGGCTTCATACCCATTCAGGGCTACAACGACAATGCGCTGATGTGCCTTTTTTATCCGGCGATTGCGGTCAGCCTCGTCAACGACCCCGAGGGAGCTTCCAAAATAAAAAGCATGGACAGCTTCGAGAAGGGAAGCGATAAATACATTTCCGAATATTTTGAAAAGGCCCTTTATCTTACGCAAAAGGGCTACATAGATTACGATGAAAATTCCCTTTTGACCGATTCCTACGAAAGCACCATATTGAATTTTTTGCAAGGCGATGTGGCCTTCACCCCCTGCACTGCCGAAATGGTGAGCGGCATTAAAAAAAGGGAAAGCAAATCCGCCGCCTTCACTTCTTCCCCCTTCGAATACGAATTTTTCGCTTCCCCGGTAGGGGAAAGCAGTATGTGTTATTGGGAGGTTTGGCAGTGCCTTTCGGTGACAAAGGATTGCGAAAACGAGGCTTGGGCGAGGGCCTTTGCGAATTTTATCGCAAAGGAGGAAAATCTGCAAACCCTTGCCATGGTGAAGGGACTTCCCTGCGCGGGCAAAAGCCCCTCGGCAGATGCGAAATACCGCAGTTTATATGTTTTGGAAGATAAATATACCGCCGAATCCAAACAATTCCAGATCGCCTTTTATTCCTGCATAAATAACACCCTAAAAAGAATATGTTACAAAAAAGACGACGAAGCTACCCTGAAAACCCCGGGGGAGATTTCCGAGAAATACGAAATCGAAATGGAGAAGAAAAGGAAGTAAAAAACCATATAGCTTCCCGGTATTAAATGCGAAAGAAGATTTTTTCAACCGTTGTTTTGCTTGTTATAAATATCATTCTCGTTTCGGGAATGCTCATCGCCATTCCCCTTTATATCAATTCAAATCAAAATAAACAAAGGGCGCAGAGCGATTTGAGCGCCGTTTATGCGACGATGAATGTATCCGATTCGGTAAAGGTCTATTTCAATCAGCAATTCTCAAGGCTTTTGGATAAAAAGAAATATCTCGCCTCCCGGGGCGGGGGTCACAGCCCCGAGGAAATCCTCGATTTTCTGGCGGCCTCCGACAGCGCCCAAACGGATTATCAGCTTTTAATCGAGGACGACGGCGAATATATAAGGGGAGTTACGATTTCCCGGGGAAGTATAATCCCTGTGGCTTATAAGCGCAGTTCCTATTATTCCTCCGTGGTAAGGGCCTATAACAACGCCCTTTTGGGGGTCACGGACGACAGCGCCCCCGCCGTGAGCGCGGCCTTTTCAAATGCCGTCGATTCCCTCGGTTGCGTCGCCTTTTACACCGCCATCGAGGTGAAGGACGGGGGGGCTTTGAGAAACGGACTGCTCATGGCCGTTATGCCGATAAAGGAGCTTTTCGGCAGCGGACTGCTGCCCGTGGTGCTTTACGATAGCGCCGGGGGAGCGATAATCGACGAGGAGGGGCAATATATCGTTTCCACCGACGAATTTCGCAGTGTGAGCCTTTTCGAGCATTTAATAAGCGCCTTTAATATGAGCTATCCGCAGGCGGCCGCCTTAAGGGAGGAAATCTTCTCCCGCCCCATAGGCAGTGTAAAACTCACCGATTCCCGCTCGGAAAGCTATCTTTTTTGCTATTCGGAAATAACGGGAATGTCGGGTTGGCGATATATCTCCAAAATACCCGAGTCCTCCCTGACCGCGGACAATATAGATTTGCTTTTCACGATCATCATAATAGCCTTTGTTCTGCTCTTGGGGCTTTTCAACGGCGGCTATATGCTTGCATTGAATAAGGATTTGAAAAAAAGTCTGGAGGACGTGCGGTTGGCAAAGGAGGCGGCGGAGGCGGCCAATGCGGCCAAAAGCTCCTTTTTATCCCGTATGTCCCATGAAATACGCACCCCCCTAAATGCGGTGAACGGATACATGATAATCGCCCGAAAAAATGTGGGCAACGATAAAAAGGTGCTGGATTGCCTGAATAAAACCGAGGTCTCCTCCAAGCATCTTTTAAATGTCATAAACGATATTTTAGATGTTTCCGCCATCGAAAGCGGCAAGCTGAAAATAACCGCCGAGTGCTTCGATCTGCAGGATCTCATCACGGCGATAAGCTCCATGTTTTATACCATGGCCGCCGCCAAGCGGGTGGATTTTCGGGTGAGATTCGCCTGTCAAATTCCCCAGAGGATAATCGGGGACGAGATGCACATAAACCAAATCCTCATTAATTTGCTGAACAATGCGGTTAAATTCACCCCCGAGGGCGGGAGGGTCACCCTTGAATTATCCCATAAAAGCGAAAACGAAAACAGCGAAGTGACCATAAGGGTGATGGACAGCGGCATAGGAATGAGCCAAGAATTCATCGAGCATATATGGGAACCCTTTGAGCAGGCGGATTCCTCCATTTCCCGCAGATACGGCGGCACAGGGCTGGGGCTGACCATAACTAAAAATTTGGTGGATTTGATGGAAGGGAATATAGAGATTACAAGCACCTTGGGCAGCGGCTCGGTTTTTAAAGTCACCCTTCCTCTTAAAGCCGCCCCCGAAGAAGCCCCCCTTAAGGGCGGTGAATTTGAGGGTTACAGCGCCCTCATTCTCCCCGGGGAGGAGGAACAGGCGGATTATTTTGTGAAACTCCTCGAGGACATGGGGATCAAATGCGAAACGGCGCAAATCCCCGAACAATTCGATAATAAGGCGGCAAAAAAACCCTTTGCCCGGAAATTCGATTTTTGCTTTGCGGATATAGACATCTTCAGCGAGGTTAAGCCGGGCGGTGCGGGGATGCCCCAGGATTTCGGCGCGATCAAAGAAATAAGGGAGGATCTATGCGGCTCGGCGGCCTTCATAATCTGCGCCTATGACCATTCGGACATCGAAGCGAAGGCAATGGAGGCGGGGGCGCAGGGCTTTGCGGGAAAACCGATTTTCCCCCCGGCGCTCAGGGAGCTTATTGCGGGCCTGACGGGAGAGGTTCCCGCCGACAATCGGGAGAGCATCGGGGGCGGGGAGGACGCCCTGCTCGAGGGTATGCACCTTCTCTTGGCGGAGGACAACGAAACCAATATGGAAATAGCGACGGATTTGCTGGAAATGGCGGGAGCGACTGTGGATACGGCTTTCAACGGCGAACAGGCTCTGGAAAAATTCGCCGCCTCCCCCCCGGGAAGTTACAAGGCTGTTTTGATGGATATACAAATGCCCGTGATGGACGGCTACACCGCCGCCGAAGCGATACGCCGCTGTTCGAACCCCGAGGGCAAAACCATTCCCATAATCGCCATGAGCGCCAACGCCTTCGAATCCGACATAAGAAAGGCGCTGGAGGCGGGTATGAACGATTACATGACAAAACCCATAGACGATAAAACCCTCTATGAAATGCTCCGCAAATATCTTTAGGGCGATAATACCGAAGCAAACCGCAATATAGCAGACTGCTATATATAATAAGGAAACATTCCCGCGATTTCACGCTTGTTTTTCTGTTGCTCTTAAGATGTCGGGCTTAATTGATAAGACTACGGTGTGCAAATGTTACCATGGAAAAGAAACGGCTTTTGACTATAAACGGCTACAACTTGGATACTAATCCTGCCTTTGAACAGGGTTGCTTTCCTGCGGTAAACGCCTTAAACAAATTAAGACCTCATTATGCCTTTTGGGTTTATCTCATGCCGTTTGTTGAATAAATCCCAATCCTGCGGCGGCGGCGTGATTATTTTTTAGCGGTATTGCCCGAAGAATAATTTTATTACCGCCCCGTGAATAAGTTCGGTTTAAAGCCGCCCCGCCCCGGGGTTTTCAATGCTCCTCCCTCTTTTGTGTATAAATCTTTAAAATTTATGTTTGTGTTATTATATTTTCGGGCGCAATATAATTTTATTTTTGTTCGATCCTATTTTTTCGCCGTTTTCGCCCGGCGTTCGCCCTCGGTATTATCTTCGGGAATTGACAAGCAATATATCTACTGATATAATTAACGAGTATTCAACGCATACCTTCGAGTTTTAAGCGCTAAACCCTTCGGGCAGGCCTTAAAACCGATGGGCGGTTTCCGAAAGGAGATCGCCTCCCGTGCTTGGAAAGAAGGTGACGGACTTTTTTCCGTGTGCGCTGATTTTTTTGACAGAACAATCAACTAATGAGGAGAAAGAAAGTATGAGTAACATTCCCATGAAAAAATTTGCAGGAGTTATCCTGAGCGTTCTGTTGGTGGCTTCCCTTTTCGCCGGATGCACCCCCAAAGAACCCACCCCTCCTGTGAGCGGCCCCATCAGCCTCACCGATATGGCGGGGCGCGCGGTGGAGCTTGAACAGCCGGCCACCAAAGTCGTCGGCACCCACAATGTTTCCCTGAACTACGCCGTAGTCTTAAGCGGAGACGGCAGTGTTTTGGTCGGCTTCGGAAACAAGGATATGGCCTATGGTCTTTACGACAAGGTATTCCCCGGATACGGTGAGCTTACCTCCATCGGCAAGGGCAAGGAGATCAACTACGAAACCGTCGCTTCCCTTAAAGCCGAACTCGCCCTTGTCCCCACCAGATTCATCTCCCAGGCTGAAAGCTATGAACAGGTCGGTTGCAAGGTCATAATCCTTGATGTGGAAAAGTTCGATTCCATTAAGGAAGCCCTGACTTTGGTCGGAAAAGCCATCGGCAAGGAAGAAAGAGCCGAACAGATCAAAACCTTCTTCGACGGCAAAATTACCCAGATGACCGAGCTTACCGCCAATGTGGCGAATAAGCCCAAGGTTCTCATGTTGGGCAGTAGCTCCGCCACCTCCGTTGCCCATGACGCCATGCTCCAGAATCAGATCATCGCCACCGCCGGCGGCGTTTGCGCCGATGCGGGCTTCGAAGCCACCGGAGGCTTTGCGGATGTCGATATGGAAACCATAGTCGGTTGGAACCCCGAAGTGATCTACATTCCCGCCTATGCGAAATACACCGTTCAGGATATTCTCGACGACCCCGCTTGGCAGGGCATAACCGCCGTTCAGAACAAGGCCGTCTATATGTTCCCCTCCGCAGTGGAGCCCTGGGATTATCCCACCACCTCCGCCGCCCTCGGACTTTGCTGGGTAACCTATAACCTGCATCCCGAACTTTACAGCTACGATGATCTTATCAAGGATGTGAACGAATACTATTCCTTCACCTACAACACAACCTTCACTCCCGAGGAGTTGGGGCTTAAATAATGAACGATAAGGGCAGACATCGCAAAATCGTAATATTTCTTACGATAATGCTGATAGCTTGCGCTCTTATCTCCCTTTCTCTCGGCAGATACAGCATGAGTCCCGTCGATGTGGTCAGAACCCTGCTTCATTCTTTGGGTTTTGACATCGAACACGATCCGATGATGGACAGCGTGCTTTATGCCATAAGAATTCCGAGGGTAGCCTCCGCCGCCGTCATCGGCGCGATGCTTGCCTTAGCCGGTTGCGTATATCAGGGGGTTTTCCAAAACCCCCTGGTTTCCCCGGATATTTTGGGAGTTTCACAGGGAGCCGGTATGGGCGCGGCTTTGGCGATAATGCTGGGTATAGGGCTGGCTTCTGTCCAGCTTTTCGCATTCTTGGGCGGACTTCTCGCCGTTTTTTTGACGACGATGCTTCCCAAGGTAATGAAAAACGATTCCAATTTAATGTTGGTGCTTTCGGGCATCATCGTGCAGGGCTTCATGTGTTCCATTCTTTCGGTGATGAAATTCATGGCCGATGCGGAAACCGAGCTTTCCGCCATAGTCTTCTGGCAAATGGGCAGTGTGGCCGATGTCAGCTATCCGCAACTCACCATGATAAGCGTGGTTTTTGTGGTCTGCTCGATATTCATGCTCTTGGCTTCCTGGAGGCTTAATATCCTATCCTTCGGGGATACGGAGGCGAAATCCCTCGGGGTCAATGTGAAGGCGGTGCGCGCCCTGTTTCTTTTGGGAGCAAGCCTGCTCACGGCCAGCGCGGTCAGCGTCAGCGGCACCATAGGCTGGGTGGGGCTTATCATTCCCCATGCAAGCCGCCTTATCGTCGGTTCGGACAACACAAAGCTCATTCCCGTAACCATGCTTGTGGGCGGGATATTCATGATGATAATAGATACCCTCTCCAGGGTCTTGACCACCGTCAGCATACCCCTTTCGGTTCTCACGGGTCTGGTGGGCGCTCCCTTCTACGCATGGCTGCTTTATAAGCAGAAAGCCAAGGTGAGCCAATGAGCGACAGTATTCAGGTAAAGGATCTTTCCTTCGCCTATCCGGACGGGCAGGTTGTTTTTTCGGGAATTAACCTAAAAGTGGAAGCGGGTCAGATTTTATCCCTGCTCGGCCCCAACGGAATAGGCAAAACCACCCTGCTTAATTGTATGTTCGGCCTTCTCGCCCCGAAAACCGGGGATATTTATTTGAACGGCAATGGCATAAATACCATAGAGCGCAACGAGGTGGCGAAAATTATCAGCTATGTGCCTCAGACCATTCGCCCCTCCTTTGATTACACGGTTTTGGATTATGTGGTTACGGGTTGCGCCCCCAAGATCGGGCTTTTCAAAAAACCCGAGGAAAAGCATTACGACGCCGCCAGACAGGCGATAAAAAAGCTGGGAATTACCCATTTGGAACAAGCTTCCTATCTTAATATAAGCGGAGGGGAGCGCCAACAGGTCTTAATAGCCCGGGTGTTGGCGCAAAACGCCCGCTTCATCTTCATGGACGAACCCACCGCCCATTTGGATTACGGCAACCAACTCATGATACTTCGCATCATGAAGGAGCTTTCCGAGGAGGGCTACGGAATAATAGCCACCACCCACAACCCGGATCATGTTATAATGCTGGGGGGAATGGTGGGCATACTCGACAGGGAAAAGAAATTCACCGTCGGATCGGTGGAGGATGTCATAAACGAGGATATGCTCTGCAAGCTTTACAACGCCCGCCTGCGGGTGGATTACTTCCCCGAAATAGAAAGAAAGGCCTGCGTGGCACAGAGGATTTAAAAATGTTGCATGAAAAAATATTGGAAGCGGCCGCGCCCTATCTGAAGGATAAAACCATAACCGATGCAGTTGTGGGCATTTCCCTGATGGGTTGTTGTTTGAACGATTCGCTGGTCGGAGTCGCCTATGTTATGAGGGACGAGTTGCCCGGCGGTTGCTCCACCTTTGCGGACTTGGAAAAGATAATAGGAAAAAACGCCCTTGAAGTGGCCCGGGAATACACCTTCGGGCGGGATA
This sequence comes from Eubacteriaceae bacterium, assembly GCA_012727485.1. Lineage (GTDB taxonomy): Bacteria > Bacillota > Clostridia > Eubacteriales > Anaerofustaceae > JAAYHF01. Next base: position 28,008 of record JAAYHF010000176.1, read on the forward strand.
ACATTCAAAGGGGCATGGCGACCGCCATTCTCACCGCCGCCGAAAACGAGCTTGATATTCCCGACGACACCACCGGGGATTCCATGGGTCTTGATATAACTTCCGCCGACACGGTGGGCATGATAGGCATGATAAAGCCCATCGCCGCCTATATGAAACAGAAGGCGGGAAAATTGTATGTTTTCGATAAGGGCCTCGAGGCGGGGGGGGAAACCTCTTTGGATTTGATGGCCGCCCAACCCGAGGCTATCCCCGAATGCGATATATTAATAGTAACCGGTTCTTCCACGATAAACCGCACCGCCGAGGGGCTGATAAACATGGCGAAAAAGGCAAGGCAGATAATCTTCGTCGGCTCCTCAACCCCCATGTTCGCCGCAGGTTGGGAACAAACCCCGGTGAATGTGCTGGCGGGTTCTTTTTGGAAAAGCGAATATAAAAAGGAAATCTTCCGCGCCATTTCCCTTGCGGGAGGCACGAAAAATCTGGGAAAATATTCGGTGAAAAAATATCTGCGCTTGAAATAAAAGTGTAACTCAGGCAGATCACCCTCCCCGATTTGCCTGAGTTGTTCCCTTGCTCAAATAGAGTTCATTATAAATTAGGCTTTGCCGCATCACAACCTCGGCTAACCCCCGTGCTTGTGATGTTTTTTCTGTGTCCATTGCCCTCGGTTTTTTATGCGTATGAAATATGTTATGTTTGACTTCTCTCTTCGCAAATTGTATAATATTATAATCATATCTTAATTATTTGAATATCGAAGGAACCCGATTAGCGGCATAAGAAATTACATAAAAGGATTTCTCGAAATAAGGGAGGAAAAAATGTACATATCCGAAAAAGTATTCAGAAGACCCGCCATTAGCAGATTGATTTTTTCGATACTTTTGGCCTTGGCGCTGGTGCTGAACGCATTCCCCGCCCCGGTCAAGGCGGCGGTGCCTACCAAAGTCATGGTGGGTACTTACGATGTTACCACAGGCTACGAAACCGAGCAGACCCTTTACGGAGGCAAGGTGACATATAAAGTGACCGAGGGGGTAGCTGTACTGACCTTGGACGGAGTTACCATACCCGCCGGGGAGCAGCATTATATTGCCTATACCGAAAGCTATGCCGCCATATATACCGACGGCGAGCTTACCATAGAGCTTGTCGGGGCAAACTTTGCGACAGCCCCCGATATAACCGTGGGAAACAGCTACGGCATATTTTCGGAGGGTCATCTGACTGTTAAAAGCACTGCTATCGGCGGCTCCCTTGTCGCCGCAGGCGGCGATTGCAGCGGATATTCCATCGGAGTATACACTGTTAAAAGCCTGACCGTCTCCGGGGAGGTATCGCTCACGGGAAACAGCGGCTCTGCTGACAACAGCTACGGTATTTGCAGTGATCCGGATTACGGTATTACCGTTGCCGGCGGAGCAGTCCTCACCGGCAACGGGGGCGATGCGCAAACCTACAACTGCGGAGTAAACAGCAACGGTAACTTAGTCGTTGCCGATGATTCGAGAGTTGTCGGAAACTGCGCAACCTCGCAATTTGAAAGCTACGGCATCAGCTGTTACAATATAAATATCTCCGGGGGGGCCTGTGTCAGCGGCTACGGCGGCATCGGTGATGACGCAAGTTACGGGGTTTTCATCAAGCCGAATGGCGCGGTGAGCATAACGGGCACCGGCGAATTGACCGGCGTCGGCAAAGATGCTGATTACAGCTACGGCGTATATTGCGATAATTACACCACCGTAAATATCAGCGACAACGGCAAGCTTAACGGAACCGGAGGCGCAGCTGAGAGAAACAGTTACGGTGTTTATGCCGACGGCATTACGATATTGGAAGACAACGCCTCGCTCATCGGCTTCGGGGGCACAGTGGAATTTTACAGTGCCGGTATTTATATTGAGGACACCATAACCGTGAACGGCGATGCGATCCTCACCGGCATAGGCGGCGAAGCGACCGGCTCCGAAGAAGACATAGCCGCTTATCTTTTGGCCGCCGTCACTCCCCCGGTGTTTGATCCGAATTTGACAAGTTACAGTTCCGGGATATATTGTTATGATTTGAATATTACCGGAGGAGTTGTCACCGGCGAAGGCGGTCGAGCCCATTACAGTTTTGGTATGCAGCCGGACGAATTAAACTTTTCCGGAGGATCGCTCACAGCAAAGGGCGGGCCGGCTTATCATACAAGTTGCGGAATTGAAGGTTGGGAAAATTTATCCTTATCCGGCGGCGAGATATACGCCGAAGGCAAACAGGCCGAAGCGTCGGACGGCGAAAGCTACGGTATATATATGCAGAGCGGTCATTTACTTTCGATGACCGACGGCACCTTCACCGCCGTAAGCGCCGAGGGAGGCAGGGCTGTCCGTTCCAATGTGTTCGAAGTTCGGCCCGCAGCGGGAGAGAATTTTTCGATCCGTGTGTCCGATGAAGAGGTAACGGATTGGCTCGGCATCGAGGTTTACAGCGTCATCTCCAACCCCTTTGCTTATGATTTTCAAAGCGACACGCCGGTAAAAGAAAGCCGCAATGTCCGCATAGCGCAGGTCTATGAGGTCAGCGGCAAGGTGATAAAGCTCGATGGCGACCCGATTGAGGGCGCCCAAGTGAATGTTACGGGATATGCTCCCATAACCACACCCGCCACCGGCGAATACAGTTTTATTCTCGAAAACGGAACCTATGAAATAACAGCCGAAAAAGCGGGCTACGAAAGCGGCGAGCTGGAAGTGACCGTGGCAGATGCCGCAGTTACCGATGCGGATATAGCGTTGGCTTTCCTTTATGATTTGGAAGGCGGCGGAACCCACATAAAGCAAATTGATAAGGAGGGACTTGTCTTTACCTCCAACGGTGAATATGAGGACTTTGACAATAAGGTTGAGGTGGACGGAGTTGAAATACCCGATGAGGCCTTTAACGACGAGCCGGGAAGCA
>JAAYHF010000177.1 GCA_012727485.1 Eubacteriaceae bacterium
GACCCTGCCCGGGAAAAGCTTTTTTGCAAAGCCAATCACCTTTTCGCCTCAAAAATAACCGTCATTATATTTGACCGGTCGGGTTTCTATCTGACCGGTCAAGTTTCTTTTCGATAAGTTATTATTTGACAAGTTAAGTTTCTGTTTGACGAGTCAAGTTTAATTTGACGAGTCAAGGTTCTGTTTGACTTTTTTCCCTTAATCCTTTATAATTAACTAATCTTATACCAATGAATTGAATATCCAAGAAACCGCCTCCTTACACATAAAATTGACGCATAAGCGGTTAACTCGGAGAATACGGAGGAAGAAATGTCTATATCCGAAAAAATATTGAAAAGACCCGGCAAAATGCTGAACAGCAAATTGCCGAACAGCAAATTGCTGTTGAGCAAAATGCTGTTTTCAATGGTTTTGGCGTTGGCGTTGGTTATGTCCATATTGCCCGCCCCGGTTAAAGCGGCGGTGCCGAATTATGTTTATGTGGGCGATGTGATTGTCACCACCGGCTATGAAACCGAGCAGGATCTTTTCGGCGGCAAGGTGACTTATAAGGTGACGGAAGGAGTGGCGGTTTTAACCCTCAACGGGGTCAGTGTCCCCACAGGCCGCTGTTCGAACTTGCCCGGAGGTATTATTGCAGCCCTTTATTCCGACGGGGATCTCACCATTGAGCTTATCGGAGAGAATACTGTGGTGGCTCCCGACTTGACTACCGGAAGCAGCTACGGTATGTCGATTGCGGGCGATCTCATCGTTAAAAGCGAATCGGGCGGCTCTCTTACCGTCAAGGGCGGCAATGCGGTGGCGCGAAGCGAGGGAATATTCTGCCTCAAAAATCTTTCTGTTTTGGGAAATGCGGTACTTACCGGAGAAGGCTCCGAAGCCGAAATAAGCTACGGAGTTTACTGTAACGAAGAAACAGCAACGGTATTGACCGTTTCGGAAAGCGGAGTTCTCAACGGCTTCGGCGGAAATGCGCAAGAAAAAAGCTACGGCGTTTTATGCAAAAGCATTGTTCTTGAAGACAGCGGTAAAATAACCGGAACAGGCAAGGAGGGCGAATACAGCTACGGTGTTGAGGGCGGAAGTATCAACATTACCGACAACGCAAAGCTTGTCGGCAACGGCGGCAAAGCCGTTGATGCCAGTTACGGAGTTAACTGCACCGATATAGATATATCCGTAAAGGGTGAGTTTACCGGCAACGGCGGCGAAGCCGAAGAATACAGCTACGGAGTATTTTGCGACAGTGTGGACTTGGCGGATAATGCGGTCTTTAAGGGTATAGGCGGCATGGCCACGGGAGCTGTGGATTCCTCTGTGGTGACTTATCTTTTGGCGGCTGTAACCCCTCCCCCCTTCGTTCCCGAACAGTTAAGTTACAGCTACGGAGTTTCCAGCCTCGATGTGTCAATAACCGGGGGTGTCTTTGACGGCGAAGGCGGTCGGGCGTATTCAAGCTGCGGCGCAGATATGACGCAAATAGAAATCAGCGGCGGAAAGTTTACCGTAAAGGGAGGCGAAGCCTATTATGAAAGCATAGGCGTTAGGGCTTGGAGCACTGTGGCGGTTTCGGGCGGCGAGATATATGCCGAGGGCAAAGAAGCGAAGGCCCCGACGGGCATTAGCCGGGGGTTCAATCAGAGTACCTCTTTAACAAGCGCAGACGCTTTCAGAATGACCGGCGGCATTTTAACCGCCATAAGCGCCGAGGGGGGAAGGGCCATCGAAAGCGGTGTGTTCACGATCGCACCCACGGCCGATAAATACCTTATGACCCGCATATCCGAAGAAGCGGTCACGGATTGGCTCAAAGTCAATGTTTACGACATCACCTCCTACCCCTTTGCCTATACATTTCATAGCGACTCACAGGCAAGGATAAGCCGCAATGTCCGCGTATCTGAGGCTTATGAGGTCAGCGGCAAGGTGATAAAGCTCGATGGTGACCCGATAGAGGGTGCCAAAGTGGAAGTTGCCGAAGACACTTCCTCATTCGTGACGACCCCCGCCACCGGCGAATACAGCTTTATTCTCGAAAACGGCACCTATGAAATAACAGCCGAAAAAGCGGGCTATGAAAGCGGCGAGCTGGAAGTGACCGTGGCAGATGCCGCCGTTACCGATGCGGATATAGCGTTGGCTTTCCTTTATGATTTGGAAGGCGGCGGAACCCATATAAAGCAAATTGATAAGGAGGGACTTGTCTTTACCTCCAACGGTGAATATGAGGACTTTGACAATAAGGTTGAGGTGGACGGAGTTGAAATACCCGATGAGGCCTTTAACGACGAGCCGGGAAGCA
>JAAYHF010000178.1 GCA_012727485.1 Eubacteriaceae bacterium
CAATTTCCCCATATGCTATAATACATTCATGAACACCAACATCATAAAATTCAACGAATCCCAAAGAAGAGAGAGTATCCAAGGCGCCCTCGCCCTCAGGGGGGAAATAGAAAATATCTCGGACAAGATATGGAAAGAGGACTTTAAAGAGATTTTTTTCATGGGTATTGGCGGAACCCTTGCCAGCGCCATGCAGACGGCGACCCACTGTCAAATGAATTGCAACCTTCCCGTTTACACCCTTTCGGCGGGGGAATACTCCGCGGGGGGCAATATGAGGGTGGGGGAAGGGAGCGTTGTCGTCTTTTCCTCCGTCTCCGGCACGACACCGGAGATAATCTCGGCCGTTGAAAGGGCGAAGCAGGCGGGGGCTAAGATATGGGCCTTTCTTGATGACCCGAAGGTACCCTTGGCGGAAATGGTTCATTGGAGGGTGAGCTATCCCGAAAACGAACAGCTCAAGCTTTTCATGGCGGCGGACAGACTCATGTACAACGCCGGGCAGTTCCCGGAATACGCCGAATACAACGCCAAAATGGAAAGGCACTTCGCGGATACGGCGGTCAATGCCGAGTATATGGGAGACGGTTTTGCCCGAAAATGGGCGGAGGAGCATTGCAGGGACGATATGCACTACTTCATCGGAGAAGGGGCAAATTGGGGCGCTATCTACTCCTTCGCCATGTGCTATCTGGAGGAACAGCATTGGATGCGTACCAAATCGATCCACGCCGCCGAGTTTTTCCACGGTACGCTGGAGATAATCGAAGAAAACACCCCCGTCACCCTCTACATGGGGGAGGACGCCCAAAGAAGCCTCGCCCAAAGAGTGGCGGATTTTCTGCCCAAAGTGAACGGCAACCACACAATAATAGACTCCGCCGCCTACCCCTCCCCGGGTCTGGAAAAGTTCCGTAGCCGCATTTCCCACCATATCCTTCGCGCCGTCAACAACCGTATCGACGCCCACATCGAGGACATTACCGGTCATGACAGGGAGATAAGAAGGTATTACAGGAAGATGGATTATTGAGATTTTGCGGCAGAGCAGGTCGGTTTGTTAAAAAGAGAAATTTTATATTGTGACCGGGTTGTATTAATGAACGGCAACTGTGCAGATTGCGGAACGATATATCCTTTTGGCTGGTTTGCAGTAAAGCCAAGAGGTTAAAAGTCTGACCCGGTCACTTCGTTAAAACCGTATAAGTTTTTCCGAAAATGACCGGGTCACTATAATAAATAGAATCACTTTTGAGCGGAGCTTTTGCGACCTTCTCGCAGGGGCGGTTTTTCCCGACCGTTTGCTTAAAGTTTTTGATGATCTTTGAATTGACAGAGATTTTATATTGTGACCGGGTCAGGATATGAAAAATAGTTTTCCATTTAGACCGGGCTATATAATAACACCCCCTTTTTCACATTATGACCGGGTCACAATATAAAAAAGTTTCCCGTTTTGACCGGGTCACAAAATAAAAGGCTATCACCCACTTCTTTGCAAAATTCACCGTTCATTTTATAACCGAGTCAGCATCTTAAGAGCAAAATTTTTCGTTATACCCCGATCAAACTATGAAAAACGGTTTTCCCATTCTGACCAGGTCACAAAGTAAAAAATTGCTATTTCACATTATGATCGGGTCAGATGAAAAACAGCAGAGAAACCCCGCCCCTACGAAAGGGTTAAGGTCGTTATAGTGACTTGGGCGGTATGATTTTCTTGCGTGGCGACCGGGTCACTTCGTTAAAGGATAACATTTTATGTTTTGACCGGGTCACAACGAAGAAACCTTGTTCTTAAGATTTTGAAGAGGTTGTTTTCTTAAAAAGGAAGTGATAGCTTTAAATTTTCTGACCTGGTCATAATGGAAAAAACTGCTATTTCACATTCTGACCTGGTCATAAAGTAAAAAACAGCTATTTCATATTATGACCGGGTCACGATGAAAAAACAGACAAACCCCGCCCCCACGAAAGGGTTAAGGTCGTTATAGTGACTTGGGTGGAATGATTAATTTTTTACGTGGCGACCGGGTCACAAAGAAGAAACCTTGCTCTTAAAATTCTGACCTGGTTATAAAATGACCTTTAGTCATAAACGACCTTCGGTCGTTTTCAAGTAATAGATATTTTCTGACCCGGTCAAAAAATGACCTTCGTCATTTCGGAAAAATGGCCTTTTATTGTGACCCGGTCACTATGGTAAAAACAACTGACGATACAAAAAACCCATATAATGTTATGGGATAACGGGCGAAATTTAACCCCAAAGGGAGGAAACCATCTTGGAGGAGGTATTGTTATAATCCTGACCCGGTCATAAAAGGAAGCTTCCTTTCGGAAACTTTCTTTCGGAAAATTTTCTTTCGTAAAAAGTTCCTTTTGCTAATTTCCTTTTCATGTTTTGAGAGGGTTACAACGAAGAAAACTCGTTCTTAAAATTCTGACCCGGTCTAAATGACTCAGCCATTTCGCTAAAAAGTAAGTGATAGCTATATATTTTCTGACCCGGTCAAAAAATAAACTCCCTTTTTTACATTATGACCGGGTCACTTCGGGCAAACGCTAAAAATTCCTTCTCCAATCGCCCCAAGAAGTATCTTTTTATAAACTGACCGGGTCACAGCATAAAAAGCAGTTTTCCATTTAGACCTGGTCACAAATCAAAACCCCTTTTTTCACATTTAGACCGGGTCACAATCAAAAAGCATTCTTCCATTCAGCCCGGTTCATTCCAATCAATAACTCTTTCTCCTAAATCAACCCCAAGAAACATTTCTTTACAAACTGACCTGGTCACAACAGCAAAAAGCTGTTTTTGCATTATGACCGGGTCACAATATAAAACCGGTTTTCCATTCAGACCGGGTCACTTCGATTAAAATATCAAAACCTCCTTTCCCGAAATCACCCCAAAGAAGTTTTCCATTTAGACCCGGTCACAAATTAAAACCCCTTTTTCACATTATGACCGGGTCACAATATAAAAAGCATTTCCCCCATTCAAACCAAGTCACAACAATAAAAGCAGTTTTCCCATCATGCCCAAGCCACAACTCGAATCCCCACCCCACACAAACAGCACCACACCCCCACACAAAAAATTCCCCCAAAACGTCAAAGTTCCCGCCTTTGGCGGGAACTTTTTCTCGCCAAAGGCAGGAACTATTTCTCGTCAAAGTCGGGAACTTTTGCAGGAACTCTTTCATACTAAAACCGCGAACTCTCACGCCGAAAAAGAGAACTCTTGACCCACATCACCACCACCCCCCCAAAAAACACCAACAACCCCACCAACACTCCCCACGCCGCCTTCCTA
>JAAYHF010000179.1 GCA_012727485.1 Eubacteriaceae bacterium
GTATATCGGTTACGGGGAGTTTAAAGTGAAGGCCTTAAAGCTTCAAAGACAGGTTTTCTGCGATAACAAGCGCGAAATAAGCGAGGAAGAGTATAAACAGCTCATTACCGCCGCCGAGAAAAAGGGTAATCTGCGCCTTGCCCTCCTGATTGAGGCTATCTGCTCGACGGGCATAAGGGTGAGCGAGCTGAAATACATAACCTACTCGTCGCTCTTTTCTCGAAGGGCTGTGGTGGACTGCAAGGGGAAACGGCGGGTTATAATGCTTCCTCAAAAGCTGTGCATGAGATTGAAGACATACTGCCGGGACAAGGGCATTGGTGGAGGAAGTGTATTTGTGACAAGAAGCGGCAAACCGATGGACCGAAGTAATATATGGAAGTCGATGAAGAAGCTTTGCGGCAGTGCGGGAGTCAGCCCTCCCAAGGTATTCCCCCATAACCTGCGACACCTTTTCGCCCGTATATTCTACGAATTAGAGAAGGACATCGCGAGGCTTGCCGACATACTCGGACATTCCTCCATCGAAACCACGAGGGTTTACATCATTACAAGCGGGAACGAGCATGAACGCATCATAGAGAGAATGGGGTTGGTGGTCTGAAAAGAGAAACACCACATAATCGGTGTTATGTGGTAATAAAATCAAAGAGAAACTTATGATAAACAATAAAGAAACCGCAAAATTCGACAAAAGGTTTGTTTAAAATGTTTATTAAAGTTTTTTACTTACAAAAAATAGACATTTTTGTAATATACATTGCAAAAACGGTCAAAAAAAGCTATACTAAATCAAACAAAAAACACAAATTGTTTTGCGTTATTCAATTAGACGATTGAATAACCGTACAGTTGACCACATAACACCGATTATGTGGTCAGTCGGGGGGCTTTCCTTATTAAGCTTGTTTGCCGAAAGGGAAAGCTCCTATCGAAGAAAGGAGCAAGGTCGATGTTTACCGTAAGAATAAATAAACCGAATGCCCTTGTTTCTTTCGAAGAGTTAAGAGGCCCTCTGTTTTCGAGGTTAAGCCATGAATGATACATCCCTTTACAGGTATCATTACTGCCTTTTCTGCAAGGCATCTTCCGAACACAGCGTTGCCGGCGCCATAGCGACGATGTTTCCGCAGTCTAAAGCCAAGATACTATATCAGGACAAATGGAAAGTCGTCAAAGGGGTCAGGTCACTGGAGCACAGGAAGATGCTCCCCGGGTATGTATTCGTCTGCTCGCCGAGCGAGCTATCCGTCGAAAGGATAGACCTACTGTCCGATGTATTGAGGGTATTGGGACAGGAAAACGAAGGGTATCTTTTGGACGGAGACGATCTTAAGTTCTCAAGATGGGTGTTTGAATGTAAAGGTTTCGTCGGGGCTTCTATGGGACACAGCGAAGGAAAAGGCTTTGTTGTCACCTCAGGTCCTCTCAAGGCTCTCACGAACAACATCGAGAAGGTGGATAAGCACACACAAACGGCGAAGGTGAACATTTTCTTTGATGCGAGGGTGATGAGTTTGTGGTTGCCGTTTGAGTGGGATGATGGGGCGGAAAACAGACAGGTCATTTAGTTAAGGCAAAAACGCTTTGGCGTTTTACATAGATATAAAGATTGTTATGGTACTGAATCAACCATGTCGGGACTTGCTTAATGCCTGGGCATAAGCGAGGGAGGTATGGGGTTATATGTTGTTTTAGTCGGAGTTTTGGCTCGGATGGGCGAAGCTGTGACGTAATAGTGGATCACTTTAGATAGAATTTTTTATTTATGGTTATGTTGGCGGACGAAATATATACTGTTCCGCTTACATAATAAAGAAGTTTCCGAAGACTATTCGTGCTAATTATTACACAACATTTTAGTATATACCATATTTCAAAGGAGAATTAAATGAGAAAAATATCCTTTTCACCCCCAGACATTTCCGACCTCGAGATTAATGAAATAGTAGAGACTCTTCGCTCGGGGTGGATCACCACAGGCCCTCGTACTCATTTATTCGAGGACAAGCTTTCAGA
>JAAYHF010000180.1 GCA_012727485.1 Eubacteriaceae bacterium
AGAACCGTAAAGAACAGCGCAGTTACGATAAGTATTTATATAAACTTCGTCATATGGTCGAAAATACTTTTCTTCGTTTGAAGGACTGGAGAGGAATCGCGACAAGGTATGCGAAGTATACATCTTCTTATGAGGCGGCTGTTCGGGTTAGGTGTATCGCAATATGGGCTTCGGTGTTGGCTTGATTTATTGTCGACAGCGTCTAAATTAACAAGCAGAAATTATAAAAGATAAGGATTTCCCCTCCCTTTAAATCATAAAGTAAATCCTTTATATCCAAGATTTATGACAGTGAAACTTTACCATTCTGACCCGGTCAAAAAATGACCTTCGTCATTTCGGAAAAACTTGCTTTTTAACATTTTGACCGGGTCACGACGAAAATTTCGCTTTTTAGGATTCCGACCCGGTCATACTGAAAAATGCCTTTTATATTCTGACCCGGTCACAATAGCAAAACTTAACTGCCAATATAAAAACTATCATATTAATGATGATTGCGAGAAACCCCGCCCCTACGAGAAAGGGTACCCCCGACCTAAATAGGCAGTTAATCTTGATCCGGTTATATTGTTAAAAGCAAGTAATAGTTTTTATTTTGTGACCCGGTCAGTATGCGAAAAGTTTTTCGCAAAAGTCTTTTGTGCGGCGCTGAAGCAATCTATTATAATAAAATTCAAAGCAGACAAATCGGTTGCTTTTTAATCTTTTGCTTTTGTGCGATATACCCTTAAACCCCTTTCCCACCCCCCTTATCTCCCCAAAAAACACCCGCCCTTAACAAAAACAACTCATAAATCCCCACACCGAAATAAATGATTTAACTCGATAAAAAGCGACAATCTCACATAGGTAAGCGTTGGACTGTTGATGTTTGCCATTAAACGCAGATAAAAGAGAATCACGCCCCATGATTGCGTATATCGTCATTTCCACCCTTGTCCTTAAAGTATACCCCCGCCAAAGAGCCGCCCCTCACAACCCAAACAACTCCCTCCACCACCTCCCCCCCTCGTCGAAAGGCGAGTGTCTGTGGTTGGAAGTGCAGGGGATTGGGGGGCTTTGCTTTGGTATTCGGCGGGGAAGTTTTCCGTGGCGAGGTTGCCGTCTGCTTTGCATAAGGTTGCCTTCGGCTTGCAGATGGATCATTTCACCACCCTTATATCCGCATAGGAATCTTTATCGGCGGTTAAGCTAAAAGAGAATCACACCCTCATTTTTGCGTATAACACATATTCCCGCCCTTGTCCTTAAAGTTCCCCCCCAAAGGGCCGCCCCTCACAACCCAAACAACTCCCTCCACCACCTCCCCCCTCGTCAAAAGGCGAGTGTCTGTGGTCGGAGATGCAGAGGGTTTGGGGGGCTTTGCTTTGGTAGTCGGCGGGGCGTTTTCCGTGGCGAGGTTGCCTTCGGCTTTACAGACGGAGCATTTCACCGCCCTTATATCCACATAGGAATTTTCATCGGGCGGTTAAGTTAAAAGAAAATCCCGCCCCCATGATTGCGTATATCGGTATTCCCGCCCTTGTCCTTAAAGTCCCCCCGCCAAAGAGCCGACCCTCACAACCCAAACAACTTCCTCAACCACCTCCCCCCCTCGTCAAAGGGCGAGTGTCTGTGGTCGGAGATGCAGGGGGATTGGGGGGCTTTGCTTTGGTATTCGGCGGGGCAGTTTTCCGTGGCGCGGTTGCCGTCTGCTTTACAGAAGGTTGCCTTCGGCTTTACAGACGGAGCATTTCACCGCCTTTATATCCACATAGGAATTTTAATCGGCGGTTAAAATAAAAGAGAATCACGCCCCGTTATTGCGTATATCGTCATTCTCGCCCTTGACCTTAAAGTATACCCCCGCCAAAGAGCCGACACTCACAACCCAAACAACTCCCTCCACCACCTTCCACCCTCGTCAAAGGGCGAGTGTCTGTGGTTGGAGGTGCAGGGGGATTGGGGGGCTTTGCTTTGGAAGAAATATTTTTCTTCGATGTATTCGGCGGGGCAGTTTTCCGTGGCGAGGTTGCCTTCGGCTTTGCAGACGGAGCATTTCACCACCCTAATATCCGCATAGGAATCCTCATCTCCCGACAGGATAACAAGAGAGGCGACCTCCTCGGCGGTTATCCCGTCCTCGCCGTCCTCGCCGGGCTTTATTATCTCTATGGTTTCGGTGGCCTCGCCCCTTCTTTTTTTGAGGGTCTGATAGTCGGGGAAAACGCCCTCGGATATGTCCTTTTCTATGGACTGTTTATAAACTCCCATGGGCCATTTGGTGGAAAGGGAGGAGATGTAATTCGAATCTATGTCCCCCACCCATATACAGGTGACCACATTGCCCGTCGCACCGCAGAACCAGACATCCCGGGCCTTATCGGTGGTGCCGGTTTTGCCGAAGGTGACATAGCCCGGGGAGGCGGCTTTACCCGTACCCCTTATAACCACGCTGGTCAAGGCGCTTTTTATCGCCTCGCAGGAGAGGGCGGAGACCATCTTTTTGCCCCCCTGCTTTTCGGGGAAGATGATGTTTCCGCTACTGTCCTCAATGGAGATGATGAAGTTACCCTCATGAAGGGTGCCGCCGTTGGCTATTATGCCGTAGGCCCCCGCCATTTCAAGGGTACTTACCCCCTTTGTCAGCCCGCCCAGGGCGAAGGAATAGTTGTAATCCTCCTCGGTTAGGCTCTCAAAGCCCATCTCCTTCACAAAATTGACCTCGTCCCTGATATTGGCGAGGGAAAAAAAGCGCAGGGAAGCCGCATTGAGGGAATTGACAAGGGTTTCCCGCATGGTGACATAGCCCATATATTTGCCGCCGCTGTTTTTCGGGGTATAGTCGCCTATCTTAATGGGGGTGTCCTCGGCTATGCTGTTCACCTGAGCCAAACCCGCCTCCAAAAGATAGAGCATATAAAGGGGCTTCATGGTGCTTCCGCATTGACGGGGGGAGTCGGCCATATCGAGCTGGGTGAGGTTATCCGCACCCCAATAGCAAAGCACATTTCCGTTTTGGGCGTCCATACTCACCAGAGAGCAGGCCGCAGAGGAATTTCGGTTTGTGACATTGGTTAAAACGGCTTCGGCGGCGTTTTTTTGCATGGCGTAGTTAAGGGTGGTTTTAATGGTGAGATTTCCGTAATAAAGCAGGGATTTTGCGCTCTGACGGGCTTGGGCTTGGGAATAGCTCATTTGCGCCACAAAATAATCCGTCAGAATATCCTCCGCCTGAAGATAGGCCTTGGCGAGAAAGGCACGGCAGGAAGCCATACCGTAACCGTGGCCGAAGGTGGCTTCGTCGCTTTGGGGTTTCACCACAACAATCACCTCCGCCAAGGCGGCTTCGTATTCCTCCCGGCTTATCATTTCCTGCTCAAGCATCAGCCCCAATACCTTGTCCCGCCGTTGCATCGCAAGGGTATATCCCTCTTCGGTTTGCGGGCAGTAGGCGCTGGGAGCCTGTATTATCCCCGCAAGGGTGGCGCATTGGGAGAGGCTCAGCTCCAGGGGCGGCTTGCCGAAGTAGACCTCTGCGGCCTCATATACCCCGTAGGCTCCCCCGCCCATGTAAATCTCATTCAAATATATGGTGATGATTTCTTCCTTGGAATACTTGAATTCAAGCCTTATGGCCGTGAGAGCTTCCTTGAGCTTGCGGGAATAGGATTGGGTGGTGTCGAAAAAGAGGAGCTTTGCCACCTGCTGGGTTATGGTGCTTCCCCCCTCCACGATCTCCCCCGCCCTGTAATTGCGCCAGAGCGCCCTTAATATGCCCCTCGGATCGACCCCGAAGTGCTTGTAAAAACGCTTGTCCTCCACGCTTACCACCGCCTTTATGAGCTTATCGGGTATCTTGTCCGCGGTGACATAGGTGGCGTTTTTGTCGGTTATCTCGCCTATCTGCACCCCGTCCGAGGAAAAAACGCCGGTCTGGGAGTCGGGGGTATAGGTGTAGTTTTCAATGTCGGGCAGTTTGGTCCATAGGTAACCCAAGACAGCCAATCCGAACACGAATCCTGTAGCCGCCAAAATTCCCGTTATCTTCAAAATTATTCTGCCAAGCGTGAGCTTGCGCTTTTTTGCCCGTCTTCTTCTTTTCGCCATATTACTTTTCTTCTTTAAGCTAAAATATTATCTGTCAATGAACATGAGAAAATTTGTCGCTATATCAATCATACTTATATTATTGTTACTGCCAAGGGATATGGTTTTTTGTAATGATAATTTAACCCCCATAATGGGCAGCGGAAGCCTTCCCGCGGACAAGATGGCCTCCTTTCTTTACTCGGGAAACGACAAGAAGGGCCTTAATCCCATAGACAAGGATTACGCCCTTTCCTTTGTGGAAGCCACGATCCGCCTGAGCAATTTGGAGGGTGTCAATTACGACATCGCCTTTGCCCTTATGATACACGAAACGGGCTATTTGAATTTCGGCGGGGACGTTTCCCCCTCCCAGAACAATTTCGGGGGCTTGGGTGCGACGGGCGGGGGCAGTAAGGGAGCTTCCTTCCCGGACATGGAAACGGGGATACTCGCCGTTATCCAACATTTGAAATGCTACGGAAGCGATGAACCCCTCGTCACCGAGCTTATAGACCCCCGTTGGCAGGAGAAACTGCGGGGGAAGGCCGTTTATGCCCAGTGGCTCGGCTACGCGGACAACCCGAACGGCACGGGCTGGGCCAATCCGGGGAAGGGTTACGGGGATAGGCTTATTGCGGTGGTGGAGAAGGTTTCGGGGTACGAGTATGTGGTTTTGGGGGAGAAGGACGGGGATAGGAAGGCGGCGGGGGGAGTG
>JAAYHF010000181.1 GCA_012727485.1 Eubacteriaceae bacterium
GCTTGGAGCGTTCCCGGCGTAGCTAACCCCATCGTCCATTTGAAGATAACCGGCTTCAAACCCGGCGACGACCCGGCAACTTCACCCGAAAAGGGAATTCTGCTCTATAACGGCGAAGTCATAGGCACAAGCCATACCTTCACCGCAGAGGACATCGCCTCCTGGAGCTATAAGAATGTGGTGGTGGAAGTGACCCGCCAAGGTATACAGGGAGCGAGCGGCTACACCACCTCCCTCGGAAGCAAGGCCTCAAAGACCATCGAAGTGCCCCTCGCCCTGCCCACCGTCCTCAGACCCTTGGTGCTGATAGACGGCAGGGAGTCCCTCGTCTATGAAATAGCATGGAACGCCCCCGCCGATGCCCAAGCGGTGACGGATACAGCAAATTACGGCATATATGTGAACGATGCTCTCCTCCACACCACCGAAGGCAACGCCAATTATACCGCCAAGGTGGATCTGGGAGCATACGCCGGACGGGAAATAGAAGTATATGTGATAGCCAATGTTAAAACTTCCCCCGCCGTCTACACCGCTTCCTCCCGCCGCAGTGACCTTGAAACGGCGCAAATCACCGTAATGACAAGGGCGGCCCTCGGTTCTCCGAGCGTGACCCTGCCCGGATTCGCATATAACGATACCCCCCTGAGCGTTCCCGCCTTCCTCGAAGGCCCGACAATCACTGTTCAAAACTCCACGACCGGTCTTGCAAGCGGCGCATACCGCTTCGAAGCCTGCGTTTGTTCCGTCGGTACGGGAAGCGTACTCCCCACACTTGACGGCGGCAGACTCACCGATATATTCGCAGACACAATGACCTCCTCCACCCCCGGCAGTCTTGCCGAAGCCACCTATAAGCTCGAAAAATTGGGCGGCTTGCCCATGGAGAGGAATTACAACGCCAAGTATCTTTGGGTGAGGGTAAGGGTCGAGCCGGAGGATTCGGTCTATTCCGAATGGTCGGCTTGGCAGATTGTCCGCTTGGCGAAGATAAAGCTGAATACCCCCTCTGTGGTGCGGACAACGGAGAATGTGACATTTGAAGAAATCAATTCCGCCTCCGAGGAAAATCCCCCCGCCATAACCGTTCCCATGACCCTCTTGAGCTTCACCTGGGAAGAATACGCTCAAAAGTATGAAATCTCAATCGTCGAAAACGCTTCGGGAACTTCTGCGGAACACGAGATAATCCTCCAAAGAAACAACGGAGCAATTCAACAAGGAGAAACCCCCCTGCCCATTGTGGACGGTATTTACACCCTTAATGACTATATGATACCCATAAATGTGAAAGTGGGCACCGATGAATATGAGTTTGAAGTTCCCGCCTCGGTGAGAATAAGCACAAGCGGAACGAATACGACAGTTACCCTCTATCTGCCGGACTTCGATTCCTTCACCCTCAATGTGAACAACACCACCTACACCCACATAGTCCACGCCACCCAATCCGTGAGCATCACCGCCATTCCCGATGAATCCACCGGCGGCCCCTCCGACCCGGCGATATACAATCAGGTGAAAGTGGGCAATAAATACGAATGGGTGATGCCATGAGAGCGAGAAAAGCCGCACTGCTGAAAGAAAAAAGAGGGGAAGCGATGATCCTTGCCATTTGCATTATGGCGATGCTTTCGGCGTTTTCCCTCATTATGACCTTCTCCGCCTCGGCCTTGGCCGCCCGTCAAATAACATCAGCCCAAAAGCAGGTGAGAAAGGCTTCTTTGGAATCCTTCCAAAGGGCGCTGAGCGATCAGCTCCTGCTTCTCCCCGGTGAGCAAAGCGTCGGCGGGCTTTATGATTATCTGTGGGATAACATGGAAGTCTTTGATAAAACCGATGTGAATAGATGGGATTATTACAACCCGGAAGAAACCGGTCATACCGAGCTTGATGATCTGACCCGCACCTTCACCGCCCAAGGAGAGAGCGGCATGACCTATCAGATTCAAATCTATTGGACTTGCAGTAACGAAGCCATGGAATACGGTCTGGATAGTTGGAGATACGGCCATGTGGAGCTTATAATGACCGTAAGCGCCCTGGATTCCTCCGGGCAGACCTTAGAGAAGATTAAAACCACATATAAAGCAAATGTTTATAATGAAGAAGGGGTGGAGGCGAATGTGCAATGGTATGTAAAAACCATAAACGAATAATTTCGATACTAAAGCAAAAAAAAGCCATGACCATGGTGAATGTTTTGGCGGCCTTCGCCATATTTATGATAGCCGTTTCCTTCTTTTCCCGGGCGGTGACGATCTCCGTTAGCTACATTCGCCAAGCCGAGGAAGTCCGGGAAAAAGCGGACGATGCCCTGCTCGAGTATTATCAAGATCCCACCCCCGCCAACACCCCAAAAAACTGCCGATTCCTGCTCGAAGGTGAGCCGGATACGGCCTTCACCGTATATTTGGAATACCGGGAAAAACAATACGAAGGCTTCACAATGTATCTATACGACCTGCCCGATACGCCTTAACCATAGAAAGGCCACCCCATGAAAAAACCATTGTTAAAAACCAATAGCGGATATACCTTGGTGGAATTGATAGCCTCCTTCGCCCTTCTGCTCATGCTGGTGACCTTTGCCGCCATGAGCCTGCCCCAATATCTTACCATCAGCACCCGAATGGAGCAGAGCGTTGACGCCGCTTCCCTTGCGGATATCCTCTGCGAAACCATAAACGCCGAGCTTTCCGCCGCCGCCGTCTCCCCCGTAATGCCCGGGGCTGAGCAAGCCGTCCCCGCCGCCGTGACCATAACTCCCCACGGCTCCCCGGAGTGCGACGAGATAACTTTCCTCAACGCCGACGGTTACACTGTAACCGTAAAAATCGGCAAAATTGACGAAAAAAGCACGGACCGTGCGGGAAATGCAGTTGACTTGAATGGGCGGTTGGTGATATTATATACACATGACGATGGGGTTAATTCAGAAGAAACCCAATGGTTTTACGGCGAGGAAGTTTATATGGGAATGAGCATTTCCGATATGAATTTCACCCCGGTGGAAGACATTCCCTTGGAAGCCACTCCGGTGATAAAATTGGAGCTGACCCTCATCGGAGCCGACGACAAAGTTTATCTTGCATCTCGCTACATCGCCTGCCGCAACCTTTCGTCCTCCGCAGTAAAAGTAGATGACACCGTTGCCCCCTAAAGGAGTATAAGCCGAAATTCGGCATTATATAAATAATTTTCATAAATTAAAAGGAGAATTCAGAATGAACAAACTGAAGAACAAAAAGGGCTTTACGCTTGTGGAAGTTATCGCAGTGCTGGTTATTTTGGCAATACTTATTGCCATCGCTATACCCGCGGTAAACGGTTACATAAAAAAAGCCAAAGGCACTGAGTACGATCTCACAGCCAGAAATGTATATATGGCAGCCACCATTGCCATCAACGAGTATGCGGTAGACCATACTCCCACTGAAATTAATACTTATGCGACAGGCGGCGAGGATAGCACTTTCGTTGCCGATGTTCTAAAGCTCACTTCTCTTGGAGTTGACGAGATTACCACCGGAGATGCCGGAGATGCCGATGTCGGAAAATACAGTATAGATTATACCGACGGCAATGTAGTCGTGTACTATTTAGTCACTGGCGCTGAAGACGAAGAAGCCCGTACATATCCTGCTTTAGTCACTGGCGCTGAAGACGAAGAAGCCCAATAATACAGATTTCACTAAACCACAAAGCAGAAAAATAAACCGCAAAGCCCGCCTAAAAGCGGGCTTTGCACCCATAATCCCCCCTGCGAGGCGCTCCTTGTCGGAGATTTACTATAAAATCAAAAGAGCCCGTTTGGCAAGCAAAAAGGCCAAAGGCTCAAACAACGGCGATCCCGAAGCGAAACAGACCCGCAAGCTGATTATTCTGCTCGTTTTATGCCTTCTTTTCGCCCTTGCCGCCATTCCCCTTGCCGCAAGGCTTTCCGCCCGAAAATGGGAGGTGAAGCGAATGATGCGCTCGGCAAACTCTCTGGAATTGGCCTTCACCGTCGCCCTCGGGGAGATGAGGGAAGAAAACGCCCCCCTCTATGAGAGCCAAAGCGAAAACCGCTTAAGTGCGCAGGCCGCCCTGAGAATAGAGGAGCTGACGGGCATCGCCCCCTCGGATATTACCGTCGTGATTCCCCCTCAGAAGTATTCTTTTCCTTTGAAAATAGTATTTTCCTATGGGGATTATGTTGCGGTATATGAGAAAGAAAGCCGCCTTTGGAGCATATTTGGGAAGGTTTACAGTGCCGAAAGCGCCCTTAAGAGCGAAGAAGACCCCTTGGAGTTTTTGAAATGATTTGGATTATTTTCTTGATAACGCTCATAGCCCTTTTCGGCGCCGCGGTTTTTTCCTTTGTGAATGTGGCCGCCTGGAGGATACCCCGGAAAATGGATTTCATAAAGGGTTCGAGTCAATGTCCCTCCTGCGCCCATAAGCTCAGCCCCTTGGATATGTTGCCGATTTTCGGCTATCTGCTCCTTGGCGGGAAATGCCGTTATTGCAAGGCGAAAATCTCCCTGCGCTATTTTGCCTTGGAAATATTGGGAAGCTTTTTCGCATTGCTTTGCCTTTGGAAATGCTCCGGGGATTATGTGAAAGCCCTTCTTGATTTTGCCTTCATATCGGTTTTGGTGTTCATCGCCCTGATTGATGCGGCGACAATGGAAATTCCCGACACCGCAAGCGTGATAATCGCCCTTTTGGGAGTTCTTTCGGCGGTGTTCATCGGCGGCGACACAGATGCTGTCGGTATATTGGATAGATTGATAGGGCTCATCTGCGTGAGCCTGCCCCTGCTTTTGATAACCATGGCTCTGCCCTCGGCCTTCGGGGGAGGGGATATAAAGCTCATGGCATCGACGGGGTTATATCTTGGTTGGAAGCTTAATTGCTTTGCGGCCTTTGCGGCAATCCTTCTCGGCGGGGGATATGCCATATATCTGCTTATAACAAAGAAAGCTTCCCGCGGGGAGCATTTCGCCTTCGGTCCCTTTCTTTGCGCCGGCTTGATAATTTCCCTCTTTGCGGGTGATTATCTGATAAAATGCTATTTGAGCCTTTTTTGAAAACGAAAATTCACTGATAATATTTCAGACATATAATAAATAGTACGGAGGCTGAAATGCCCAACTATAAATACATAGCGCAAACAAAAGACGGAAAGAAAGTAAAGGGCGTCAGGGAAGCCATAAGCGAGAATGTTCTTCAGGAAGCCCTCTCCCAGGAGAATCTCTTTCTGATAGAGGCGAAAAACGCCGCCAATTCAAGAAATTTCAAGAAATTAAGCACCAAACAGCTTATGGATTTCTGCCGCCAAATGGGAACATTGCTCTCTGCGGGGGTTTCTTTGGTGAGGGCCTTTCGCATCATCGCCCAACAGGATACCATAAAGGAATCCGAAAGGGCGGTTTATTTTGAACTTTTGGATCAGATCAGAACCGGAACGGCTCTTTCCGATGCGATGATTTCCCTGAATGGGGTTTTCCCCGATTTGCTCACAAGCATGATTTCCACAGGGGAAGCCGGGGGCAATATGGATAAGGTAATGACGAGAATGGCGGAGCATTACGAAAAATCCTATAAAATGAGCAAGAAAGTTTCAGGTGCGGCCACCTATCCGATTATCCTTTTGACGATGCTCGTCGGCGTGGTGATATTCCTCATCACCTATATCATTCCCCAATTCGACAAAATATTCGAAATGATAGAGGAACTTCCCGGAGTTACGAAATTCCTCATTGCCTTCAGCACCCTGCTCACCGATAAATGGCTATTGGCCGTAATGGTTTTGGCGGGAATAATCGTGGTGACTTCCTTTCTTTTCTCAATTCCCTCCGTGCGTTTTTACCGCGATAAAATGCGGGTTAAATGGCCCTATTTCGGCAAACTTATGCGTACCATATACACCGCCCGCTTCGCCCGCACCATAAATTCCCTTTACGGCGCGGGGCTTGCCCTCGTCTCCGCCCTTAATATCGGCAGTCGCACTTTGGGCAACACCTATCTGCAATCCCAATTCAAGGAAGTTATAGCCAAGGTCAGAAGCGGAGAATCCCTCTCCGCCGCCGTCGCCAAGGTGGACGGTTTCGTCAGCAAGTTGGCGGATTCGATAATGGTCGGTGAGGAAACGGGCAGTTTGGATATGATGCTCGCCACCACCGCCGATACCCTCGAATACGAAAGCGACGCCGCCTTGGATAAAATGGTGGCCGCCCTTGAGCCTGCCCTCATTGTTTTCATGGCTCTTGCGGTGGGAACGGTCATGCTCGGGGTTATGGTGCCCGTGTTCCAGTATTATCAATCCGTACAAAATATGGTTTAGGAGTTAGAGATGGATACAGCAGTATATTTATCCAATAATCAGGTTCATGTGGTACTCGGGGATTCCGGGAAAAAATTCAAGATAAGAAAAGTCTGCTCAATGGTGATGAAAAGCGAATGTATGATAAACGGCGTCGTCACCAGCGAAGCCGATTTTATCCGCGAATTCACCGAGTTTTGGCAGAAAAATTCTCTGCCCAAGAAAAATGTCATTTTAGTCGTGAACTCCTCGCAGTTTGCCCTAAAGGCCATAACCGTGCCCACCGTGGGCGAAAAGAAAACTCTGGAGATGGTAACCAGGGAATATTCCGATGCGGACAGGGCCGACGAACCCATTTACGACTATTTTGAGATCGCAAGAAACAACACCGAGCATACCACGGATATTTTCACCGTCATGGCTCCCGGAACCTATATAAGAAATTTCGGGGATCTTTTTGCGAAAATGGGCATCACCTTAAAGGGCATTATCCCCTCCCAAATGAGCGCCGTCAAACTGCTTTCCACCTTAAAGCGCCTCAAACAGGAAACGGCGATAATCCTTATTTTGGACGGCACAATGCTGATAAATTTGCTTTGGGTCAACGGTAAATATAACTATTCCCAGCGCACCAGAATGATAAACGACCCCGGCACGGAGGCTTTTGTCAACGAAATAGTCACCAATGTGAACTCCATGAACCAGTTCTCCGTTTCCCAGCGCAATTCTTCCCCCGTCAGCTCCGTTTATATGTGCGGAGTCGCCCTCGATGTGGTTAATTACTGCGTTGACGCCATAGGGGATATGGGCATTATATTAAAGAAACTTCCCGAAAGCGATCCCGCGGTGGGAGGTCTTTCGGGCAAACTCAGCTTGGCCGATTCCGTCAGCACCTTGGGCGCCCTTCTCACGAGAAAAATAGATGTGAACCTCATAGAAGCCGCCAAGGAGCGCGCCAGAAAAGCCACCCGCACCAGCGAAACGGGCAAGCTCGTCACCCCCGTTATCATCACCGCCGTCGTATGCGCCCTGACCATGGCGGGGTTTTTGATAGTAAACGCCTATTATAACAACAAGTTGGAGGAGCGCACCGCCTATCTCATGGATCCGCTGAACATCAAAGCCTCCCAGGACGCCGCCGCCCTCGTCAAAGAAAACGAAGCCCTTTCCCTCAAGCTTCGGGCCGTCACCAATGCCCTTGATACCTTGGCGGGCTATCCCAGAATGAATTCCGATGTTTTGGCCGAGATCGACTCCTGCGGACTTGATATAGTAACCATGCAACTCACAGGCTACAACGCCTCCACAGGTCAGCTCACCTTCGTCGCCAAGGCGGGTAAGGTGGTGGAGATAAACCATTATATCGACCGTCTTAAGGCCACAGGCCTTTTCGATACCGTACAATACACCGGCTACACCTACAGCACCGGTGAAAGATTATATAGAATCAATGTCGCCTGTTATCTGAATTCCGAGGCGGGTTGGGAAAGCGTGGAGGAATAATATGCAACCTTTATCATCAAGGGATAAGCTTATCCTTGTATTACTGACGATTTTCGTTATGCTCACTGCCGTTGTCGTTTGGGGAGTTATTCCCCTTTCGGATCAAATTCGCTCCACAAAGGCCTATCTCGTCGAAACCGAGGAGCGCATTGCGGAAATGGAAAGAAACATTGCCGAATTTCCCTTCAACAGCAAGGAGAATGTCAGGCTCAAGCAACAGCTTCTCGAAGTCGGCAAATCCCAATTCGATATAATCACCGCCCCGGGGGTGGATAAGCTGATAACCGGCATCGTTTTGTCAAAATCGCTGGAATGCCGCAATCTCACCATCGCCCTTGCCAATAAGCCCGAAGCGGTCAATCCCTATTTGCGAAAAGCCGGCTCGGACGCGCCGACCCTTTCCGTTTATAATGTGAAGCTCACCGCCGCCGGCTCAATGGAATCGGTTCTGGCCCTTGTTGATGTCATGACAAACGAATACCCCTCCGTCAGCGTGACTAAGTTCAATATAACCTATAATAAGGACTACATATTAATCACCATGGAGTTGAAGCTCTATATGCACGAATAACACCGGAGAAATTATGAATACAACCAAAAATGTCCGCATAGGCGATATTCTGAGAGAATATGGCTATATAACAGAAGATCAGCTCCAGAAAGCCCTCAGCGCTCAAAAAAGCAACGGGAAGCGACTGGGGGATCTTTTGGTGGAAATGGGTTATGTCACAGACAGGCAAAGAACCCAAGCGCTCTCAAAGAAGCTTAATTTAAGAATGATAGATCTTGTTTCCACAGAAGCGGATATGGCGGCGGTAGCCCTTCTTCCCCAAAAGCTTGCGGAAAAATACAATATGTTGCCCGTGGCGGTGAACGACCAGATAATCACCATAGCCACCGACGACCCGCTGAATTTCTATGCTCAGGAAGATATTCGTCAGCTCACGGGCAAGAACTTGGAGATAGTCCTTTGCGAGCAACAGGCCTTAAGCGATGCCCTCACCCATTATTACACCGATATATCCGTTAAAGCCGCCACCCAAAGAGCCAACGCCGCGGTCATAGACACGGCGGAGGAACTCGAAATAGAGGAAGGCGAAGGCGATGCCCCGATCATCAATTTGGTGGATAGCCTCATAGAAAGGGCGACCAGCGTTTCCGCCTCGGATATACATATAGAGCCCTTCGAGAATAAAACCGTGGTGCGCCTCAGGGTGGACGGAACCATAGTCGAATATGTCAACCTCCAGCGCAGTATCCACGCCTCGGTCATAGCCCGAATTAAAATTTTAGGCAATATGGATATAGCCGAAAGGCGTATCCCCCAGGACGGCCATTTCCGTTACAGGCTCGGAGATGAAATGATAAATATAAGGGTTTCCGTCATGCCCACCGTTTTCGGAGAAAAGGCCGTCTTAAGGGTGCTTTCGGGACATTCCGCCATAGATTATCCCGCCTCCTTCGGCATGACCCCGGAAAATCATACCAAAATGATGGATATGATGAAATCCTCAAACGGCATCATCTATATCACCGGCCCCACGGGAAGCGGAAAAACCACCACCCTTTATATGCTTTTGGAATATATGTCCCGCAAATCGGTCAATATTTGTACCGTGGAAGACCCTGTGGAAAAGAATTTGGAGCATATCAACCAAACCCAGGTGAATAATGTGGCGGGGCTGACCTTTGAAAGCGGCATGAGGGCGCTTTTGCGCCAAGACCCGGATGTGATAATGGTGGGAGAAACAAGGGACAATGAAACCGCCTCCATATCCGTCAGAGCCGCCATAACCGGCCACCTTGTCTTTTCGACATTGCATACCAACAGCGCCGTATCCTCGATAGCCCGCCTGGAGGATATGGGGGTGGAGCCCTATATGCTTGCAAACTCCCTTGTGGGGATAGTTGCCCAGCGCCTCATTCGAAAGGTCTGCCGCTATTGCAGTGAGGATGTTCCCGTCACCGAAGCGCAAAAACTGCTCTTGGGCGAGGGAATAGATACGGTCAAAAAGGCGAACGGTTGCCCCCGTTGCAATAACACGGGTTATTCGGGCAGAATAGCGATTCACGAGATTTTGCTGATAGATAAGCAAATTCGTATGCTCATAGCCAAAAAGGCTTCCTCCGAAGAAATAGAAGAATATGCCGTAAAGAATCAAGGGCTTACTCTGCTCAAGGAAAGCGGAATTCAAATGGTGGCAACGGGTGTCACCACATTGGAAGAATTGCTTAAAGTGGCCTATTATTCCATTTAGGGAGTCAAATGAGAATTGATGAAATCATACTTTTTGCGAAAAACGCAGGAAGCTCCGATATACACATATCCGCCGGGGAGCCGATTATCGTGCGTACCCACGGAGAACTCGAACGCCAAAGAGGGCTTATAGCCGACGGGGAGCAGATTCCCCTGATCGAATCTATGATGAGCGAAAGCCACAAAAAAGCCTTTGCCGAAGGTCACGATGTGGATTTCTCCTATCAATCCGAAGTCGGAGTGCGCCTGAGGGTGAATGTTTACCGTTATCAGGGAGGCATTTCCGCCACCTTGAGACTTTTGAGCAACTCCATTCCCACCCTGGAAGAGCTTGGCCTGCCCGATGTCCTTTATTCCCTCGCCATGCTCCAAAGGGGGCTTGTTCTCGTTACCGGCCCCACGGGAAGCGGCAAATCCACCACCTTGGCCGCCATGATAGACTATGTCAATGCCAACCGTGCCCAGCATATCATCACCATTGAAGATCCTGTTGAATATGTATACAGCCAAAAGAAAGCCATGATACACCAAAGGGAGGTGGGTGCGGACGTGCCCTCCTTCGCCTATGCCCTCAGAAGCGCCTTAAGGGAAGATCCGGATATTATATTGGTGGGTGAGATGAGGGACTATGAAACCATCTCCGCCGCCCTTACCGCCGCTGAAACGGGTCACTTGGTACTTTCCACCCTCCACACCACGGGGGCGGCCCTTACGATAGACAGAATAGTGGACGCCTGCCCGGGAGAATCCCAAAATCAGGTGCGTATTCAGCTTGCGGGGGTACTCAAGGGGGTTATAACCCAGTGCCTTATTCCCCTCGCCGGGGGAGGGGGGAGAGTTCCTGCCACAGAGGTGCTTTTGGGAAGCGATGCGGTGATGAATATGATAAGGGAAAATAAGGGTCATCAGCTCCAAACCGCCATGCAAAGCGGCATGGCCCAGGGTATGCACACCCTCAACACAGACCTTTCAAGACTGCTCAACGCCAATAAAATAACCCGGGAAAATGCCCTGCGTTATTCCAACGACCCCAAGGAGTTGCAACAGTATATTCTTTAACCGCCGAAGCTTGGCGGTCATATTAAAAGCGATGCGGCAGGCGAGAACTGCCGTTTTTTGTTGGGCGGCGGGATAGTCGGAGGGGCGGGGGTTATACCGACAACGCACAATCGGGCGTATTCAATTAAAGCTATCGGGCATGAAATCAACGACTTCGCTCGGGAAGGGGAATGAGGTTGTTCGCTTCGGTGATGTCTGCCGTATGAAAGGTTTTTATTCGCAAGTGCGTGTGAAGGTTCGGTTTAAAGCCGACGGGTCTTTTTAGTTTTCTCGTGTGTTGTTTTGTGGATTATGTCATAAGGGTATCGTTTATCTTCTTTGCCGTTTACGGTCTTTTAAGGATAGTCACTCACGGTTCATTAAATCGCAATCAACAATAGAGCTTATAATGCCCTTGCTCTTTGTGAAGTTCCTCGGTGACGGCTCCGTTTCGGCAGATTTGTGTAATAGATAAAATCTGCCGAAGGTGCATTGACTAAACGAGTTATCGGCTCGCCTCGAAAAGAGAATTCATCTTGTGCCTTTATAATCATAACAAAACCACAATTACAGATTTATTATCGTTAATCCCACCATGTAAAGAGATTTCATGTCTATTATTAAGGAGGAATCCCGGAACGCCCCAACCCGCAACCCCCTTTCC
>JAAYHF010000182.1 GCA_012727485.1 Eubacteriaceae bacterium
ACATACAAAAGTGCGTTTATGAATTGGAGATTGTCTATGCTTACATTTCCTCTTTGTCGTGGGAGGTAGGGCTTTATTCGTTCGAATTGTTCTTTTGTGATTTCCATGATTGGATTATAGCATGGGGGAGTGGGGTTGTCAATTTGCGTGAACACGCTCTAATTCAAATTCTCGATGTTTTTCTTGCATTTTTTTTGGTTTTATACGATAATTAACTTGAAGTTTTGCGTGTGTTTGCATATTATATATGTTACAATATATGTCCATAGACTTCTATTAACGACAACAACCATCGGAGCATTATTTAATGGAAAACGAACAGGATTACATAGAGCTTGACCTTATCCAGATAATTCAGATTATCTGGAAAAAATTCTGGATAGTGGCGATCACCTCCTTCCTTTGTGCCGCAATAGCCTTCGGGGGGACATATTTCTTCATAACGCCCCAATATGAAGCCGGCACCCTGCTTTATGTCAATAACAGCTCCATATCCGTCGGCTCGGCTTCCCTGAGCATTTCCTCCGGGGATCTTTCGGCGGCAAAGACGCTGGTGAATACCTATATCGTTATTTTGAAAACGAGAACGACCTTAAACGAAGTCATAAAGGAAGCCAAGTTGGAATACACCTATGAACAGCTTGAAAAGATGATTTCGGCGGCCGCCGTCAACTCCACCGAGGTTTTTGAAATAGTCGTCACCTGCGACGACCCCCATCGAGCGGAGAGGATAGCCAACACCATCGCCATCGTGCTTCCCGATAAAATTTCCGACATCGTGGAGGGCTCTTCGGTGAGGATAGTGGATTATGCCGTGGTTCCGGCGAGGCGTTCTTCCCCGAGCTACACCAAAAACACCTTCATTGGGTTCTTCTTGGGGGTTGTACTCAGCGTCGGCGGGATCATCGTCGCGGAGCTTTTCGACACCTTCATCAGGAACGACCAGTATCTTACCCAAAATTACAACCTGCCCCTTTTGGCGGTCATACCCGATATGAACTCCTCAAGCGGCAAGAAATCATATTATTATGACTCCTATGAAAGCACCACAGGAAAGAAAACGGGAAGGAGGAAGAACTGATGGCACTTTTCAAATTCAACTTCAAATCGAAGAAAAACAACAATGAAACCTATGCCCTCGCAGACAGCGCCACCGATGAAAGCATGATCGGCGATAAACTGAATTTCGCCTCCACGGAAGCCTATAAACTGCTGAGAACGAACCTGATGTTTTCCTTCCCCGATGAACACGGTTGCAAGGTGATCGGAGTCACCAGCGCCATGCGCGGAGAGGGCAAGAGTCTCACCGCCATAAACACCGCCTATTCGCTGGCCGCCGCAAATAAGAAGGTGCTTTTGATAGATGCGGATCTGCGCCTTCCCTCCGTAAGCAAAAAAAGCGGACTGAGGATGAGCCCCGGGCTTTCCAATCTGCTTGTGAGTACCAACAAGATGGCGGATACCCTTCAACATTATGCTTTCAAGTCCACCTCGGTCAGCTTTGATGTGATAGCCTCGGGTGATATTCCCCCGAACCCCTCGGAACTTTTGGGTTCGGAGAGAATGAGCATATTAATAAGGGAATTAACCCAATACTTTGAATACATAATCTTGGATTTGCCGCCTATTATCGATGTTTCCGATGCGTTGGTGGTTTCTCGGATCGTAAGCGGAATAATAATAGTTGTTCGCCAGAATTATACCCAGAGGCATCTGCTTTCCGAAGCCATAAAACAGCTCGAATTTGTGAATGCCAAGATACTCGGGTTCGTATTCAACGGAGCCACCGAAACCACCACGGCCTACGGCAAGACTTACGGCAAATACGGCAGATATTATAAAAAGAAATACTCCTCCTATTACGCAAAGGGAGAGGCCGAAGAAGGCGGGGAATGAGCCATGGTTGATTTCCATTCCCACATTCTTCCGGATATGGACGACGGAAGCCCCGATGAGCTGACTTCGCTTGAAATGCTCCGGGAAAGCGCCCGTCAGGGAATTAAGACCATCGCCGCCACCTCCCATTTCTATGCGGACAGAACCACCCCCTCGCTTTTCCTTTCGAAAAGGGAGAATCGGGCGCAAAGGCTCTTTGAAGCCTGCCAAGGCGAACAAAGCGAACTTCCCGAAATTCGCCTGGGCGCGGAGGTGAGTTATTTCGAGGGAATGAGCGCCGCAGAGGAGCTGAACGATCTTTGCATTGAAGGCACGAATTTGCTTTTGGTGGAAATGCCTTTTTGCCCCTGGACCAAAAGAATGACCGGGGAAATACGACTTATAAACGACCGTCGTGGGCTTATACCCATAATAGCCCATCTTGACAGATATATTCCCATAGAGGGAAAAGACCTTTTCAGGCATTTTGAGGATAAGGAGGTATTAATTCAAGTAAACGCCGATGGTTTTATTGGTAAAAGGACTTTAAAAATCCTTTTGAATATGTTAAAATTCGGTATAATAGATGTTTTGGGGAGCGATTGTCACAATATGGACTCCCGCAGACCCGATATTATGGACGCAATGGACATAATAAGAAAGAAATTGGGAGTTCAGGCTGTCGAGGATCTCACAGCCGCCTCCGAGAGGATCATTACGGGTTAAGCCCTTCGGGCTTCCCGGTGATATATAAGCTCAGCTACTGTTTAAAATACATGACAGAAGCGATATGAAACGAAAGGAATTAAAATGAAAAAGATCTCTGCAACATTATTGGCTCTTCTGCTTGTCGCCTGTTTTGCGGGCAATGTTTTGGCCGCGCCCAGCGTGGTCGTGGAAGACCCGGTCATCGTGACCAAAACCGATGAAAACGGAGTTGCTTATATAGGGCAGCTCGTAGACGAACAGGGTGAAGTGACCCTTATCCCCGCGGACAGCGGCGCAGTCGTATTGACCCCCATCGATGCGGCGGATACGGCTGCCGACCCCGAAATCAAGGAAAAGTTGGACGATGCCTACAATGAAATCGCGGCGGCTCCGGATCTGACAGCCCTTGATCCGGATCTCGGCGAACCTCTCAAAGAAGCCATCACCGTATCAGGCAGCGATGTTCCCGTTGATAATTTGGTTGTTCGCGAATTGTTTGATGTCACCGTTTCCGGCGTAGCAGCCGATGCGCTTGCAGCAGGGAAGTCAGTTGTGGTCACCATGGATCTGGGAGTTGCTCCCGATGCTCTGGTAATCATAATGACAAGGTGCGAAACGAAATGGGAAGTCGTTCCCCAGGAGAACATAAAGAACAACGGCGACGGAACCGTCGATGTTAAATTCGAAAAGCTTTGCCCCGTGGCCTTTGTAACCGGCACGGCAACCGTCACCCCCCCCGTGGTGGATGATCCCACGCCTCCCGCAGATGAGAAAAAAGGTTCCGCATGGCCTTGGGTAGCGGGCGCCGCAGTGGCGGCTCTCGGCGGCGGCGGTGCATTCTTTGCCGCAAAGAACAAGAAGAAAAAAGAGCAGGCTTAAGTCTGAATATAACGGCTGAACTTGCCGAAGGTGGGAAGTGAGCATTAAGCTTAACAAGAAGTTATTGGGTATACTTTTGGCAGTGCTGATAGGTGTTGTTTTGCTTGTGGCGCTGTATAGAGTGGTTAGTATGCTCGAAAGCAGATTAGAACCCGTACCCGAAGACCAAGGCAATGTTCTGACCGCAAATCCGGCACAAGAGATCACATATAAAGGGCGTAGATATACTCTCAAAAGGGGTATATCTACGCTGCTTGTTATCGGCTTGGACGAATTCGGCCCAACCTATAAGCATGAATCCTACCGCAACGACCAACAGGCGGACTTCATCGTTATTTTGGTTTTCAACGACACCGATAAAACCTGCTCCCTCATTCATTTGAACCGGGATACCATGACCGATGTGACCGTTTTGAGCATCGGAGGGAAAAACGCGGGAGTTGTCACGGAACAGCTTGCCCTTGCCCATACCTACGGAAGCGCCCTTCAGGACAGTTGCCGCAATACAAAAAAAGCTGTCTGCGACCTTTTGGGGGGCGTACCCATTGACCACTATGTTTCCGTCACCATGGACGCGGTTTTTCTGCTCAACGATTTGGTGGGCGGGGTGGAAGTTACCATCGAAGATGATTTTTCGGACACCGATAACACCCTCGTTAAGGGGGAGAAGGTCAAGCTCATGGGTCAGCAGGCTTTAACCTTTGTGCGCTCACGCAGTAGCATGGAGGACGATTCCAATGTGGCGCGCATGAAGCGTCAGAAGGCTTACATGGCTTCCTTTGTGGATTCATTGAGAAACACTTTGGAGAAGGACGAGGATTTCTCCCTGAGGGCCTTCGAGGATATATCCGAATATATGGTCACCGATACGACGGTTAATGTTCTTTCGGACATGGTTGAAAAGGCGGCCGAATACGAGATCGGAGAAGTGCTTTCCCCCGAGGGCGAAGCGGTTGACGGCGAGAAGTTCATAGAATTTTATGTTGACGAGGATTCGCTTATGGAGATCGTCATTCAGCAGTTTTATACTTTGGAATAGCAAGGGCGTTTAAATGCGTATACGGTTGCAACCTTTTGCGACCGGAATGACAGGTAATAACAAAACTTAAGCCGGGGAGCATTGCGCCCGGATTTTTTTAATGGTTTGGTAAAGAACTTGGGGGAATGATCCACTATAATCTTTAACATTTATTATTGTAAGGGTTTTTGCTTTAATGTTTGTTTGTAATAGGAAGCAATAATATGGTTCTTGCTCTTGATTCCGGGAGGCTTTATTTTCTGACCGGGTCACTTTGATAAATAGAGTTTTACATTCTGACCGGGTCACTTTGTAAAATTACTTATAATTAGCCATAGTCTTTATATGTTCTGCCCGATAAGGGGGTATATAATGGCTTTATTTCCTTTGTCATTGGTTTACCCTTTTTTGTTTTTAATTTTGACCGGGTCAGTTTATGGTATTGCTCGAAGTGCAAATAAACAATCTCCATTCATTCGGTTGAATTTTGATTTTCATAACAGGGCTGAATTTCATATTTTTTGTTTTTGTAACCGGGCTTTTAACTTTGTTAAAATACAAGGGATTAGACCGAGTTTAAGTCTTTGATTTTTTGACCCGGTCACTTTATAAAAACGGGAAGACATAATCAGATGGCTTTTCCATTAGGGTTGATTTCAAGCATGATAATTGTGGCCCGGTCATTTTGTTGATTACCACAGTATTAAAACCTTAAAGAATTTATCCCTTTGTCAAGGTTTTCATTTCTGACCCGGTCCAAAAGTAAAATCGGATCATACCGCACAAAAGTCGATATAAAAGTAACGGGCTTATTTGCTCCATAGCTTTAAATTCGATGCCTCGCAAAGAATTAGCCATTCTGACCCGGTCACTTCAAGAAAAGTCAAGAGATAACCTTATCAGACTTATCGTGTGATTCTTCAATCGGGTTGCGGCGTTTGGAGGATTTCATTTTCTGACCCGATATCAAATCTAACGAGTCGCAATGTGCCATTGTGACTCGTTAGATTGATCAAAACTTTAAATCGGAAAAAGCGCTAAGCCGTTTATAAAGCCACGGGAACAGCACACAATTCAAAATAAAACATTTTGATATTGATGTTGATCATTCCCGCCAAGCTATCCTTATTCAACAGGGGTGATGCATTTTTGCGAGCGAGTTCAAGCCGTTTGCCGATTGAATGTTTAAGTTTTTTCGTGCGTCATACCATTGGCATTTTTGTATCACATTACTCGTTTTAATAAATACTGCTTACTGCGGCAAAGCCACAAAATCAATCCCCGCCTTTCTCGCCTGGGCGCAGAGTTGATTTACGGGAAGGTTATAAAGCTTGTCCTCCTTAAGAAAATGACTGCCGCATTGACGGAATTGAAAATTCACATTATGTTCGATGCACTGATCCCTAAGGGCAAGCACCCAATTATAATCAAGAATACGGGCGTTTTTATCGGATTCTCCGTTGGCGGTGACAAGCTCCACCCTTTTTAAATAGTTCGTCAGATCCATCGGGCCTATCATGGGGCCGCAGATAATATAGCGGTGCTTAATGGGAAAGGTAATGAAATCCCCAAGCCTTTCGTCAGCCCTCACTTGATTTTCCACGCTCACCCCTATTATCACATTGTCATAACCCTCCCCCCAATCCTCGGGGATACAATCCATGAATCGGTTTATTCGTTTGGTGAGGAAAAAGAAGGTCAAGTCCCTTCTTTCGGCAATAATCCGCCAAGCTTCCTTGCGCCATTCGTCCGCTTCTTCTATTAAGAAATCGCTCGAAAAGCAGAGGTTGACAAGCTGACCGGAGGCCATGCGATATTCCCCGTTCTTCTTTTTCGCAATGGGGGCATCGAATTTTTCACTCCTTTGGATAATGCTCGTATCCACTCCCCTTTTCGCATCGCCCTTGTGTATGTAACAGTATTTACAGCCTTCGCTGACCCTGTGACAGCCCCTCCATGGATCCCATTTTGACATTCTTCAATTCTCCCCGTAGCTTTTTATTATGTCCGCCGCCCAGTCCATCAGCAAAGCGGAGGTTTCTTTTAAATCAATGTATTCCTCGGCGGATAGAACCTCCACATCTCTTCCCTCAAGCCTTTCTTTCAGCCTGCTTTTGCCCGAGATGTATTCTCCGCTTTCGAGATAGTGCTTCGCCATAAGCAGAAAATAGGCGGATTTGATTATTTCCGACAGGGTTTGGAGGCTTTTTTCGTGTATCGCATTATGTACGCAGGAGTGATAAATATTGCAGGCCCCCAAATGCACCGCCCGGGAAATATCCAAGGGGCTTATCAGCGCTTTTATTTCCTCAAGATTACCCGATATGGGCAGAGTATCATGGCAGAATTGGAAAAGGTCCGCCCTATCCCAATTTATCAGCTCCTCCTTGCCGGATATAAAGCCGCAAAGCTTATCCCTGTTCGGAATATCGGCAATGGCTTCCCGGTAGGCTATTAGGTCATTATAGGTGAATTCATTGAGAATCACCACCATATCTATGTCGCTTTCCTCCCCCGCTTCGCCTCTTGCCCGACTGCCCTGTATGCCAATAAAATAGATCCTTTCACCGAAGGCATTTTTGACCCTTGCGGTGAACTCCCCTATCCATTCTTTCAGCTCGTTTTCTCTCATTTTAGCTCCCTTGCCCTTTTTCGACCCGACTTGCAGTTATTATATCAAAGCGGGGGGGAAGAAGAAAGCGGCTGTTACATTATGAAAGGCACAATATTTCTGAGAATTTTCCTTCCATAATTAATAATACCGACATCATTGCGATTTTTCACATTTAGACCGGGTCAGAATGTGAACTCTGTTTGGATCTTTGCAGTTTTCGCACAGAAAAATAAAAAGGGCTGTTCCGATTGACAGCCCCTTACCTATTTGTTTCCATAATCGGCATTGTATGCCCGTGCCTTCTATCGCTTTTCGCCTTACATCAGCCCGACCCGAGATAAGGAAGAATATAAAGCTCATCGCCGTCCTTAAGCAGATCCTCGTCTTTGGAGGGTCTGTGGTTCAAAAGTATCTTCGCCTTATCGAAAAGCATGGCATCTGCCTTAGCTATCCCGCTTTTTATCAATTCCTTCGCCTGCCCCACATTGCCCGCCCTTCTTATATCAATTTCGGCGGGTATACCGGGTATTTTCGGGCCCATGTATTTCACGGTGACCATATCTCAGAGAATATCCAAAATATAGTCCAAACCTCCGAGGGCCACTGCGGTTTCCCGGGTGGGATTGCCCGTTTCGGGGTCACAGCCGATGGCTTTAAAGAAGGCGTCTCCCGCCCTATCAGTTTCGGTGGTCACTCCGCTGTTGGGGCCCTTTTCAAGGGGGGGCTTTCCCTCAAGGCGGGCTGAAATTTTCATATCCCTGCGGCTGATGCCCTCCCTGATGTTGAAGGCTCTGCGCATGAGATGGATTCTTATTCCGGCGGTGTAGGCTTCCTCATCGGTGAAGGTGAAGCCCGTCACATAGCGCATGAACTGACTCTGCCAACCGGGAGCAAAGGCGAAACCGCTGAATTGGCACACTCCCACGCAGTTCATTATCTCCCCTCCCGCCGTAGCCATGGCATCGTTCTTTCCCCTTTCAGGGGAATCGGCGGGGGTGTTTTGATCTCCGCCCTTGACATGGCGGCCCGGGGTCGGGTCGAATTTATATATTCTGTTGTAACCCGGGGCGGAGGGCAGTCTGCCGTCGTGCATACCCGGCTCTATCCCCCCCGCCACGGTGAGGAATTCCTCTCCCACGCCGAAGGCCTTGGCGGCTCCCGCCTGACCGAGGGCGAGTATTTTCCCGCAACCCTCGTATTTCGCCATTTTTTCCGTGAGGGCGACCATCGCTTCGCCGTCCCCCCATTTGGCTTCAATACCGTCCAGATCCTCGGCCTTTAAAAGTCCGTGTTCATAACACTCCATCACCCATGCCACCACAGAACCCGCAGTTATGGTATCCATTCCGGCGGTGTTGCAAAGGTCGTTACATTTAATTATCGCTTCTATATCCTTATTCAGGCAGTTTGAACCGAAGGCCGCCAGGGTTTCGTATTCCGGGCGATCCGTTTCTCCCACGGGCCATTTGCCCTTATCCACCTGATATTTCGCTCCGCAGGCCAAGGGACAGGAAGCACAGCCGAATTTTTTGACATTGTAATTGCTGTCGAAGGAGGGGCCGTTCAGGGCATTCGCCGCTTCCTCTCCGAAATCGTCCAGCCCGCTGCCTCCCCAGTTTCTCACCGGGGAATCCCCGGAAAGGGCGCTGGGGCCTGTGAACATGGTGGTTCCGTAGGCCTTGAAGCCGTTGATAAAGCCCGCCATGGGGTTATCCTCCGCGGGATTTGCCAAGCTTCTGTTGGCAGTAAGGCGCAGTTCCCTGAGTTTTTCGGGTTCAGCCACCGTAATTTTACCCGTACCTCTCACCGCCACGCCCTTGAGCTTTTTCGAGCCCATGACGGCGCCTCCGCCCCCTCTGCCCGCCGCCCTATGTCCGTCGTTGATGACAGCGGCGAACAGGGACAAATTCTCACCCGCAGGGCCTATTACCGCCGCCCGCAGGCGCTTTTCGCCCGTATCTTCGCACATCGCCTCAATGGTCTGCTTGCAATCCAAGCCCCACATGGCAGAGGCGTCCCTTATTTCCACCTTACCGTCGTTTATCCAGATATAGACAGGCGTTTCGCTTGCCCCCGAAACAAACAGGGCATCGTAACCCGCCTTTTTCAGCTCGTCGCCGAAGAAGCCCCCCGAGTTGGCGTCATTCCAACCGCCCGTGACCGGGGACTTGCAAACAAAGGTATATCTGCCGCCCATGGGCACTCCCGCGGCGTTGAAGGGCCCTGTGGTAAATCCCGCCACATTTCCCGGGCCAAGGGGATCGGCGCCCTTTTCTATCATGTCATAAAGCACCCTTGCGCCGAAGCCGTAGCCGCCTATATAATTCTCTGCAAACTCTCTCGTCAATTCTTCTTCTCTGATGTTCCCGACAGTTAAATCCACATAAAGAAACTTTCCGGCATAACCATACAGCATTTTTTACCCTCCCGAATTCGAATGGGCTGAATAAGCCTTTTCGTATTTCATTTTAATTATATCATTTAAAGCGACTCTGTCAACTGTGTTGCGACTATCTATTTTCAGATAATGATTTAACGAACCCCCTTGATAATTTATTACGGCTGAAAAGTATGTATTGATAACAAACCGGGAGAGCGTTTTAAATATTGTATAAGCGTTAAACCCTCGGCGGCGGGTCTGTTTTTCTTCCGTTTATGTTTATGCCATGGGATAATGAAAATGCGGTTATAATAAGGAAAAGAGTTGTATTTGAGGGGTATGGGCTGATGTATAATTACAGAGGGAAGTGTTTCTCGTTGGGGTTCTTATTGCGATAGTCACAAAGCATAACAATCAAAGCCTCTCTTTTCTCTTGGGGGACGAAAAATATTCTTTCTTATTGCGAAAGGCAATGGGCGTTATACGGGGGAACGGCAAGGAACGACAAGGGTTATCGGGTAAGGCGGTTTATGCTACGGGGGAGATAATACGCTTCTTTATGGTTGCAGGGGCGGTAAGGTTACGGTCTGTTCATGACAGAAGGGCGTTAAGCGTTATAATAAGGCTGTCAGTAAAAATTAGGAAGCGGTTTTGTATCGGTATTGGGCGTAGGGTTTGTAAAATAAACGACAGATATATAAGACAGGTCGGTCTTTTTTCGACGGGGGGGTTGGACAAATTAAGATATAGCTCTTTATTGATCGTTGGTACGGACGGGTAAACCCGCCTATGCAAAGGAGTGCGATAAATGAACGATAGATA
>JAAYHF010000183.1 GCA_012727485.1 Eubacteriaceae bacterium
GCCATTTCTTTGACTTTTCGGCGTCGATCTTGACTTCCTTGGTTCTGGGGTCGTAGCTTCCCACTTCGTCGATGGCCGCACCGTCGCGGGTGGTGTTGTCGTCCGCTATGACGATCCTGTAATAGGGTGCTTTCTTTGCGCCCATTCTTTTGAGCCTGATTTTTGCTGCCATTGTATGTTTCCTTTCTTATTACTTATTACATAAAGGGAAAATTCTTTCTCATTTTCCGTTTATTGCCGCTGAATTGTTTCATCATTTTCTTCATTTGGGTGAAGGAGTTCAAAAGACGGTTCACGTCCGTCACCGTAAGTCCGCTGCCCGCGGCTATCCTCCTTCGGCGGGAGGCGTTGATGATGTTCGGATCCCTGCGTTCCTTCGGGGTCATGGATTGGATGATAGCCTTTGAATGGAGCAGCTGTTTTTCGTCCACACTCGCACTCAGATTTTTGAGCTTGTTCGCCCCGGGTATACCCGCACCGGGAAGTCCGGAAAGTATCTCCCCTATGCCCCCCATCTGCTCCATTTGCTCCATCTGCTCCAAATAATCCTCAAGGGTGAATTCGTTTTTGGTGAGCTTTTTCGCCAGCTTCATGGCGCTTTCGGCGTCGGCGGTCTTTTCCGCCCTCTCTATCAGGGTGAGCATATCCCCCATGCCGAGAATCCTGCCGGCCATTCTATCCGGGTGGAAGACCTCGAAATTCTCTGTCTTTTCCCCCGTACCCGCAAATTTTATCGGTTTGCCCGTGATATAGCTCACG
Organism: Eubacteriaceae bacterium; assembly: GCA_012727485.1. Taxonomy (GTDB): domain Bacteria; phylum Bacillota; class Clostridia; order Eubacteriales; family Anaerofustaceae; genus JAAYHF01. The sequence goes on from JAAYHF010000183.1 coordinate 760, forward strand.
GAGAGCGCCGCCCCGCCCCGGGAGTCGGAATCCGCCTTGGTGAGGATAAAACCCGTGACGGAAAGCTTCTCGTCGAAGGCCTTGGCGGAATCCACCGCACTTTGACCCATCATGCAGTCCGTGACGAAAAGCACCTCACAGGGGTTTGAAACCTTGGCGATTTGGGTTATCTCCTCCATGAGAATGTCGTCCACGTGCTGACGGCCCGCCGTGTCGATTATCAGTATGTCGCAAGCCCTTGCCTTCGCCGCCGAAAGGGCCGCCTTCGCAATTTGCACCGGTTCGGAGGTTGTCGAAGCTGTCGAAGCGACCCCGCCGCCTGAGAAATCGTCCTCGGCACTGTATACCTCCACCCCGACGCTTTGCGCCAATGTGCGAAGTTGCTCCACAGCGGCGGCTCGGTAGGTGTCGCAGGCGGCCAAAAGGACCTTTTTATTCTTCTCTTTAAGGAAAAAGGCGAGCTTGACGGCGCTGGTGGTCTTGCCGCTGCCCTGTACCCCCGCCAAAAGTATGACCGCGGGGTTTCCCGAAAGCTTCAAATCGGTGGTCTTGCCGCCCAAAAGCTTGGTGAGCTGGGAATTGACGATTTTTATAACCTGTTGACCCGGGGTGAGGCTTTTCTGCACTTCCTCCCCCATGGAAAGTTCTTTTATCTCTGCGAGGAAGCTTTTGACCACCTTGAAGTTCACGTCCGCCTCAAGCAAGGCCATGCGTATCTCCCGCAGGGCTTCGTCAATATCCTTTTCGGTAAGCTTGCCCTTGCCGCTGAGCTTTTTAAAGGCGCCTTGTATCTTTTCGCCAAGTTGGTTGAACATTCCCGCCATAGCCTTTCCTCCCGTTTGTATTTTTCGCCGTCGTTTTCCCGCAATTTGTCTTTGCGGTAAATTTGTCTTTTGACAATGAAGCGTTTAAGCCGCATCTCTCCCCGAACCGATTCGCCGTACCCTCGCACCTGTTTTCGGCTCCCTTTAAGGAGGTCATTCGGAGGGTTTTATTAACAGGGTCGCAATGCCTTTTAGTATTGCTCGCCCGTTTTGCCCTCACTATGACTAAAGGTTTTCCTCAAGCTGTTCTATCAACTCAAGAGCGGGGGCGTTTTGGGCGCAGAGCGTTTTCAGGTTTTTAAGGAGCTTTAAGTTCTGCGAATATCTTTCGTAGAGCTTTAAGGCTTCTTCGTATTCCTCGAGCAGTTTTTCGGTGCGCTTTATCAGGTCGAAGGCCGCCTGACGGGATACGCCCATGTGTGAGGCTATCTCCGAGAGGGAATAATCCTCGCTGTAATAACTCTGCAGGCTTTCCCTCTGCTTTTCCGTAAGCATCTGCCCGTATAGGTCGAAAAGACAGGCCATTCTGAAGCGTTTGTCTATTGTATCTTCCATGACGGAGGTATTATATATCATGTGGGGGTGGATGTCAAGTAAAATTGCTTGATAATGGTTGCGTGGAATGGAATTCCGGTTAATCAAAAATTCGCCTTTGGCGAATTTTAAAAGTTCCCGCCATAGGCGGGAACTTTTTTCCATTCAAAGACGGGAACTTTTCAGCCTATGGCGAGAACTTTTTTTCCATTCATATACGGGAACTTTTTTATCCTACTTCGAGCGCCCTGCTCCCCCCCCGTGGGAACTACCGCCGCCGAAGCCACCCCCGCCGCCCGAGCTTCCTCCGCCGAAACCGCCGCCGGAGCTTCTTCCGCCACCGGAAGAACCGCCTCCGAAGCCGCCCCAGCCGCCCCCGGAACTTCCTCCGGAGGAGCGACCCGCGCCGCCGCCCCTTGAGGAGCCGCCGCCGAAGTCGTCGTCATCGTATTTCTTGCGGGAGTAATTATCGGAGTTGGAATTATAGCGGGGTGGGTTATAATTGTTCCTCGGTCTTGGGGGTTTGGGGGTGCGGGGTCTGCCGAAGAAAAGGGGAACATAATTGGTTGAGCCGTAATTTCTTCTTCTGCGGGAACTTCTGCCCGCAAGCCAAACTATCAAAACCACCACGAGTATGATTATCAAAAGAGTGCCGAAACCTCCGCTTTTCTTGCTTGTACTAGGTTGGGGGCTGACAACGGGGGGATTGACGGAACTGTCGCTTAAATCGTAATAATCGTAAAGCTCCTCATAGAGGGCGTCGAATATCCTTTGAGCCCCCTGCGAATAATCGGCAGCGGCAAAATCCGGCTCAAGATAATCGTTGAGCAGATTTTGCAAAGTGCCGGCGGAAAGGGGCTTCTTGGAAAGGCCGTCCCCCGCCATGCACCAATAGTTTTCTTCGCCGATGGTCATTAAGAGCAAGACCCCGTTGTCCTTGGTCTTGTCCCCGATGCCCCAATCGTTGAATATATCGTAACAAACATCTTCGATTTCCTCTCCGTCAAGGAAGCTCACGGTGACGATGCAAATCTGAGCCCCCGTTTTGCCGCAAAGGTATTCGCCCTTTTCGATGATGTATTCTTCCACATCGGAATCTATCACCGAGGCGTAGTCGGCCACATAGACCGAATCGGGTTTTTTTATGTTCAATGCCCGAACAGGGCATATAAAGGCGCTTAAAACAAGCGCCAAAACCGTTAAGCAGGTAATCGTTTTTTTCATTTTCCCTCCGATCAATAATCAAAAAGCGTCAAGGGGCGTACAAAGGTATACAGCCTTACTATATTGGTGGGAAATTTTCCCAAAAGCGCGTTGAATTGGGCTGCGGTGGTATTGTATTCCAAATGACCCATTATCTGCAAGCTGCTGTCCATATCCGCCTTAATCCCGTCCAAAAAGGACTTATCCGTGGAAGAAAGGTTTTGGAGCTTTAACTGCCCGATGAGCGCATCGCAACTTTCCGTGAGTTTCTCGTTGTATTCGTATTTGCCCTTCGGATCATCGGCTTTTTCCAGCTTTTCGCAGCTCTGAGAGACATCGGTTATGAGCTTGTCGTTTTCGCTTAAATAACGCCGCGCTATAATGAGAAGATTCCCCGCCGAGGAGATTCTCTCATTCAAATAATAAACAACGCTGTCTTCGTCATTGTCGTTCGTGCCGTAAAAATACCTTTCGGCGGCATCGCGCCTTTTCATGAGGCCCCTTCTCCCTCCGATGAAAAGTGCGACGATGATGCACAGAACAACTATCAATATGGCTTTCCTTCGCCCCTCCGGTTTAAGAGGTTTGTCTTCGGTCTTACTGTTTTTTGCTTTTGATGTGTCGGGTTTACTCATCTGTTTGCCTGTGCCTATTTACCGGCGTTGGCTGCTACCTCCAAGAGCTTCTGTTTAAGCTGATTCTCGATTTGTCCGAGCTGCTTTTCCGCCTCCGCTCTTTTTGTTTTTCCTTCTTTTTGTATTTCCAAAACGGTGTCTATGGTGGAAATAAGGTCGGCGTTGGTCTGCTGAAGGGTTTCGATCTCGACAATGCCCCTTTCCCCTTCCTTTGCCGCCTCGATGGTGCCTGTCTTAAGCATTTCGCTGTTTTCCTTGAGAAGCTTGTTGGTCATGTCCGTGACCTCCTTTTGAGCCTTTATGGCCGCCCTCGCATTTTCCAATCCCAAGGCGAGAACCATTTGGCTTTTCCAAAGGGGAATGGTGTTCACGATGGAGGAATTGATCTTTTCAACCATAAGGGAGTCGTTATTTTGAAGCATACGGATCTGCGGACCCATTTGCAGGGAAATGGTCTTGGTGAGTTCCAAGTCGTAAAGCCGCTTTTCAAAGCGGGTTATCTGATTGGCGTAGTCGCTGGCCTTTTGGGCGTCCTCGGTGGCTCCCGTTTCGGCGGCCTTTTTCTGAAGCGCCTTCAGATGATCGTCCGCCTTGACAAGGCTTATTCTGCCCGCTTCGATATACATGGAAAGTTCCTTGTAATATTGGGCGTTCAAATCGTACATCTGATTGAACATAGCAATGTCCTTGAGCAGTGTGACCTGATGACCCTCCAAAACCTGAACCACTTCGTCCACGCTGGACTCCACCTTGTCGTAATTCTTCTTCATTTTAGCCAGGGAACGGGTGGTGTTCTTGAACCAACCGGAAATGCCCTTGCCGTTTCCGTCGAAGCCCTTTAAGGTAAGCACCAATTCGGAAAGATCTCCCCCGATGTCGCCCATATCCTTGTTGCGAACCTTATCGAGGGCGCTTTCGGAGAATCCGGCGATGTGCCTTTGGGCTCCGCTGCCGTACTGCACCACCTGGGTGGCGTTGGTTATGTCTATCTTTTCGGCAAACTGCTCTATTACCTGTTGCTCCGCCGTGGAGAATTTGGGGGCCTGAACCACCGTGGCCTCGGCCTGCGCTAAGGCATTACCCGCATTTTGCAGCACGGTTTCTATTTCTATTGCGGGTTCATCTCCGAAAACCAAGGCGGGGGCTTCTCCGACGACGGTATTTTCCGGCTGTAATTCAGTGTTTTTGTTTTCTTCGCTCATGTTTTTCCTTTCCTTCAAGTTGAAGTTGATGGGTTTGTTTATTATCTCGGGTTGTCTATTCTTTTTCTTCCAATGTCAGCGTGATGCCGCTTGAGGGGGCCTGCTTTTCAAAATCCTTAACCGCGCTTTCGGCCGTGACTCCCGCGCCCGCAAGATCCATGGAATTATCTTCCAAAAGACCTTCGCTGTTTAATATGTTCTGCATCACCGTTATCTCCGCCGAAACATCCATGGCTTCATAGGCGTAAAGGGAATCCAACTGCTTGTCAAAGGCCGTGATGACCTTATCCAGCATGGCGTCTATCTTATCCATTGTGCCCTTTATGTTGGGGGTGGTGGCTCCCTTCGCTTCAAGAAGGGCATAGGAATCCATCAGCTTTGCGGTGGTGGGAAGATAATAGGAGGTAAATCGGTGAATGTCCTGCGCGCTGTCCGGGTTTTCCCTGAGATAATCGAAAATCTTCAGGGTGATTTCTTCTATCCGCTGTTGCTTTGCTCCCACCTGCGCGTTTTTGATGGAATTGCGGGAAGCGCGCATCGCCTTTAAATAGCCGTTGGCTTCTTCGATGAAGGCGTCCGCCTTCTCGTCCCCGGTCAGTTCCATGAGCTTGCGCTCCACCAAAACTTCCTTGGGCGGGAAGATCACCTTTGCGGCAAAATAAACCGCAACGGAAAAAGCGCTCGCCGCAAAAAAGTCAATAAGACGGTAAAGCGGGAAGAAAAGAGCATAAATGATCCATGCCGCGCCGACGGCATAGATCGGGACAATGGATTCTCTTAGTTTCTTTTCCATGCTGTTTCCTCCGTAGGGACACAATAATACCCTCCGTTATTATAATACATTTCCTTATTATTATGTCCGTATAAATTTTAAACGCAAAGCGCCCATAAGTCAAGCATAAGTGATTAAAGCTGTGTTATAATACCCTCAAATAAACCCTTAAAGGGCAAATAAAGGGAGTTTAGACAATGAACAAAAACATAGAACTCATAACCGAACTTGCAGATGCTTTCGGCCCTTCCGGCTTCGAGGACGAAGTGGTTAATGTCGCCCGTAAATATACCAAAGATTTGGATGTCTACGAAGACAAGATGCGCAACTTTTATATGAAGCCGAGGAACTTTACAGGCAAAAAGCCCCATGTGCTTTTGGACGCCCACAGCGACGAGGTGGGCTTCATGGTTCACAGCGTTCGCCCGGACGGTAGCCTTCGCTTCACCAATCTCGGAGGGCCCACCCTCGCCTCCCTTATTTCCGCAAAACTGCGTATTAAAAACGACAAAGGCGAGATGATCCCCGGAATAATCGGCAGTGTTTCCCCCCACTATGCCAAAACCGCCCAGAATGCAAACGGAGTTACCCAGATAAATCAGCTTTCCCTCGATGTGGGAGCCACAAGCCCCGCCGAGGCCAAGGAGCGTTTCGGCATAACCATGGCCGAGCCTGCCACCTTTGACACCACCTGCGAATACGACGAGGAAAACGGCCTGCTCTTCGGGAAGGCCTTCGACTGCCGTGTGGGTTGTGCGGCGGTGATAGAAACCTTAAACAGGATAAAGGACAGCGAGCTTGGGGTCGATGTGAGCGGCGTTTTGGCCGTTATGGAGGAATTCAACGCCGGGGGCGCACAGATAGCCGCCCGGACGGTCAAGCCCGATTTGGTTATATGCTTCGAGGGTTGCCCCGCCGACGACACCATTCAATCCGGCAGTGACATTCAGACCCGCCTTAAGGGAGGCCCCTTCCTGCGCCACATGGACGGCTCCATGATTTCCCACCCCCGTTTCCAGAAATTCGCCCTGAATGTGGCGGAAAAATACGGAATAAAGTGGCAGGCGGGCGTGAGGGAAGGAAGCGGCACCAACGGCATGAAATACCATGTTTCCAATCAGGGAGTGCCCTGCATCGTCATGGGCATACCCGTCAGATACGCCCACAGCGCCAACGGGATAACCGCCGTTGAGGATTTCGAAAACGCCGTGGAGCTTACCGTAAAGATAGTGGAAGAACTCACCGCCCAGGTGGTGGAGGGGTTTTAAGTAATGAAATTGCGTTAAACCTAAAATTCTGCTTTGCCGAATTTTAAAAGTTCCCGCCAAAGGCGGGAACTTTTGGTTACTATGCAAAATAAAATTCGGCTTTGTGACTTTAGTAACCGCTATCCTCCAAAGGGGTAGCGTTACCGTGATAAAAAACTGCGTTTACTTTAGAAATAATTCCAAATCCTTTTAAACAGGGCTGAAAACAGGAAAAGGAACACGATAAAAAGCCGAAAACAGGGTTCTGAAATATTATGGTTGCATTTAGTCCGATAATACGGTATCCGAGAAACTCTATTCCTTGAGCAGGTATCCATGATTTCCAAAGCCGTCGAAAGCCTTGGATTTATGTTATTTTGCTTTTGAAAGGTCTTTTTGTTCCTTTTTGTTTTGCTCTCGTAAGTTCACGCCGTTGGCATAAAAGTTCACGCCGGTGGCGTGAACTTTTATGTATAGTGAAAAAGCATATTATTCGCAAAAATTCGGCTTTGCCGAATTTTAGGCGAATTTTTGGGATAGTAAAAGACGGGAATTTTATCGCCCCATTTTATAATCTGATTTTAAACCGTTGTAGCTTGGGACAGGTGTAATTTTCCTCAACTACTGCAAACAGCTTTATGTTACTACTACACAAATTTCCAAAGGCACAAAATCGGCTTTGTGACTTTAGTAACCGCCCCCCAAAGGGGTAGCGTTACCGTGATAAAAAACTGCGTTTACTTAAGAAATAATACCAAATCCTTTGAAACAGAGCTGAAAAACAGGAAAAGGAACAAGATAAAAAGCCGAAAACAGGGTTCTGAAATATTATGGTTGCATTTAGTCCGATAATACGGTATCCGAGAAACTTTATTCCTTGAGCAGGTATCCATGATTTCCAAAGCCGTTGAAAGCCTTGGATTTATGTTATTTTGCTTTGAAAGGTCTTTTGCCCTTTTTTGTTTTGCATCTCGTAAGTTCACGCCTTTGGCGTGAACTTTGAAAATTCGCCGCAGGCGAATTTTTAGAACCTGACTATTTATGAAGTATAATATAAAGCAAATAAACACAGTCATATAACAAACGAGAGGAAACCCCCATGGACATTGAAAAACTGAAAAAACAATGGCTCGCTCGGGAGGCGGCGGCTAAGGTAAAGGGTTGGGATTTCAGCGAGATCGAAGACAGTTATGAGGAATTTCCTTTGCCCTGGGATTACGCCGAAATAATCAAAAGCTTCCTTAAGCCCTCCGACATTCTTTTGGACACGGACACCGGCGGCGGGGAATTTCTTTTGTCCTTGGGCCACGACCCCCGCCTGACCTTCGCCACCGAGGGTTACGCCCCGAATGTGGCTTATTGCAGGGAAAAACTTCTTCCTTTGGGGATAAATTTCAAAGAGGCGGCGGATTGGAAAAATCTGCCCTTCGGGGAGGCGAGCGTAAACATAATGATAAACCGCCACGGCGACTACCACCCCCCGGAGGTCAGGCGTCTGCTCAAACCCAAGGAGGTTTTCATCACCCAACAGGTGGGGGAGGACAACGAAAGGGGCTTGGTTGAGATGCTGCTTCCCGGGGAGAAGAAGCCCTATGAGGGTTGGAACAGGGAGCAGTGTACGGCGGCCCTTGATCAGGCGGGTTTTGAGATAATAAGGAGCGAGGAAGCCTTCCCACCCATTCGCTTTTACGATGTGGGCGCTTTGGTTTGGTTTGCCCGTATAATCGAATGGGAGTTTCCGGGCTTTAGCGTGGAAAAATGTTTCGAAAGACTGCTTGAAGTCCAAAGGCTCATTGATGAGAGGGGATTCATCGAGGATAGGACGCATAGGTTTTTGATAGTCGTAGGGAAAAAATGAAGGGAATAAGCCGAAGGCATCAAACTGGTTGGGTTTGCCCGCATCATCGAATGGGAGTTTAAGGGCTTTAGCGTGGAAAAATGTTTCGAAAGACTGCTTGAAGCCCAAAGGCTCATTGATGAGAGGGGGTTCATCGAGGATAGGACGCATAGGTTTTTGATAGTCGCAGGAAAAATATGAGAAAATAAGTCTACGGCATCAAAATCTACGGTGTCAAGCCGTCGGCGGCTTGACGCCGTAGACTCGGACATTAAGCCACCCTTAAAACCCGCATTAAGCTTTCAATCCCATTAAATAAATGCTAAAATAAACAAAAATAACAAACATGGGGGCAGCATGAAAACCATAGTGCTTATACCTGCGCTCAATCCCGATGAAAAGACCCTTCGCTATGTGAATGAGCTGAACGGGGTGGGTTTCGACAAGATAATAGTTATCAACGACGGTAGCAGTGCGGATTACGACGGAGTATTCGACGAGCTTGCGAAAGTTGAGGGCGTCACCGTTTTGACCCACAAGGTCAATCAGGGCAAGGGCAGGGGGCTGAAAACCGGCTTCAACCATATTTTAAAGGAATATTCGCCCGATGAGATAACGGGGGTGGTGACGGCGGACGCAGACGGTCAGCACTGTGCGGCGGACACTTTGGCGGCGGCGAAAGCCTTAGAGGCCTCCCCGGGCAGCCTTATCATCGGCACGAGGAACTTTTCCGCAGGAGATGTTCCCCTGAGAAACGCCACGGGCAACCGCATAACAAGCTTTGTATTCCTACTGCTTTACGGGAAAATGATCCACGACACCCAAACCGGGCTTAGGGCCATTCCCTACGGTTATTTGAGAAAATGTCTCAGCTTGGAGGGGGAGCGGTACGAATACGAGATAAATATGCTCATAAGCGCCGTGAACGATAAACTGCCCATTGAGGAGCTGCCCATTCAAACCATTTACATTGAGGGCAACAAAAGCAGTCACTATAATGTGTTGAGGGATTCCTTTCGCATATATAAGGTGCTTTTCGGGAAATTCTTCGGCTTTTCCCTCTCGGGCATCCTCTCTTTTGCCGTGGATATAGGCCTTTATTCCCTGCTGACCAAATTCGTTTTCACCGCCCTGAGCGACAACACCGCGGTTTTCGGCGCCACAGCCTTGGCGAGGATCGTCTCCTCCATGATAAATTACACCGCGAACAAAAATTTGGTTTTCAAAAGCGGCGGCAAAACCTCCGTGACCCTTGCCAAATATTACGCCCTTTGCGCCCTTCAGATGCTCGCCTCTTTCACCGCCCTCGCTTTGATAAGAAGCCTGCTTTCCATTCCCGCCTCAGCCACCTCGGGCATAAAGATCGCAGTGGACGCGGTTTTGTTTTTGATAAGTTACGGGGTGCAGAGGAAGTATATCTTTAAATAGAAGTGTGGGGGCGGGTTTACTTGCCTGTTTTGTTCTGTGTTCGGGGGCGGGGGTGGTTTTCCTGCCTTTTTTCCGCCTTTTTGTCGGTTGATTGTTTGAGTTCGCCTGTTGCGATGTGATAGGCGAGCTTTTGGGATCGGGTCAGTTTATCAGGATTTTTGGGAGGAACATATAAGCATCTTTATTTACTCTTGGGATTCGCTAAAAAAGTGAGTGATAGCCTTTTATTTTGTTACCCGGTCAAAAAATGACCTTCGTCGTTTCGGAATGTCTTTTCTTTATTTTGTATAAACCCGCAGACGGGGTTGCTTCGTACTCATAATGGCGAAGCTCCCCGCCTGTTTTTGTTGTATTAGGCATTGCAAAAATTTTCTCTTTCAGACCCGGTCACTTTGTAAAAGCAAAAAGTTTTTTTACTTTATTACGACCAAGTTACTTTACTGTGTTAAAGAGACGAAGCATGTTAAACACGGCAGGGAACGGGCTTCGCCCCTCTAAGAAGGAGAAACCCCAAAGGGAGTAAACACCTTGGGGAAGTAATGTTTAATACTGACCCGGTCATAATGAAAAATAAAATTATAACCCGACCATAAAAAGATAAGCATCTTTATGTACTCTTGAGATTCGCTAAAAAGAGAGTGATAGCCTTGTATTTTGTGACCCGGTCACAATGGGAAAACTGTATTTAATATGTGGCTAAGTAACGATGAAGGAGCTTCGCTTTTAGATTGTGACCCGGTCAGAATGGCAAAACTTAACTGCCAATACAAAAACCATTATATTAATGATTGCGGGAAAACGGGCGGGTTAACTTCACCTCTATATGGAGTAGTAGGGAAACCCTAACCTAAAGGTTGGGGCAATCCCGACCTAAATAGGCGGTTATTCCTGATCCGGTTATTCTGTTAAAAGTGAGTAATAGCCTTTTATTTTGTGACCCGGTCACTTTGTAAAAAGCTTCGATCTGCGGTTCATGGCAGTTTATTGTTATTAACTCATACCCGCTAATGGGGTTACCTTTCCGGTCCGGTCGCCTTATTAAACCTTTTTCCTTGTGACCCGGTCAAAAAAGGAAAAGTGATAATATCCACTCAGGTACATAGTTTGACTGTTTCATTTTCTGACCCGGTCTTAAAATGACTCGGTTTTAAAATGAACGGAAATTTTATAAAAAAGTGAGTGATAGCTTTATGTTTTGTGACCCGGTCAAAAAATGACCTTCGTCATTTCGGAAAAAGTGTCTTTTCTTTATTTTGTATAAACCCGCAGACGGGGTTGCTTCGTACTCGCAGGGGCGAAGCTCTCCGCCTGTTTTTGTTGTATTAGGCATTGCAAAAATTTTCTCTTTCAGCCCCGGTTACTTTGTAAAAAAGGATTTATTCATTACGACCAAGTCACTTTATTGCGCTAAAGAGACGAACATAATAAATCGTGACATGGGACGGGTGGAAAAACACGGAAAGAATAATCATATACCTTTACATACTCTTAAGATTCGCAAAAAGTGGGTGATAGCCTTATATTTTCTGACCCGGTCAAAAAATGACCTTCGCCATTTCGGAAAAAGTGCTTTCCAAACCCAAGCCAAACCCCGCAAAATTGTAGTAAAATCAGTTATACCCACTCGAAAGGATTAAAAATGACAAGCAAAATAAAAAACTGCGTAATAATAGCCGTGGGCGACGAGGTGCTTTACGGGGATACGGTGAACACCAACGGCGCTTATATAGCCCGAGCCATGGACGACATCGGAATAAGAACCCTTTATCAGCTCACCGTTGCCGACAACTCCGAGGTGATAATCCGCGCCGTCAAGGAAGCGCTCTCAAGAAGCGAATTGATACTGCTCTGCGGAGGCCTCGGCCCCACCGCCGACGACATCACAAAGCAGTCGTTATCGGAGGCTTTGGGGCTTAAAATGGTGCTTGACGAGCCGACCATGGAGCGAAACAGGCGCTTTTTCGAATCCTACAAGCTGACCATGACCCCCAACAACGAAAAACAGGCCTATCTCCCCGAGGGGAGCGTACCCATACCCAACGCCAACGGCACCGCCCCCGGGGTCTTTTTGGAGAAGGGGGGCAAGTATTTCATGCTTTTGCCCGGTCCCCCCGCCGAAAATACTCCGATGCTCACGGAATACATCATACCGAAGTTAAGGGAACTCAGCGAGGCCGACTACGCCGAAAAATACTATATGCTTTACCCCGGGCAGGGGGAATCCGCCGCCGAAGCGCTAATCAGGGACAATATCGAAACCGGGGAGGATTACACCCTCAACACCTATGTGGGAGAGGGCAGTCTGCGTTTGAAGGCCACCGCCTACGCCAAAAGCGCCGAAGAAGCCCAAAGGCTCATCGAAAAGAAGGATAAGCAGATAAAAAGCCTTTTTGCGGGCAGAATCATCGCTCAGGAAAATCGGGAAATATCGGATATGGTCTGCGAGGCGTTGATAAGGGAAAATATCACCGTATCCTGCGCCGAAAGCTGTACCGGGGGGCTGATAGCCGCAAAATTCACGGATTTCCCGGGGATAAGCGCGGTTTTCATGGGCGGGGCTGTCACCTATTCCAATCGTGCGAAGATGGATATTTTGGGGGTAAACCCGAAAACCATAGAGGAATTCACGGAGGTGAGCGAGCAGACCGCCATGGAAATGGCTTCGGGGGCGGCCCGTATTTACAAGACCGATGCGGCCCTATCCACCACGGGCATAGCCGGGCCCACCGGGGGAAGTGCGGAAAAGCCCGTGGGACTCGTCTACACCGGAATATACTATAAGGGCAAAACCTCCTTTATTCGCTCCGTTTACAGAGGCAACCGTCAGAAGGTGCGCCAAAGGGCGGTGGCGGGGGCTTTTGAGTTGTTGTTCGGGTATGTTTTGGGGAGAAGCAGTGAATAATGAATGATGAATATTGAATATTTATTAATTTATTGCATTAAGGAAGTTTTGCTTAGATGAAATAATTTATCGGCGCACTTACCGTCTTTCGGCGGGATTTTCAAGGAGCTGTCGCTTTTGCCGAAACGGTTGCAAAGGGGAAAACTGCGGCTTCTCGGTTCGGGGGCTAAGTGAGGTGGCGGAAAAACCCGTGGGATTCGTCTACACCGGAATATACTATAAGGGCAAAACCTCCTTTATTCGCTCCGTTTACGGAGGCAACCGTCAGAAGGTGCGTCAAAGGGCGGTGGCGGGGGGCTTTTGAGTTTTGTTAGGGTATGTTTTGGGGAGAAATAGTGAATAATGAATGGTGAATATTGAATAATTATTATTTTCTCGTATAGGGAAGTTTTGCTTAGATGAAATAAGTTATCGGCGCACTTACCGTCTTTCGGCGGGATTTTCAAGGAGCTGAAGCTTTTGCCGAAACGGTTGCAAAGGGAAAGCTTTTCGGCTTCTTGGTTCGGGGGGCAAAGGTGGGGTGACTGCGC
>JAAYHF010000002.1 GCA_012727485.1 Eubacteriaceae bacterium
GGTTCTTGCTTCATGTTTTCTTCCTTTTGCGCCGCTGTTTCGCTACGGTTGACCGCCCCGGTTTCGGGCGCTTTGCTGTTTTCGGGGAATAATATTTCTTCCTTCTCGACTGTTTCGCTCGTGAGTAATGCTTCTCCCTCGGGCTTCGGTGGGTTTTCTTTTATGACATGTTCGGTTATATCCATGGCGTTTTCGCCTGTTTCGGGCGTTACTTCGTTTTGCGGGGCATCGCCGCCGTTTTTATCCGGGGGAGCTTCTTTCGATTCGGCTTCGTTTTCTTCTTCGTCAACGGCTTCAAAATCATCACAGGCCCTTTGCGGCGGATTTTCTCCACCGCCTTTGGTAACAGCGGCCTCATCTTGCTCGAGTTCGGATACATCGGGAACGAATTCGAATCTTTTGGGCTGACTGTCCTCGGCCGCCTTCAGGCGAGTTAAAACGGAGGCTATCGCCTCCCCGGCGCTCTGGATATTCTCCCTTGCGGTGAGAAGCTCCTTATCGGTGAGGGCTTCCCTTTGCTCCTTCGGCGCTATGATAAATTCGTCCGTCGGCGCTCTTTTCGCCGCGTTTTCGGCGTCAAGGGCATTTGCCTCCTCCTCAAGCTCTTTTTCCTTTTTAAATAATTCAAATCTGTTCAGCGGCATAATTCGACACCTTTCAAGGCTATTTTACCACAAAATAACGGTTTTTTCTTATATTGGGGCTATTAAATACAGATTAAGGGGGAATTGTTGTCTTTGGTTTGGGTCAAGTATAATGACGATATGGATAAGATATAATCTTTTCCGGGGTATCCGTTAATATGGGTCGGCGGCGAATAAACGGGGGAAAGGGATATAAGCTCACGCCTTGCGGAGGAATAAGTAAGGGGCGGGTTTCCCGCCCCAAAAGCCGCAAATGGGGCGAAAACAAAAACGTACAGGTCAAAACGCAGGGCAGTGAAAAATAGGGGATTTAATTTCTTTTAAAAAACAAAAAAGACTTATCATTATGACACGGTCACTTTGATAAAAAAATCCGCATTGTCATTGAATGAGAGAAGAACACAAGCTTTGACAAAGTGACCCGGTCACTACACTATGATAAACACATTCGGCTTTAAACATTGTATATGAGTGAAGTGTTTAACGATGTGACCCGGTCAAAATGAAAAACACCTTTCCCGGTGTGTTTACAACCGGAATCGGCGGTGAATTAACAATAAGTAAATAGATGAAAAATCCCGCTTTGCAACGGAATATGCAGGGGGTGCTTTTCCATTCCGAAAACCCACACACGGGGCGAAAAAAACCAAGCAGAAATAAAATCATACAAGAGGGAGAATAGGGCTTTTATTCCTACCAAGTATCGGTTGAATGGATTATTATTGTGACCCGGTCAAAAAGTAAAATCCCTTTTCAGTGGGTATCTGTGAATATGAATCGGCGATATAAACGGGTGAAAGGGATATAAGCTCACGCCTTGCGGTGGAAAAAGACTTATCATTATGACCCGGTCACAGCGATAAAAACTTACGCATCTTTCATTAAACAAGAGCAAAACACAAGCCTTGACAAAGTGACCCGGTCAAAAAGTAAAATCCTTTTTCGGGGGTATCTGTGTGAACATTATTCGATGGTGAATAAACGGGTGAAAGTAATATAAGCTCCCACCTTGCGGCGAAATAAAGACTTGTCATTATGACCCGGTCACAGCGAAAAATTCTTCTGCGTTATCATTAAAAGGGCAAAGTACAAGCCTTTACAAAGTGACCCGGTCAAAATGTAAAAACCCCCTTCCCGTCGCATTTATGCACATAAATCGACGGCGAACCAAAATATGTAAAATGATAAAAAACTCCCGCCTTGAAATAAAAAAGTATGTGACGGCTTTCCCGTCGCCTACATATTCCCGCAAGCCGTAAACAACACCTCAAAACGCAAAACCGAGAATAAAAGCAAAACAAACAACAATAAAGCCGCAAAATAAATAAGCAAAAGCCCCCCTAAGCCCCCTTCGAGTATCGGCTTGTGCTAAAGTAACCCGTTCACCATGTAAAAGTATCCCGCCGGCTATTCTCTTATATAACCTCCGAACCTTCCCCTCCCCGCGCCCCGTCGATAAACCTTTCAAATTCCTCCCCCGGCATGGGTTTGGCATAAAGATAACCTTGGGCATAGGGACAGCCCATTTTTTTCAAGGATTCCTCTTGGAAAGTCGTTTCCACCCCCTCCGCCACCACGGGAAGCCCCATTTTCTCGGCAAGGCTCAATATAACCGAAAGAATCTGCTCCTTTTTCGCATCGGCGGTCTGGTTGCGGATAAAGCCGCTGTCCAATTTTAATATGTTCAGGGGCAGTTCGGATAGCATATTCAGCGAGGAATAGCCGTTTCCGAAGTCGTCCATCTCGATAGGAAAGCCCAAAGCCTTTAATTCGGAAACCACCTGAATTAGCTGAAAACTGTCCTGCATATAGGCGCTTTCCGTGATTTCCAAATGGAAAAGCGAGGGGGGAACGGAATACTTTTTCGTCAGATCCGTGAGGGTGGCGGTGAGGAAGGGGTCGTAAATATCCGCCCGGGACATATTCACGGAAATGGGAAGGGGTCGCTTCCCCTCAAGCTGCCAACGGGACATATCCGACAAAACCCTCTCCCAGACATATCTGTCCAAATCGGTGATAAAGCCGCTTTTTTCGAAAAGGGGGATGAAATCCCCGGGGGATATGAGGCCGTTTTTGGGGTGTTGCCAACGCACCAAGGCCTCCGCCCCGATTATTCGGCGGGTTTCAAGGGAGTATTTGGGCTGATAATATATTAAGAATTCCTCGTTTACGACCGCATCGTTCATGCTTTCCAAAATGAGCTGTTCCGTCTTGAGCGCCCTGTCCAAGTTTTCGTCGTAATAGGCAAAGTGTTCGCCGTATTTACCCCTGATGGAATTTGCCGCGGTGAGCGCCCTGTCGCAGATTGTGGCGGCGGAAACGGAGCTTTCCGCCCTTTTGTATACTCCGAAGCGCAGTTTGATCCTCAAGGCGGGCAGATAGGCGTCTATGGCGTCGGAATAGCCCTCGAATTCCTCCGGGGTGTAATCCTCTCGATGGGGGAGAATGCAGGCGAATTTATCCGAGCCTATTCTGCCGCATACCCCTTCCTTGCCGATGACGACAGTATAATATTGGGCTATGTATTTTAGCAGATCGTCCCCGGTATCTTCCCCGAAAAGCTCGTTTACCAGCTTGAAGCGCTCGATGTCACTGCAAATGATGTCGTATTGCCCCGCTTCCCCGTTTTTGATCAGGTTTTGAGCCTTGCTCAGAAAGAATTCCTTGTTGTATATCCCCGTTAAGGTGTCCTTTTCCACCGAATTGACGAAGGCGGCGGTTTCCCTTAGATTTATGGTGTTGGCAAGACGGTGGCGTATCACCGCGGATTGATAGGGCTTGGTGATGAAGTCGTTCGCCCCGAGGGAAAGCGCCTTCACCTCCGCGTCCGAAGCGGTGTTGGCAGTGGTTACTATCACCGGTATGGCCGAAAGGGTGCTGTCCTCCCTCATGGCGGTGATGACCTCGTAGCCGTCCATGACGGGCATGAGTAAATCCAACATCACCGCGGAAAGCGCCCCCGGGTTCTGGGTTAAAATATCCATGGCTTGCCTTCCGTCCTGGGCCTGAAGGGTTTCGTAATCGTCCTCCAATATTCAGCAGAGCAGCTCTCGATTGATGTCGTTGTCGTCCACCACAAGCACCTTTCTCTTGGCGCTCACTGCCCCCCGGGTGCTTTTGCCGCTGAAAACCGTATTTTTATCCGAAAGCGCGCCGAAAACGGTGAGCCTGTTCCCCCCGTCCGCCTTGGATTGGTACATCGCCCTGTCCGCCTTGTCTATGACCTCCATGGGCATATCCCCCGGGGAGGGTATGCCGATGAAAAGCCCGGTGCTGACGGTGACGACGCTTTCCACCCTCGAAAACTCGTGGGGTATGGCCAGCGCCTGAACCGATTCCCTTATCTTTTCGGCTATGTCCTCCGCCCTGTTGCAAGCTCCCCCCCTCAGCAGGGCGACAAATTCTTCCCCCCCGAAGCGGCAAAGATAAATCTCGTCGCTTTGGAAGCCCGAAAGAAGATTGCCCAAAGCCTTAAGGCAGTTATCCCCCTCCATGTGGCCGTAGTTGTCGTTATAGGCCTTGAATTGGTCTATATCCATCATTATCACCCCGATGGAAGCCTTTTCGTTTAGGGAATATTCAAATCTTTCATAATAAACTTCCTGAAAACTGCGGTGGTTGGGAAGGCCAGTGAGTTGGTCGGTGGTGCTTAGGGCCTTAAGTTCGCTGTTGAGTTTTTGCACCTTGGTGCGGGTGAAGGCTTCCTCCACCTTCATTTTGTTCACCATCCAACCCACCAAAAGGGAGATGATGTAAACCCCGATGCAGTTGAGCAAATCTATGCGGAAAAAGAAATCGGATTTGATGATAAAGCTTAAATAAACGGTCAAAACGGTGGAAAAAGCCGCCAAGACGCCGGTGAAAAGGGGAGGGAGAATGAATATTATCTGGGAAAGTAAAAGCGCCAGATAATAAATCGAAGCCCCTTCATCGGGGCTTACGAAGGTGCCTATGTAAGAACCGATTATGAGTATTTGGAAAAGATAGGCGGCGGCAAGCAAGTTGCAACCGCGGCAAATCTCACGCTTTTTCAGAATGTTGTGGGCGGTAAAAAAGATGACGGCTTGTATGACGGCGACGAGAATATATATGTTGATGAGATTGCCGGGGGCTTTAAGGGCAAAGGCGCCGCCCAAAACCACAACGCTCATCGCCCCGATGAAGGCGGAAAGGTAGCGCACTATGATCAGATTCGTTCTGCCCGATTCCCTTGAATAGATCCCGAAATAGGTTTTCTTGGCGTCGCAGGTCCTCTCGATGTCGAGAAAGGCCCAGTAATAAAAAAGTTCCTTGAGCTTCATTGCGCTCTCCCGCATACAAACACCGCAAAAGCAGGTTTTCTTCGGCGCAGGGACTCATTGCGGCCTTTCCTCTTTCGGGTGCTTGTTTGTTAGTTATATTCCCCCATATAATAACCTTTTTGTTACATTAATGCAACAAAAATGACAAAAGCAAATTTCTTGGGTTTGCTTTACTTTTCTTGTCGAATAAATGGGAAAGCGTATTGTCGTGCATTGCTTGTAGCTTTATTATGGATTCACCGCATAAATAGTAAAACACAAAAAAGCGACCGCCCTATTTGCTCCGAATTAAAAGAAACACTCTTACCATTTTAAAATCGAGTTCAAAAAGCGCTGTTCTTTTGCGGCAAACTCTAAAAAAAGATGCACCCTTGTCGTCTCATAACCTCGCGGCTTATAGATGCGTAATGTTTGATTATGCGCGCCGCCCGTTTGTTTCATTGATAAAAGAAGAACCACATAAAAACACCGCCCGCCGAAATCAAACGGCAAATGTTGTAAAAGCGCCGCCCGTTTCGAACGATACAAAAAGAACCGCCACAAGCGGCGGTTCTTTGAACTTCTTTAACCTGTTTCTATTTGAGATAGTAATCCAATCCGTAATTATAAACTTCTTCCCGCGCCCATTTATTGGCGTTTTCAATGGCGGTGTCCCCCGCCGCGCCCAGTGCGCCGCCGCAGAAGGCGTAACCTCCGCCGGGGGCGTATTTGTCTATGGTGCTTCTGACCAAATCCACCACATATTCCTTTTCGATAACCGGATAGGTGTCGGGAAGCACCCAATCGTATCCGCCGCAGATGACTATCTTGCCCTTATATTTCTCCTTGATTCCCAAAAGGTCGTTCTTTGTCTGGGCGGGATCCCAATAGACCACTCCGAAATCTATCATATCGTCAATGAAATCCTCGCATCTTCCGCAGTTGTGGAACTGAATGGGTATGCCCCTCTTGTTGGCCGGTTCCGCAATCCTCTCGTAGGCGGGCTTTAATATATCCCGATACATTTCCAAGGAAACGAAGGGTTGGAGCTTGGAGGCGGTGTCGTCCAAAATATAGAAAATATCCGGCTCAAAATAAGCCACGGAGTTTTCCACCACGGGCATGAGGAAGTCCAGTATATAATTCAGCAGTTCCTTGCATTTTTCGGGTTCTTCGTAAAGGGCGCAAAGACCCTCGGTGAAGCCCATGAAGGCCATGAGCTGTTGGAAGGGCATAAGCGGGCCGCCGAGCAGTATCGCCTGTCTTTCCCTGTTGATGGGCATTTTCGGGTTGTTGTAAGCGTCGTGGGCGAGCTGACGCCAGTCGACCTCGGGCATGGGCGGGGTTTTGATATATTTGTCCCAATGGACGATGTCCTTTAGAATAAATTCCCCCGGGGCGGGCAGACCTGCGAAGTTGGTTTCCTTGTTGGAAGCGTAGGGTACTCCCCACATATCCTTCCTCGGCGCTCCCGGCACGGGAGGCCCCTGGTCGAAAATACGGGCGCCCACCATGGAGCAGGGGTGGGAATCGTTGATCCCGGGCATACCCATGGTGTAGTTCACCACCGAATCGGGCAGTTCTCCTCTGCCTAATTTTAAATAGGCTTCTTTTGGGGTCTGGTTTGACATTGTATTATCCTCCTTTTGAATTCTATGGATTATCAGCCTTTTCTCCGATATATGACGAAGGCTTGCCGCAATCCGTCGGCGGCTTTATGTTTAGATTTTTTCGGCTCGGGAAAAAGCAATCCCGTGCCGAAACCGACACAGGATTATGCTTTGAATATTAACCGCGCTTGAGATAGTAATCCCTGCCGTAGCTGTAAACTTCCTCACGCACCCATTGGTTGGCGTTGACGATGGCCTCGTCCCCCGCCGCGCCCAAGGCGCTTCCGCAGAACACATAGCCGCCGCCGGGGGCATATTTATCTATGGTGGCTCTCACGGTTTCAACCACATATTCCCTTTCGATCACGGGGTAGGTGTCGGGGAGCGCCCACTGGTAGCCGCCGCAGATGACTATCTGACCCTTGTATTTCTGCTGAATACCGAGCAAATCGTTTCCGGGTTGTGCGGGATCCCAATAGACCACGCCGAAGTCGATCATCTCCTGGACGAAATCTTCGCATCTGCCGCAGTTGTGGAATTGAATGGGTATTCCCCTCTTGTTGGCGGGTTCGGCCAATCTCTCATAGGCGGGCTTTAAAATATCCCGATACATTTCCAAAGAAACGAAGGGCTGGAGCTTGGAAGCGGTGTCGTCTAACATATAGAAAATATCCGGGGCGAAATAGGCCACCGAGTTTTCAATCACGGGCATAAGGAAATCTATCATATAATTGAGCAGTTCCTTGCACTTTTCGGGTTCTTCGTAAAGGGCGCAAAGACCTTCGGTGAATCCCATGAAGGCCATGAGCTGTTGGAAGGGCATGAGGTTTGCTCCGAGAAGCACCGCCTGCCTATCCCTGTTTATCGGGAATTTGGGGTTGTTGTAGGCGTCGTGGGCGAGCTGACTCCAGTTGACTTCGGGCATTTCGGGCGCTTTTATGTATTTATCCCAATGAACAATATCCTTGAGGATAAATTCTCCCGGTGCGGGCAGACCTGCGAAGTTGGTTTCCTTGTTGGAGGCATAGGGTACTCCCCATATATCCTTTCTCGGCGCTCCCGGCACGGGAGGCCCCTGATCGAAAACACGGGCGCCCACCATGGTGGCGGGGTGGGAATCGTTGATCCCGGGCATACCCATCGTGTAATGCAGCAGGGAATCCGATTGAATGCCTTTTCCTAAGTTCAAATAAGCTTCTTTTGGGGTTTGTTCTGACATCTAATAATTCTCCTTTATTATATGTTATATGGAATTCAGGCAAATGGGCCTTCGGTTTCCATCACCGGTTTAATGTCCAATATCGGGGTATCCTCAAGCATATCCGCCCCGATAAAGCGGATCTTTCCTCCTTTATTGTAAAGTATCTTTATTCGGGAAAGCCCGATGGGGTTGGGTCTTTCGGGAGATCTGGTGGAAAAGACCCCCTTTCCCCTTTTGGGCACATAAAGCGCCGCCCCTTCGCTTTTGTTAAAGTAAAATAACACGAAATATTCTTCCCCGGGCTTTATATCCGCCGCACCCGCCGCAAATCGCTCATATAAGATGAGTTCCCCCTCAAGGTTGCCGTTTATCCCCTGACGGGGAAGGGCTTCCCTTCGGCTTATGCCCGTGGTTATATAACCTATGGGTTCAAAGCGGATCGTTTCGTTTTCCATTTCCATCGCCCTCGAATTGGTGTGTTATTAAAGGATTTGCCGATAATTGCCATATTTACGACTTTTGCTACGCGAAAGGCATTTATTTCATTTGTATTGCATAAGAATTGCCTTTGGCGCGTTTGGCATAAATGCTCCGAGCCTTTTTTCATTTTCGGGGTTTTGCCCGCCGCGGATAAATGCTATAATTATTACACACTTATTTCGGAGGTTTTTATGATAGAGAAAATTCCCAAAGTGCCGAAAATAGGTATGCGGAAGTTTAAAACCGTCCTGACGGTGCCTGTCCTTTTCGTGATATGGCAGGCGGTGCGTTATTTTATCCCTTCAATGGATGTGCATCCGGTAATAGCCTATCTCACCGCCATCGTTACGATGAAAAATACCATTGCCGAAGCCAGATTTTCAGGGGTCAAAAGGCTTTCCGCCACCATGGTGGGGCTTTCCTGCGGGCTTGCCGCAATTTTCATCGACGAATCCCTTTCGGGCTTTCTTCCACCCGGGGCGGTGAGCTTCATCGTTCAGATGCTCATCATCAGCATTGGGCTGATGGCCTCCCTTGTGATAGCCGAGATGGCCAACTGCATGAATTTCATATCCACCGCCGCCACAATATTCATGCTCTGCGTGGTGGACTCCACGGGGGTGGGCAAATATGCCGCCGCCCTTCTTCGCATTTCTCAAACTGCGTTGGGCTTTGTAGTATCTTATATAGTCAACCGCACCATCGCCCCTCCCGAGCAGGGGGTAACTCCCTTCAAGGATTACGATAAGGACGCTCCCAAAAACAGGGAAACTTCGGGCAATCAGGCTCAATAATCGCCGTTGTATTTCAAGGGAAATATTTCCCGATTCTCCGCCGCCTTGTCGCCCTGTGCGCCTGCGCGAAGGGCTTGCTTAGAAAGGCGGCGTTTCTCGAAGGGCATTCCCCCGCCCGAGTTTAGTGCTTTTCCCTGCGGATTTTATGCTGTGATTATTTGCTAAAGGAATTAAGCGGCAGCCAATAAGATCGGTATTAACCGATGCCCCGTAATCCCTTCGGTTTTAATTGACGGCCCGAACCGACAGCCGCTCGGGCTTAGTTTTGGTTTTAAGCGTAGAAATTCTCTCCGTACTTGACGACTTCGTCTTGAAGCCACTTGTTCACGGTCATGCCCGCCGTGTCTCCGTCTGCGGCAACCACTCCCGCCGACCAACCGAAGCCTCCGCCCGGGGCATAGCGGTCAATGCAGTCACGCACAGTCTGGCGCACCCACTCCTCATCGACCTCGGGATAGCTTTCGGGCGGGTTCCAATCCCAGCCGCCCAAGAATGCGAATTTTCTGCCCCATTTCTTTTTGAAGGCGTCCAAGTCGTTGGTGGTTTGGGCTGGATCCCAGGCTCGGATTCCGATGGCGTAATAATCGTCCATGAATTCCTCGCATCTTCCGCAGTCGTGCATCTGACCGGGTATGCCCGCCTCCCTTGCGGGGGCCATAACCTTGTCGTAGAAGGGCAAAAGCTCGTCTTTGAAGGTGGCAAGGGAAATGAAGGGCTGGAGCTTGGAGGCGTTGTCGTCCGCCATTTGGATAAAGTCGGGCTTGTAATAGCGGATTCCCTTTTTGCAGATTTCGGCATAATAATCGGTTAAGTAATCGAAAAGCTCCTTAACCTCGTCCGGCTCCTCCGCCATGGCGCAAAGCCCCTCGGTGAAGCCCATGAAGCTCATCAAATCCTGGAAAACCCCTCCTCCGGGGCCAAGGGCGAGGGCGGTCATTTCCCTGTTGAGCTTCATTCGTTCCATGTCCTTTTTCGCCATATCCTCCCAAGCGGATTCGCTCACATCGGATATGTCCGGTGTTTTGATGACCTTTTTCCAATCCCGAATGTCCTTGAGAATGAAATTGCCCGGCTCGGGCAGCCCCGCATAGCCCGTGGAAGCGCTGGTCACATACTTCACTCCGAACATATTCACGAAGCCGTCCTTTCCGAAGGGCGCGGCGTTCGGATCCCTTTTCGGCATTGGCATTACCTGAAGGTTGGCGGGATTTTGATCCCCCGGGGTAAAGTAGTTGTACCTGGGGATGTACTCGGGGATCTCGCCGGAGAACAGACGCATATAGTTCTGTTTAGGTGTTAGTTTTGGCATAGTATCCTCCCTTTGTTTTCTTATAATATTAAACTACATTCTTTCAATATTATCAATAGTTAGTCAGCTAATTATATAAAAAAGTTAACAGCTCAAATATTGATTCAATTTAGTAGCCCTTATTTATATGCTTCGGAAAGATGAAAAAGCAGGGGTAATTATTACCGGGGGAGGGGAAATTATCCTTTGTTTTCCCGAAAATCCTTCTTAATGATTCGGGAACAAACCACGAAACGCAAAACGCAAAAGTTACTATAAAAAGGAGCTTTGGGCAACTGCTTGCCATAAAAATAAAGATAATTGTAAAACATTCAGATTTGATGGGTGGGTTTGAAAATTTAACGGGGGAAATGCTTATGACGGGACACGAACGGCAAATTCACGGAAGAAGCAGAGAAATAAGGCGACGCCGCACAATTTTTCTTAAGCCATGCCACAGCGGAACATACCTCCGATAAGATTACTCGCATAGCTATGAATTTCTCTTTCTTTGTAAGGGTTTGCCGCAGGGGAACGACACCCTCCGGGTTCGGTGTAAAAGGGTAAGAGTGTTCACTTTGTATCGTTTAAGAATATAACGGGCGGGTCTTAAGATGCCTGCCCGTCGCCTCCGACGGGCGCATGGTCGGAAAACGGGCGGGATTACGGCAAACCGACATAATAGATTTTACATTCTGACCCGATCACAAAGAGAAAAAGAAAGAAAAGCACATAAGCAATGCGACAGTATGAAACTCCACCCATAAACGGGTTATTATCCATTAATAAACCCCAAAAAACCGATATAAATAATAAGAAACTTGCGATTCCAAGCAAATCAAATATCCACCTAAAAGGCGTATAAAAAACAGAAACGAATATTCGGCTCTTGAAATCCGACCAAAAGCAAGCCTTTTAATTCTGACCCGGTCACAAACGAAAAAAACGCAAAACAATATAACATACTAAAGGCAACCCCGCACAATTAAGAATTATTCAATAAGCGGCATTTTAAACCCAAAAGGTTCCTTAAGGTGTTTGCCGCATGAAAGCGACCCTGTTCAAAAATGACCCGGTCACATAAGTAAAGCAAAAGAAAAGGCTTTTTTACATGGTTTGTTATTGTGCGGTATAGCATAAAATTACACCGTTTCCGAAGACGGCTGTCTACTTCGGGGATTTGTGCATAAATATAGCGGGTTAAGATGCCTGCCCGTCGCCTCCGCCGGGCGTATGGTCGGGTAAACGGTTGTGATTACCGCTAACCGACATAACAGATTTTTACATTCTGACCCGGTCACAAAGAGAAAAACAGAAAAAAGCACATAAACAATGCGACAGTATGAAACGCCCCCCATAAACGGGTTATTATCCATTAATAACCCCCAAAAAACCGATATAAATAATAAGAAACTTGCGATTCCAAGCAAATCAATATCTACCTAAAAGGCGCATAAAAAGGCAAAAACGGATATTCGGTAATTTGAAATCCTACCAAAAGCAAGCCTTATAATTCCGACCCGGTCACAAACGAAAAAAGCACATACCCGCAAACCAAGCAATACTTAACCTTTCCCACAATAAAAAGAAGGGAACAACCGCCCAACCGCCGTTCCCTCCCTTTATATCATTCAACGCAAGCAAGCCGACCGTGACATAAAAGCAGTATAAACAATCGCCCCGCCGACAGCTATCCTAAGCCCACCTCCTGTATTTGCCCGCGATCCATATCCCCACCGCCAAAGCTCCGATGCACCCCGCCAAAATCAGGGCATATTCCGTAATATTGCCTTGGTCTGCGCTTCCTTGAGCTTCTTCCGAAAAGCCGCCGGGGTTGTTGCCTCCCGGTTCGGATTGGAAATTATCGGCTCCCGAAGAACCGCCGAAGGGGTTGCCGCCGAAGGGATTGTTACCGGAGGAGTTGTCTCCGGAGGAATTGTCCCCCGAGGGATTGTCCCCCGAGGGATTGCCGCCGAAGGGATTACCTTCGAAGTTAAAACTATCCCTGTCAAATCCTTCCGGCATCTCGGGCGGACTGTCGCCGTCGGGAATGCCTTCGGGAATGGTCGTATTCGGTAAATCGGGAATATTATTTTCATCAATGGGCTGTTCGGATAAATCGCTTCCTTCGGGGATATTTTCTTCGTTGGGAAGGCTGACCGAATAGGGGAGCGTGCCTTCGCCTGTTGCCTTGTCAAAGCCTCCTCCCCCCATATTCATTCCTCCCATATCGCTTATGCTGATATTTTCCGCGCTTATCAGGCTCTCCGAAGAATTTTGCTGTCCTTCCTTGGTGGAAGCGAGAGTTCCCTCTGCCTGTGCCTTGACGCTTTGCGCCCTTAAAAGGCAGAAACGCTTCAAGGTTTCGTAACCTGTTGTGAACTCCTCATAGGTGCAGAATTTTGTCGGATCTTTTTGAACATAAGAAGCGATCAGCCCATAGGTTTCTTCCATGAGCTTTTCGAAATATCCGCTTTCAAAGAAGGAAGCGACGAATTCCGTCAATTCGCTGTGGTAAAGCTCGGTATATTCCTCGCTGTCGAATATCCAATCGAGCATCGGACGGGAAAGGTCGCTTTGCCCGGAGGCGGGGGTATCTATCGGATAATTCACCAGGGATTCGGCACTGCTCGACGAACCGAAGCCTCCGAAGGCGAGGTTATAATCCCAGGGGAGCATCGTAAGAACCCCTTCGGATTCGTAAAGGTAATAATTGTGGTACATACTGCCCGTGTAACTGTCGAAATTACAGACGAAATTATGCACGGCGAAGTATTTTATCACCCGGGTCGTGTCCACGACCTGCTCAATATCCTCCCCCTCGTTAAGCTGTTTTAAAGAAGCGATTAGCCGCTTTTTATCCGCCGAGGTTATGTCGGTTTTGGCATTGTCAAAAATATCCGAATAGCTCGAAGCCTCATCGTCGGAATAAATCAGAAGCACCTCGCTCGAACCCATTCCCCCCGCTTCCCCCGCACTGCGGCTTTCCCGGGAGGTTGATTGTTCAAAGTTTTCCATGGAAAGGTTTTCTTTGGAAAATGTTTCCTTTTCGAGACTGCTTGAAGGCGTCTTATCCGTTGTATCCGAAAAATCCATCTCGAAATTTTTGCCGTTGCCCCTGCCCCCGCCCGCCGATATGCTGTCGGGCTTGTAAAGTTCTCCGTAACCCCGCCCGTAATTGCGGTAAAGGAAGGATTCCTCTATTGATTCCACCGCCAGATAAAGCCCCCAATCCTCCCCGTTCACCGTGATATAAACGAAGCTTGTCAGCGGGGAAGCCGCCCCGATATATCCCATCATTTGATAGGTGAGAAAATCCTTCATATAGGTGGTGTCGGATATGATGTTGTTGAGGCAAAGCTTATCCAAGCCGTGGTAGGTTTTCGAGCTGTCGTAATGGTCGAATTCTATTTTGAAGCTGTAACGCCCGTTTCCGTAGGCGGCGACTTGGGTCAAGGAGGTGTTCCCCTTCCCCCTTATCGCCACATTCTTATAGCTCTCCCCGTCTATCTCCAAATCGCAGGGGGAATATTCCTCCTCGGTGCAAGTCTCAATAAAGCTCTCCCAGCCTTCCATGGTTATCTCGATGGTGTGTACCACGGAAGTATCGAAAAGGCGCTGTTCATAGCCGAGGGATATTTCGTTCTTTGCGATCCCCAGCCCCTCGGCGTTCATGAATATGAAAGTCACCGCCAAAGCGAGGACTATGCAGAGAATACATATCCTTTCTATATTTTTCGAAGTAGACATATCAGCCCATATAGTCGCCGTTATAACTCACCAGCACAGCGCTTGTTACCCCTTCCATCTCGGAAAGCTCGTTGATGAAATCCGTGTTGTCGTCCTTCAGGCGAATCTCCGTATTCAGTTCGATTAAGCCCCTTTGCGCCGTTTTGCTCTTTATCGCACAGCGCAGGGAGCGCATCTTCAAAAATTCCATTGCCTTATTTTCCGAAGCTTGGTTTTCACAGCGTATCACAGCCATATAGGGGCGGGTATGGGTCTTTTTGTTGGCAAGGAAGATGAGGGCAAGCCCTATTGCCACACTGCCGAAAACCGCCAGAGGAATAAGCCCCGCCGCCAGTACGATCCCCACCGCTATCGACCAGAAAAGAAAGGCGATGTCCAACGGCTCCTTTATGGCACTGCGGAAGCGCACGATGGAAAGGGCGCCCACCATACCCAGAGAAAGCACCACATTGGAAGTAACCGCCAATATCACCAAAGTGGAAATCATCGTCAAAGCGACCAGGGCCACCCCGAAGCTTGAGGAATACATCACCCCCGCAAAGGTTTTTTTGTAAACGAGGAAGATATACATTCCCAAAAGGAAGGAAAGCAGTAAGGAAAGCGCCATATCGAAAAAGGTGACGCTTGTTATGTTTTCCAGAAAGTTTGATTTAAAAATATCGTTGAAGCTCATTATTATTCTCCTTGTATTATTGTTTTCCGGCAAGCCGGATATATATAAACGGGCGCGGCCCGATAAACGAAAACGGTCAAACCCCGAAGGGCGGCGAGAGAGCCGATTTTACCCTAAGCTTTACCGACAAGGTGACGATGCGCCAAAGCTTTTACCCCCTTAATCGCCACTAACCCTCACGACCGACAAGACCATATCGGTAGCGCCGCCGTATAAGCGGGCATTTCCGCTTTATGTCAATCCCTTGTTCTGCGGTATCGGCAAAAGTCAAAACCGACTATATAAAAGACAAGATAATTATGCACAAAAGCTTTCACCCGCCCCCTTAATCGCCCTTAACCCTCACGGCTGATAGGTCTTATCGGTAGCGCCGCCGTATATGAGGGCATTTCCGCTTTGTGTCAATCGCTTGTTCTGCGGTATCGGTAAGGTATATAACCGACTAAATAAGCAACAAGGTGACAATGCGCCAAAGCTTTCACCTCCCTTAATCGCCATTAACCCTCACTCCGATAAGCCTTATCGTAGCGCCGCCGTTTATGCGAACATTTCCGCCACGGGTCAATCTCTTGCCCCGTGTATCGGCAAGGGTCAAACCGGGTGAAACCGTCCATATAAACGGCTTGTCAAAATCGCCTTTCCCCCATAAATTCGCTTATTACTAAACGGGATAATAATTTCCCTATAGCGAGCGTAGCGGTGTAAAAACAAAGGTGCAGGCAGGCTTTACCCGTGTATGCACACCCCCAAGGCCTTCGACAAAGGGCAACCCGTGCCCCGGCGAAGGGCGGCTTCGGTCAAGCCCATGCCCTTTGTTTTACCCGCCGATAGGCTTTTTCAACCGTATCTGCGGCACAATTCGTATTTCGAAAAGGCGGCGGTGCGGCTCGAGGGGGTCTGCACAATGTCCCTTATCACCGCGGGCAGGTATTCGTCCCATTTGACCTCCAAAATTATCACATTCTCTGCGGCGGGTATGCTTAGGCAATCCCCATCGAGAAAATCCAAACAGTTCACAGAGGTTCTGATGTTGTAATCAAGCGTCACCCTCACATTCCCCGGGGAATATACGAAGGGTTCACGGGTGTAATCCACGATGGTTTTCGGCCTTAATTGCTTAATTTGCATCTTTTCGCAAAGCTCGTTTAAAAGCGGCCTTTGCGAACCCGCAAGCAGGGCATAATCCCCTTTGAGAAGCGCTTCGGCTTCCTTTGGGGTGATCGGGCATTTTTGCTTGTTGCATAGCCCGTTTATCTTGCTTTTTTTCTCCAGATAAATGGGATCGGGCCGTGAATTGTAATAGCGAATCCGAAACTTCTCCCGCCTGTTCACCCCGTCGATTTTCTCCCTTAAGGCGGTGTCCTCATAATCGTCGAAATAAAGGCTTCTTATTTCGTAACGCCCCTCCTTCGCATTCGCGTCCAAACTCATCACCGCCTTAAGGCGGCCCCTTAAACAAATCATATCGAAGGGGTTTATCAAATGCTTCATTTCATGCCTGAATTTCATTTTGTTCTCACTCCTTTCTTCGGCTGTGTTGCCTGTGACATTAACGAGCATAATCGCCCTGCCTTAGAATTAGTTAAGAAAGGGCGATAATAAGCAATTTTTTTCGGGGGTTTTTGACTTTTGCGCTTCGGGCGGATAAAGTTTATTCCTTTGATGCGACGGTTTATAATTCTGAAAACATAAAAATAAGCATCGCAAACGGCTATGCGAAGGAGAAACGGGGCTTTATAACAATATAGCGGTATAAACAAATGATCGGCGGGGTCAAGCGGGAGCTTAGTAAATCGCCAAAGGAACGGAAAGCACATTAACGGAGCAGTTAAGGCAACAACTCACAAAGGGAGTTAATCAACAAACAGCATTATTTAAACCCAAATGGGGAGAGAGCTTTCCGCTTCTCAGGTGTTTACCGTATGAAAACAACCATATTCAAAGGCAAGTATAATTCAAGAATGATTGCCATTTATATCTTAAGCAAAAGATAAGGTTTCTTTTCATGGCTTTCTTTTTTGCGGTATAGCCTTAAATCTTATTACTTTTTGATGTGAGGCTATTATATTCTGCAAACATAGGGAAACGAAAATAAACACCGCAAACGGTTATGCGAAGGTGAAACGGGGCTTTAATAACGGCATCAAAAAAACATCGGAGAAGATTAAGCGGGAGCATTGCAACCCCCGCCAAAGGAACGGAAAACCCATTTACGGAATTGCAATAATTCCGATAGACGGATAATAACGCATAACGGCGATTATTCATTTTATACGAGGAAATAAGTCTGCCTGTCTATAATCATGCGAGCGATACCTAAGAGCAAAAGCGGAGTGTGTAATCGCGATTAATAAAAGGATTAAGGCAACACCGCATAATTAGGTAATAATCAACAGACAGCATGATTTAAACCTAAATGGGGAGAGAGCTTTCCGCTTCTTAGGTGTTTACCGTATGAAAACAACCCTATTCAAAGGCAAGTATACTATTCAAGAATGATTACCATTTATATCCGAAACAAAAGATAAGGTTTCTTTTATGGTTTATTTTTTTGCGGTATAGCCTTAAAAACTTAGATTAAGCGGGAGCATTGCATATCCCGCCAAAGGAACGAAAAAACCCATTCACGGAGCAGTTAAGGCAACAACGCACAAAGGGAGTTAACAACGGACATCATTATTTAAAACCCAAAAAGGGAAAGAGCTTTCCGCTTCTTAGGTGGTTACCGTATAAAAGCAACCCTATTCAAAGGCAAGTATACTATTCAAGAATGATTGCCATTCATATCCGAAACAAAAGATAAGGTTTCTTTTTATGGTTAACTTTTGTGCGATATAGCCTTAAGTTTGCGGTGGATTAACTAAGAAAGGACAGCCCCCTTCCCTCAAGGCCGTCCCTTAGCTATGGTTTGCAGGAGTCCGCAATATTATTTGGTCTTAAATACGCAGGTGAAACAGACCGCATTTCCCTGCTTATATTCGGCGGTTATCACCCCGTTGTTCGCCCGGGCGATGGCTTTGGCGGCGGATAAACCTATGCCGTAGCCCTCGGTTTTTTGGCTTCGGGAGGCGTCCGCCCGATAGAAGCGGTCAAAGAGCTTTTCGGGGGCGGCTTCGGGCAGGGATTCGACGGTGTTTTCTATTTGCAGGATAATTCGCTTATCCTGTTTGAAAAGCCCGAAGTTGACTATCCCGTTTTCATTTGTATATTTAACGGCGTTGTCCAGCAATATGGAAAGCAGGCGCTTTATCCCCTCCTTATCGGCATTAATAGTTATTTCCGAGGATATTTCGCTCGTAAGACTTATTCCCTTTAGTTCCATGGAAAGTTTAAATTGCCGCAGGCTCTGCGAAGCGACCTCGCTCAAAGAAAAACCTTCGGGCATTGCCTTGCCGCCGTATGGGGCGGCGGAATATTCGTCCGAACGGGCGAGCAGGAGCAAGTCGTTCATCAGCGAGGAAAGGCGGCTCACCTGATCCTTGATGTTGCGGCTGTATTTGCTTTCCTGCTGATAAAGCTCCAGCGCCTCGGTGTTTGCGCTTATGATCGCCAGCGGGGTTTTAATCTCGTGACCCGCATCGGTGACGAATTGCCTCTGCCTTTCCATGTTGTCGGCTATGGGTTTAATGGCCTTGGCGGAAAGCAAAGCCACCAAGGGCAGCATAGCCGCCCAGCAAAGAGCGCCCACCAAAACGGAGAGCAAAAGCACCCTCAAATAGGAAATTATCTCCGTTCGGTTATCCAAAAACACCGCCACCTTGCCCCCGGTCCTCGGGGAGGATTTGATGAGAAAGCGGTAGTTTTCCTTCCTGCCTTCTTCCTTGCCGCCCCCGTATATCTCAAGGGCAGCTTGACGGGCTTCTTCTTCGCTCACCTCGGAGGTACGGCTCACATCTATGCGGATTATCTCCCCCTTAAGGTTGAATATCGCGACGAAATAATTGGAAGAAAGCATGGTATCGTAATCGTTTTTCCCTCCCCCGAAAAGGCCCGAGGGGAGTTTTTCGCCCGGGGGAGTGGGCAGGGGGGGGAGGGCTCCCTCGTTTTCCCAAATTATATAAAGGCTTCTTTCGGTCTGCTTGGAAGTTAAGATTATATTTGCCGCATTTATCATGGTGACAAGCAGAAGTATAAGACAGCTCACCGCCGCCATGGATACCCCGGTGAATTTTTTACGCAGTGTTTCGGCCATATCCGTTTATTCCTCCGGGGTTGTCACTTTCAGCGAATAACCGACCCCTCTTTTCGCCTCTATGGTTATATTAGCGTCGATTGCGCTCAGGCGCCTGCGCAGATACGAAATATAAACCCAAACCGCCCCCGGCTCGGTGTCGGTGTCATAGCCCCAAAGCTTGACCAAAAGATCCTCGGTGGAAAGGAAGCGGTTGGTGTTTAACATTAAAATTTCCATGAGCTTGTATTCGAGGCGGGGAAGGACAAGGGTTATCCCGTTGGCGGAAAGCTCGCTTTTCTGCTGATTCAGAGAAACGTTTCCGCATTCCAATATATTCGGGGTGAATTCGTCTTTTCTGCGCAACATTGCCCTGACCCGGGCCAAAAGTTCCCCCATGGCGAAGGGCTTGGGCAAATAGTCGTCCGCCCCGCAGTCCAGACCCGCTATCCTGTCCTCCACCTCTCCGACGGCGGTGAGCATCAATACCGGGGTGCTGTTTCCCTCGCTTCGCAGTTTTTTCAGCACCTCCAGCCCACTCATGCCCGGGAGCAGAATATCCAAAATAATCCCGTCGTATTGTTGGTTTTGGGCATAGTAAAGGGCGTCGGTCCCATCGTAAACGGCGTCCACATCGTATCTGTGATAGGTTAAAATATCGGTGACGGCTTGGGACATGGCAAGCTCGTCCTCCGCATAAAGCAGTTTCATGGCACTCTCCGCTGTTATTTTGCACCTGTCGGCTTAGAATAAGCTTAGTTAAATCGGCTCACTTTGCTTTTTTAGCCGGTGGGCCTTCGATGCTTTTTATCAGATATTCGCAAAGTATCCTGTTCACATAAGCATCAACCCCGCATTTAAGGGCGAGCCGCTTTATATCCTCTTTGCTCCCCATCTTCTCCGCCATCTCCCCCAGACTTTCGTCCAAAACCCTGAGGAAGCCGTCGTAATTCTCCCCGATGTTTTCGCCGGAAAGGGTCTGCTTGGTCAGCTCCCCCGCGTCCTTCACGCTCAGGGCGCATTTCAGCTTTGTGAAAACGGAAAGATAGGCAAGATGCTCCCGGGAATATCTTTTGCCGTTTGCCCTCGGTATAAGGGATTGCTTGATGTAATTATTCACCATCGAGGAGGTGAGTTTTTCATTTTCCTTTAGGGGTGAGTCATTCTTGGACAATATGGCTATGAGCTGATCCATATATAGGGGTATGTCGGGAAAACTTCCGTAGCCCCCCTCCTCGCCCCTCAGCTTCTCTATTTGCGCTTTTATTTCTTCCATCTTATCTCCCTGTTCGGTCGTCCTTTGCATTATATCACAAAGAGGGAAAGAAGCCATTGACATTTTAAGCAAGCCGTAATATAATAATTAAAACGATATTAAAAGGTAATTTAAACGCGATGAATAGCCTGACGATTTTCGGGGATTCGATAACAAAGGGTATATACCTCGGCGAAGGCTCAAGATACCATATATTAAAGGATAATTTTATCCGCCTTTTTTGCGGGGAAAACTCCATAGAATACACCGACCGCTCGAAGATGGGCGCCACTGTGACCGACGGGGCCCGCGAATTCGAATACTGCGAAAAAGAGGAGCTTGAAGGGGTTGTGCTATTCGAATACGGCGGAAACGATTCCGATTTCCTTTGGAAGGAAATAGCGGCTTTCCCCCGGGATTATCACCCCTCGAAAACGCCCCTTAAAAGATTTACTGCCACCTACGAAGCGCTGATAGAAAGGGCCTTTCAAAGGGGGGCAAAGGGAGTCGCCCTGTTGGATTTGCCTCCGTTGGAGCCGAAAAGGTATTTCGATTGGGTGAGCAGGGGGTTGGACGGGGAAGCGATTCTCCGCTGGCTCGGGGGAAGCGTGGAGGGCATTTACAATTATCATAAAAGTTACAGTCAAGCTTTAAAAGGAATATGCGAGCGGACAAAGGCCGCCCTTATAGATATAAGAACCCCTTTTTTAGAAATCGGGGAAGCCGGCGATTATCTTTGTATCGACGGGATACACCCGAATGAAAGGGGGCATAAGCTGATAAAAAAGGCCCTTGATTGCTCAGAAGTTTTGAGGGAGTTGGTTGGGATTGTTCGTTGAGTTGTTATCAACAGAGTAGGTTTTTAATAAAGCTTTTTGCATTGCGACCGGGTCGGAATAATAAAAGATCCCTGCGAAGTTTAAACACCGAATTAATTCTTTTCGGGGAAAAAGCCGTTAAAATCTTTGCTTCTACCGAAGCACGAAAGGAAAAGATAAGTTTTGCCCTTTTGTTATTCGGTCAAAATGGCGAAAGAAGTTTTTCCATTTTGACTGGGTCAGAAAGGCAAATTTACATATGGCAAAGTAAGGAACTTTGAAGAAGGCTAATCGGGCGAAAATGCGGTTAAAGCCCCTTTCAGCGCCGAGATTAAAAGAGATGATAAGCTTATACGCCGATTATCTTTTCTGTTAAAAGCAGATCGAAGAAGTTAATATTGTAATAGGTTTTTTTGTTTTGACCGGGTCAGAATGGAAAGGTATTATTTTGGCTGACATACTCATAATAAAACAAAAAATAAAATTTAAATAGCCGCCAAGCAAACACAAATCTTGTTATAGCCCCCAATTACACCGAAGCCCTAAAAAAGAGCCGATAACTTTGTTCGCAGATTTTTTGTCGGAGCAAGGCAAACTAACATGGAAAACAGCTTTTGTCATTGTGCACCCGGTCAGAATAGGAAAAATGCCTGTGCGTGATTTAAACTACGAATAAGTTCTATTCAGGGATAACTCTCCCAAAGTACAAAAGAAGAAGATAAACTTGCCCTTTTCTCTTTCGGTCAAAGCATACCGAAGTTAATATCGAAAGCAGTTTACCCATTGTGACCTGGTCAGAAAGGCAAATTACAGCGAAATTCCGAATAATCTTTAAGGCAAGCAAGAATTCTATCAAATCTCTCACTAGTACCGAAGCCTTAAAAGAGCCGATAAGTTTTGTTTGCAGAATTTTCTGTCGGAGCAAGGCGAAGTAGCATAGAAAACAGCTTTGTCATTGTGACCTGGTCAGCATGACAAAAGCTACATATTGGGGTAAATAACACAATAATATTCTTATTATGTTTATTTTTCCGACCCGGTCAAAAACTAAAAATTCCCTCCGATATTTACGCTTAAGTTCTGACCCGGTCAGTTTGCAAAAAATTGATTGACAAGGTACGGTAATTTCCGCTCTGTTTCATAGTGACCCGGTCTAAATTAGGTCACTTTGGAAATGATTTTCTACCGAACAAAATTGGGTTTACCGCTTTATGTGATTTTTGTTTCTGACCGGGTCAGGATATTTAAAACAAGAGTTTTATAAGAATTTTTTCAATATAAAAACCCCGGAACAGACGAACAAATACACCCGGAAAACACCGAAGTCCAAAAAAGCCGGTATACTTTGTTTGCAGTTTTTCTGCCGGAGCAAGGCGAAGCTAATATAGAAAACAGCTTTTGTCATTGTGACCGGGTCAGAATAGTAAAAGAATCCTATGGAATTTAAACTCCGAATTAATTCAATACCGGAAAAGCCGTTTAAATCTTTGCTTCCCCTGAAGCGCAAAAGAAGAAGATTACTTTGCCCTTTTCTCTTTCGGTCAAAGCATACCGAAGTTAATATCGAAAGCAGCTTACCCATTGTGACCTGGTCAGAAAGGCAAATTACAGCGAAATTCCGAATAATCTTTAAGGCAAGCAAGAATTCTATCAAATCTCTCAATAGTACCGAAGCCTTAAAAAGAGCCGATAACTTTGTTCGCAGATTTTTTTGTCGGAGCAAGGCAAACTAACATGGAAAACAGCTTTTGTCATTGTGACCGGGTCAGAATAGTAAAAGATCCCTATGAACTTCGAAATAATTCAATACCGGAAAAACCGTTAAAATCTTTGCTTTCCCTGAAGTACAAAAGAAGAAGATTACTTTGCCCTTTTCTCTTTCGGTTAAATAGAGAAAGAAGTTTTTCCATTGTGCCCGGGTCAGAAAGGCAAATTATTTTTTGCAAAAACCTCCGAATAAAACCCAAAAACAGGCGATATTAACTCCCCGATTACTCCGAAGCCCTAAAGAGCTGATAAGCTATGCCTACAGATTTCTTTTCTGTCAAGAGTAAATTGATAGTAATATCAAAAACAAGCGTTTTCCTATTATGACCCGGTCAGAATGGAAAACGCCATATCTCGATAAATAACGAAATCCAAAAATATTCGAAAAAGACGGGAAAACTTGTTAAACCTCCGAAAACACTCAATCAGACAACCCCTCCGTCTTTTTTCCCTCGGTCAACTCGCTGAAAAGGGTGGAACCCAATATTAGGAAAGCGCCCGCAATACCCGCGGCTGTGAGCTTTTCCTTTAGAACGACGGCGGAGAGGATAAGGGCGAAGGCGGGGTCAATATAGCTGTATAGGGCGATGGTTTGGGAAGGTAAATCCGCCATGGAGGAAAAATAAAGGCAGTAGGCGACCCCGGTATGAATGATTCCCACCGCGGCGAGCAGTGCCGCCGCCCTGCCGTCAATGACGAGCGAATTTAATTGCCCGGAAAATATAACATAGGGGGCAAGGGTTACGGTGGCGGCGGAGAGCTGAAGCAAGGTGGAATCGTAAGCGGAAATATCCTTTAAGAATTTATTCATCAGTATTACAGAGGCGTAGAACACCGCCGCGCCTACCCCGAAAAGCATTCCGACAGCGTCAGAACCGTCCGCCCCGCCCCCGAACACTCCGCAGACAGCTGCCATGCCGACCATGGCAAGCAGAACGCAAACTATCTTCTTTGCGGTGAGTTTCTCCCTTAACACGATGGGGGAGGCAAGTACGACGAAAACCGGGGCGAGATAATAACAAAGCGTACCCAGGGCTACCCCCGTGCGCTTGTAAGCTTCGAAAAGCAGTATCCAATTTATTCCTATCGCCCCCCCGGAGCAGATGAGAAGCCATAGGTTGTTTTTGATCGCTTTCCCCGAGGGCCTTTTTTTCAATAGTATCAGGGCGAGGAGAATAAAAGCCGAACCCACCGCCCCCCGGGTTAAGGCCACCAATCCCGAAGGCAGGGAAAGAAAATTCACAAAAAGCCCTATTGTGCCGAATATCAGCATGGAAAGGGTTAGTTTAAGCTTTGCCATAAATTACCCCCGTTTATTTCTAAGGATTATAACCGATTTGCGCGATTTTGACAATAGGGGCGGGGAACGCGGCGATAAAAGCGGGGTAAAGTGAATATCCGTGAAAATCTCGGAGGGCATGGGAGAATGGATTGCGATTTTGTTTTGTTGGAAAGACCATGTCACGAAGTGACTTTTCACAAAGTGATATGTCACAAAGTGACATTTCACTTTATGACTTTGTTGCTTTGTAAAGTTTCTTTTTCTGCCCCGGTCATTTCGATAAAAATGTTTCTTCATTCTGACCTGGTCATAATGTTAAGACTATACAGCACAAAAGAAAACCATGAAAAAGAAACCTACCTTGCTTAAGATATAAATGGTAGTCATTCATAGTCGTACATGCGCCTTTGAAATCAGGTTGCTTTCATGCGATAAGCAATTTAAAGAACCGGAGATATTTTTGTCTTCTGGGGTTAAGTCATGCTGTCTGTTGATAAATTGTGTGGTGTTGGCTTATTGCGTGTGAATATGAATGGGGGATATTGAGGAAATGATTTGGCGGTGTTTTTATGTTTTTACATAGTGACCGGGTCACTTTGATAAAACGTGATTTTCTCTTTTTGACCAGGTCTAAAGAGGAATTCCTGAAGGTGTTTCGGACAGAACGGAGTTCATCTCTCTGATGACGAGCAAAGCTTCCAAGGGGCTTAAGAAAGAGTTTTATCCGATAAATTAAAGGATTAAAGGTGTTTTTTCTTTTTAAAACATTCATAAGCATACTGTTCAATATGAATTATATAGTTTGCCTTTAATTGTTTTCAAAGGTATTAAACCGTTCTCGTAAAAACCCCATGCCCTTCCATGGGTTTTCGATGTAAAGTCATTTAATATAGCTGTCAAGACCGCGCCCGACCTACCGTATATTCCCTAAAGCCCAATTCCAGACCCGGGCGCTGTCCTCCCAAAGCGTCTGTTTCTTTTCCATAACAAAGCCGATAGACCGTTTAAGGCAGGCTAAAAGGGCTTCGTCCAAGCTTTCACGGGATAAAATCCGCAGCTCCTCCACCCCCTCGAAGGTTCTGCCGGCTTCCGTCATGTCCGCAATGAAAAGTATCTTCTCCAAATCGCTCATGCCCACCCTGCCGGTGGTGTGGGAAGAAATGGCATTCAATATATCCTCGTCGTCAACGCCGTACTCGTATTTGGCACGCAACGCGCCCAGCGGCGAATGTAATACAGCCGGGTATTTCAGCTCGTCCTCGCTCAGGGGCTTTCCCTTTTTTTCGGCATATTTCGACATTTCCTCAATGCTCATGTCCTTGGCGTTGTCGTGGAGTAGCCCCGCTATTTGGGCCGAATTTTCGTCAACCCCGTAAAGACGCGCCAGTTCGACGCACAGAAAGGCCACCCTTAGAGTGTGTCCGAGGCGGTATTCCGAGATTTCCGCGGAGAGCTTTTCCATGGCTTTATTCATGATGAAATCTTTCATGTTTTTGCTCCTTTTCTATGTATGGTATACTTAGTTTCTTTTCGAAAGTCAACCCCGTAGTCCGGCTGTTTGAATGTAATTGCCTTTTAGTGAGCATTGCGGTGATTTTGTTGTCGTTGTTCAAACCATCGTAATTTGTTTTTGGCGTAGGGTAAAATCTACGATATTACGATATTTACTTGCGGAAGCTCGGTTGGATTGTACTCGCTTCAACGCTTTGGATTTGTTTGAATTATAAGTTATGGGGGGAATGATAGTCAAGGGTTGGATAAATAGGATTTGGAGGGTTTTTAAAGTGTGGTGGGATTGGGGGGGGGTTGGGGAGTGTGGTGTATGGGGGTGACCTGGTCACTTTGATAAAACGATTTTTCATTTATGACCGGGTCTAAATGATTATTCATTTAACCCGTTACGCCGGGAAAAGCTTGCCTTTCTGATCCGGCCATTTTCATAAAAGCTTCCGTATAAAAGCGGAGATACAGTAGTTTCTTTTCCCTTTCTGACCGGGTCAAAATATGAAATTCACAAATTGCAACTGAGTATTGAAATTTGTGAAAAGAAAAGTTTGACTTTGGAGGTTATAAAGAAGGCTTTTCCCTGAGGAGAGTTATTTTGGGCGTTGGTGGGGCGGGTTTGTGTAGGGATTGGTTCTTCTTTATGGCTTTGTTGTTTTATGTAATTCATGTTTTTTTGTTTTCTGATCTATGGTCATTTCGTTAAATTGGTGCTTTCATTTTTTAACCCGTTCCTTTAATTATTTTTGTATAAAACAGAAATATTATGAAATGACTGGTCGGAAGCATAAAAGATAGGTTTCGTAAGAAATCCTATTATAATTTAGTTCTTCTATCGTGGCTTTTACCAAAGTGACCTGGTCAGAATTATAAAAAGTACTTGTTCTCGGATCCCAAAAAC
>JAAYHF010000184.1 GCA_012727485.1 Eubacteriaceae bacterium
AAAAGAGCCGTTCAAAACCCGTAAGGCAGTTTATCAGCCCCTCGGGGGTAAGAGAATGTTCCCGGACGAATTTCAAGCCCGTGTCCCTCACGGGGTAGCTCGGGTCGTCTATGCCGTAAAGCTCGCTGACCCCCACCTCGTTGACGGGGTTTTTATATTTGGATATTTTGGCGGCCAAGGCGGTGTAGCAGTCCA
This sequence comes from Eubacteriaceae bacterium, assembly GCA_012727485.1. Taxonomy (GTDB): domain Bacteria; phylum Bacillota; class Clostridia; order Eubacteriales; family Anaerofustaceae; genus JAAYHF01. The sequence goes on from JAAYHF010000184.1 coordinate 196, forward strand.
TGAGCAGGCACACTTCTCCGAAATGAGCCGTCAGCTCCCCCAAAAGTCGGTTGAGCTTTTCGGGCGCAAGATACATGGAAATTCCCTCCATCACCACCAGCGCCCCCGTTTCGGGAGGGATTTCCTTCAGCCAACGGGTGTCGGTGGCATCGGAGGAAATCATGCGATAGTTTTCGGTTTCGCTGAAATACTTCCTGCGCTCCGAAATGACCTCAGGGAAGTCCAGATCGTACCACAAATGCCCCCCGCAACCCACCCGCAATATGCGGCTGTCCATGCCGCAACCCGGGTGCAGTACGACCCGCGACGGGTATTGCGTGAGTTTCTCTTTGAGATAATCATCGAAAACCGCCGAGCGCATACCCATATAATAGGCGAGCCACTTCGATTCGGATTTTCCGCCTATGGCAAAACCCTCCGCCTTCCATATCTCCTCGGCCTTCGGGTCGTTTAATATTATCCCCTTTTCGCTCACCAAGGCCTTTCCCGAAAGGGGTATGTAGAGGGTTTTGTTCACATTGTTCATGGGATATTCCTTCCGTTTCTTTTGCGAAAGCCCGCCGCCGAAAAAGCCGAAATCCCCCGCTTCGGGGGAAGGGTTCGGCTTTAAGGACAGCACTTGAAGGCAACCCTTAAGGACAGCATTTAAGGGCAACCTTTTCGGGCGGGTCGTCAATAACCGCAGATTATCGGGCATAAGCAATCGGGTTAAAGCATAAATTCCATAAGAAAACAGACCGAACTTATCCGCTTCAGATAGCGACATATCACCACGGGTAACGGTGCCGCACAAAGAGGCGGGAAAAAATTTCACACAAGGAGCGTTCCGTAAAATCCCAAACATATGCGGCGTGTAAAAATTCTGTTTACAGCCTGTTGCCCGTTCTCTCCGATAAGTTCGGCGCTTTGTTTTCGATTTATGCGTCGTCGCCTTTTTATTCCCCTTCTCCGAAGGCTATGGCTTCCACCTCGATCAAGCCCCCCTTGGGAAGTGCGGATACCTCCACACAGCTTCTGGCGGGGAAGGCGGTGAAATACTTGCCGTAAATCTCGTTGAAGGCGGCGAAGTTATTCATATCGGATATGAAGCAGGTGGTCTTGACTATGTCGTCCATGGTAAGCCCCGCCGCCGTCACAATGGCCTTGAGGTTTTCCATCGCCTGTACTGCCTGGGAAGCGAGGTCGTCCCCGGCAAAGGCGCCCGTCGCCGGATCTGTGCCGAGCTGGCCGGAAACAAAGAGGAGCTTTCCCCCTTTTTTCGCCTGTGAATAGGGGCCTATGGCCGAGGGAGCTTTATCGGTGGATATCGTTTTAATGGTGCAGGAGCATTTTTTTTCTTTTTCCATAATTATTCCTTTAACGGTTCTGCCGCTGTGTTTACAAGTTTGATTATAATATACAAAAGCCCTTCAATCAACATCGCTCAGATATTATAATCTTATCGGTGGGCCGAAAGCGGTATTGTTCGTTTTGCCTGTGTGCAGGTCTTATAACATTGTCCCGCCTCGCCTTAAAGAATTTCCCGCCTTGAAAGCAAGGTATCTTTAAGCCGAAAAAACACCCCAAGGAAAGGAAAATAATATGAAAACCAATCATACCCCCGAAGAAATCGAAATACTGATAAACCCCAATAAAGAGCCCCTCGTTCTCCCCGAAAGGTTCAACAAAGAGAATTATTCACAAATAAGAAGCTTCCACCAATCCCTCCCCGCCTACCGCCCCACCCCCCTCATATCCCTGAAAGCCTTAGCGGAAACCCTCGGCGTTAAAGCCATATACATAAAGGACGAATCCCACCGCTTCGGCCTGAACGCCTTCAAAGCCCTCGGCGCTTCTTGGGCAATGGAAAAGCTTATTAAAGAAGAAAACGCCAAAGCCGAAGAAAACTCCCCGACGAAGTTAAAAACCGAAACCGTAAATCAAAACGGCAAGGCAACAAGCGAAAAAGCAAGCGCTTTAAACGACATAAAGGACAACTTAGGCGAAAAGCTTGCGGCGCAAGCGAATGTAATAGATAAAGTAAATCAAGATAGCAAAATAACGAAAGCAGAAGCCAAAGCCTATACCGAAATCTGCTCAAAAAATTGTGCCGACGCAAAGTCTTCGACCGTAGCAAGTGTAAAAGCTTCGGCTGATAACGAAAACTGCGAAAAAGATTTTGCTGAAGCAAAAACTATGGAAGTAACAAATGCAAAAGCCAAGGCTTATAATCAAATCTGCGAAAAAGATTTTGCTGAAGCAAAATCTTTGGCAGTAACAAAGGTAAAAGCTAAAGCTTTTACCTTTGTTACTGCTACGGACGGAAACCACGGCAAAGCCGTAGCCTGGGCGGCCGCAAACGCCGGGGCGAGGGCTTTCGTTTTCATGCCCAAGGGGAGCGCCGAAAGTCGGGTGGAGGCGATAAGAGCCTTGGGGGCGTGCGTTGAGGTAACGGACTTTAATTACGATGCCACAGTCGCCCACGCCGCCGAATTTGCAAAGAAAAACGGCTATTTCCTCATGCAGGACACGGGTTTCGAGGGCTACACGGCAACCCCTTGGAACATCACCATGGGCTACACCACCATGGCTTCGGAGGCCATAGAGCAAATGGAAGGTCTGCTTCCCACCCATGTTTTCCTGCAGGCGGGGGTCGGCTCCATGGCCGGGGGCGTGATGGGTTATCTGTTGGATAGCTTGAGGAATAATCCGCCGTTTGTTTCCATTGTGGAAGCGGCGGGGGCGGATTGCATATATCAAAGCGCCCTGAATGGGAAAATAACCCGTGTTGAGGGGGAATGTGACACCATAATGGCGGGGCTTAACTGCGGCAGTGTGAGCCTTTGCGTTTACGAGCTTTTGATGCAGGGGGCAAAGGCCTTTATCAAATGCTCCGACAGCATTTCCGAGGAGGGTATGCGCCGCCTTGCCCGCCCGCAAGCCGGGGATAAACCGATCGTCTCCGGAGAAAGCGGCGCGGTAACGGCGGGGCTTGTCTGCCGCCTCTGCGAAGACGAAGCCTATTCGGAGGGCAGGGAGCTTTTGGGGCTTAATAAGGACAGCGTTATATTACTTTTCAGCACGGAGGGGGCGACGGACCCGGTTAATTACGAGAAGGTTTTAAATTTCGCTTCCGATAAATAGAGAATTATCATAAAGTTCACGCCGACGGCGTGAACTTTTTTGTATTACCGGGGGTTAGAGAATGGGCTTTAATGAAGTGTTTATTGAATAGCAAAAACAGCAAGAAAGGAAAGCCAAAGACGAGAACATACACATTGAAACGCTATAACATGGAAGTGTTCCCTATTTTAAGGGCAGTGTCGCCCCGCCCGCTTAATCCCATTTAACGGCAACCCTCAACCGCCGTTCCTTCTTTCTTGTGAAATGGTAATAATATTTACTTCGGCGCAAGGGCGATTGCGATTGTCTTTATGATTGGCTGTTGGTTTTTTGAGGGGATAACAGAAGGCGGAAAGAAATTTATTAAGTGTATAGAAGTGGTGAAGAATATGCCCTTGAAACTTTCATGCCTGCGGCGTGAATTTTTTCTTGC
>JAAYHF010000185.1 GCA_012727485.1 Eubacteriaceae bacterium
AAATACTGCCGCCCCGGGAGAAGGAGAGGCTCACCCGCCTTTTAAGGGAAAGGCTGTTGTTCGTTTACCCCTATTTGAAGGATACCCTTGTTCCCACGAAGCTTTCCGTTTCCGCCCTGAAACATTCCGACGAAGCGGAAATGGGCAGCGGCTATGCGGCGATTCTGCCCCCGCCCTCCTTCGCCAAAGAGGAGCTTATTCGGGAGGGAAAGGCCGTATACGACAGCGCCGCAAGGGGAACTCTCACCCACAAAGCCCTGCAATATCTAAATTTAAAGGCGCTTTCGGACAACCTTGGGGAGGGGGTGAAAGAGCAGCTTGACAACCTGACGCAAGAGGGCCGCTTCACCCCGGGGCAAAGGGAGGCCATCTACGAGGGGGATATTGTCCGTTTCCTCCAAAGCGACATAGGAAAAGCCCTGCTTAACGCCGAGGACATACGCCGGGAGACGGAATTCATCATGGCCTTGCCCCCGGGGGAGGTGCAAAGCGAATGGGAGGGGGCGACGGGAAAAATCCTGATTCAAGGCATAATAGATTTGAGCTTTATTTATAAAGGGAAACGATACATTATAGATTACAAGACGGACGCCTTGACGGGCAGGGAACGGTTCGAAGCGAACCTCAGGCGCTATGAAAGACAGATAAGGGCCTATGCCCTCGCCTACTGCGGACTTTACGGCGCGGCGGCGGAGGAACTTTATATCTGCTACCTCAGAACGGGGACGAATGTGCGGGTGGAAGGCGGGCTTAAGGGGGCTTTTGACGGCATAACGGAAGGGATAACATGAATTATCCCTTCCGCTTTGGCTCTGCCTTTGCCTTTAATTGGAAAAAAAGTCGCTTTGCCGGGCGGGATTACCGAAAAACAGACAACGGAAAAGGCGAGAATTTCAGCTTTCGGTCTTATTGTCGGTTATTATTTATTAAAATATTTTATGGGACAATTCACGAATCCTCCCCCCTTTCACCCCACAATTTCGGGAACAAAACCCACTCTAAAGGTATTATTTAAAACAAAATATTTCTGCATGAATACGATTTTACTTGTTACCCGCATCTGCGGGTGTTATACTTGAATTATAAAATTCAAAACATAAAGGAGAAGTAAATGGCGCTATTCAATAAGATCAAGGAAGATATTTCCGATTTCACGGAAAAGGCACAGACAGAATCCTCATATTCCACCGCTTCGGGAAAAGAATTGAGCTATGTGGTTTTGCAAGTAACTTTAAAGGAAAAATTTCTCGGCACAGGCTCGGGCAATTTGACGGAATTGGAGGAAGTTATCAACAATCAAGCCCGCAAGGGTTACAGACTTCACACGATATCCACCACAACAGGCGGGAGCAAGGGTATAGGCGGAGGAGATCGTATACAGGCCACCTTGGTTTTCGAAAAGATTTAGCTCCTTGCATATTTCTAAGACACAGGCAAAGTTGATCGAGTAAACCCGAAACCCGATAACTATACATTGATTTCCTTCGGTCGGTTAATGTCTGTTGCTTAGGGAATATTCGGCTTATGCTTGATTATGCGGCATTGCCTTAAGTCCGCTCGGTTAGGATTGGGAAAAATAAGCAACGCATCAAAATACATAAACGCATTGCGTAAACGCATTATTGCGTTTACGCATTTTGATGCGTTTCTTCTTTATAAATATTTCAAAAGGAGAAACAATGACAGATTACAACATCGAATTCACCCCCTTAAAGGAGTCCGACATACCCGAGCTTACCCCGATCATGGAGCGTTCCTTTGACGAGGACGCCCGACTTTTCTTCGGAAAGCCCAAGGGAGGCCCGGAAGGTTACGACGACGGGAGTTTTTTAAGAAAATGGGCGCTTATGCCAAAGGCGACAAGTTACTGCATTCACCTCGAAGGGGTGCTTATAGGCGCGATAATCCTCTTTATTTACGAAGGAATCCACAGCGGTCATCTGGGCTGTATATTCCTTGACCCCGAATACTGCGGGAGGGGGCTGGGCACCCGGGTTTGGAATAAGGTGGAGGCCGCCTACCCTTCGGTTAAAAAATGGACCACCGAAACCCCCGCCGTTTCCTACCGCAACCACCGCTTTTATATCAATAACTGCGGTTTTCATGTGGTCGAGGTGCAGGGGGGAAGGGATAGGTTTGAGGCGCAGTTCAAGTTGGAGAAGGTTATTGGGTGAGTGGGGAATAATAAAGAACCCGACAATTTCGGGCGGTGGTTTTATGCCGTTGAGCGTTGAATAAAGTGTGTGTAGTTAATCGGTTATGCAAAATTGCCGCAAGGGGAAACAGACGCACCTGTACAAACATTTGCACAGGCTATAGTATAAAATAGCATTACAATCATAAAAAGAGGAAGTAAAAAATGCTCACCGAAAGAGCCGTTACCATTTGCCTTTACGAAATACTGCGGGATTATTCGGACGAAAGCCACATAATGCCGATGCGAGAAATCATCGCAAAGATGAGTGCGCTTTACGATTTGAAGCCCGACAGAAGAACCCTTTACAGCGCCATTGAGCTTTTATGCTTTCTCGGCTATGATATTTCGCTTTATAAGGATAACAAAGTCGGTTATTACCTTATAACCCGCCCCTTCGAACCCTCACAGGTGAAGCTTTTGACGGACGCCGTCTGCTCCTTTCCCTTTATCCCCGCCAAGCAATCCGAGGAACTCATAAACAAGCTTCAAAATACTCAAAGCAAACATTACGGGAAACGCCTACGCAATCTCAGAATTGTCCGCGGCAATATAAAGACAAATAACAAGGAAGTTTTCCGGAATATCGAACTGCTTGACGAGGCCATCACCTTAAAGCAAAAGGTTTCTTTTACATATATGGAGTACCGTGCGGATAAAAAGCTCTATCCCCGAAGAAATGAGAGCTATAAGGTCAATCCCTACGGCATGGTCTATCTGAACGAGCATTATTATCTTATCTGCAATTTGGATACTTATCCGAATTTAAGCCTTTACAGGATAGATCTGATTAAAGACATTGCGCTTTTGGAAGAAAAGGCAGATAAAAGGGAAAATCTCACGGATCAAATCGAAAGCGCCGTTTATGCCTTCACGGGAGCGCCGGAAAACATCGTTATGCACTGCGACAATGTAATTCTAGGCGATGTTATAGACAAATTCGGGACGGATATTTTAATTAGCAGGCTTGACGAGCAAAGCTTTGCCGTAAGTCTTAGGGCAACTGCTTACGGTATAAAGTTTTGGGCTTTGCAGTATCTGCCTTATGTGGAAGTGATTGAGCCGAAGTGGTTGAGGGATGAGGTTGTTGAAAGTATAAAAAATAACAAATATACACAATGAACATTGTAAAAAACAAAAAGGAGATCCTCATGCAGAACGACGAAATGCAAATAGAGATGGTAAAAGACGGAATAGTAGATCAAGAAACATGGGAAAAGCAAAATAAAAAGGTTTTGTTCGTTTTAAAAGAAGTAGATGCAAATGAACCGTTTGATTTAATCGAATTTTTGCTCGATGGCACACCGGGAGCAAAAGGCTGGCGCACATGGAATAATATCGCCCGTTGGACGCAGGCGTTACTTGAAGGCGGAGAGTATGTTGAAAAAGTCGATGTGGAATACAGGAAAAATATTTATATAAAATTGCCGCTGTTAATTTGAAGAAAACACCGGGCGGGGCGAATGCCGATATGTCCGAAATACGCAAATGGGCGACGGAGAATAAGGATATTATTAAAAACCAAATAAGCGAAATTGACCCTGATATTATTATTGCGTGCGGAAAGGGTTCAGGCAAAACGGCTTACATTTTATCGGATATATTGGGCAATGAACTTAGACGCTGTCGACAATAAACATGTTATAATAGAGAAAACAAAAG
>JAAYHF010000186.1 GCA_012727485.1 Eubacteriaceae bacterium
CCCCTCCCCACCCCCGCCGCTTCACCCCCCGCCTTGTCCCCGCCGCCCTTTCTTTTATAAACACATACAAACCCCAATCCCCCGCAACGCCCCTTCTTTGTGCTATAATCTCAAATAGCGACAAATGCCCGACAGAACGAATAAACGCCTAAAACCCGAACAAGGCTCCGTCGGACTTAAACATAAAAATGCAGGATAATCCCCACCGAAGGGTATAAAGCTCAAGCCCCAAACAAGGGCGAGCTTTCTTGAATAAGCCCATACTGCGCTCCCGGAAAGGAACAAACAAAATGAAAATACAAAGAAATTATCCCGCCTTCACCGTTACAAAGAAGGGTCAAAGATGGCTTGAGGGCGCCCACCCTTGGCTTTACGAAGACGAAATAGTGCAAAGCCCCGAGGAAATGGAAAACGGAGGGCTGGCGGACATATTCTCCCAAGAGGGAAAATACCTCGGCACCGGGCTTTACAGCGAAAAAAGCAAGATAAGACTGCGGTTGATCTCCTCAAACGCCAACGACACCTTCGACGATGCCTTTTGGGAGAGGAGGGTGAGGTACGCCTGGGAATACCGCAAAAGCGTGATGTCCGCCGAGGATTTAAACTGTTGTCGGGTGATATTCGGGGAAGCGGATCAGTTTCCCGGGCTGACGGTGGACAGATACTCCGATTACCTTGTCGCTCAGACCATGTCCTACGGAATGGAGCGCCTAAAGAGCAGACTATTCCCGATAATATACAGGGTTTTAAACGAGGATACGACGATAAAGGGCATATACGAAAGAAACGACGATGCTCTGCGGGCCCTGGAGGGGTTGGAGGAAAACAAGGGTTGGTATATCGAGGGAGTGCCGAAGGGGGAAGATACCTCCTTTACGATAGAAGAAAACGGCGTTAAATACATGATAGACATAGAAAACGGGCAGAAAACGGGCTTTTATCCGGATCAAAAGTACAATCGGCTGTCTGTGGGGAAAATAGCCCGGGGAAAAAATGTGCTGGACTGCTTCACCCACACAGGCTCCTTCGCCCTTAATGCGGCCCTCGGCGGGGCAAAAAAGGTCACGGGGGTGGATATATCCGCCTCGGCCATTAAGCTTGCCCGGGAAAATGCGAAGCTCAACGGGGTTGAGGCGGACTTTGTGGTTCAGGACGCCTTTGATTATTTGGATACGGTGACAAAGGGGCAATATGACCTTATTATCCTCGACCCGCCCGCCTTCACCAAATCCCGCAAGACCATCAAAAACGCCTATCGGGGTTACAGAGATATTAATCACAAGGCGATGAAGGCCCTCGGGCGGGGAGGTTATCTTGCGAGTTGTTCCTGCTCCCATTTCATGAGCAGTGCCATGTTCGAGGATATGTTAAAAGAAGCCGCCAAAATGGGCAACTTCAGATTGCGGAGCGTCGAAACTCGTCAGCAGGCCTGCGACCACCCCATATTATGGAATGTGCCCGAAACGAATTACCTGAAATTTTACATTTTACAGGTGGTTTAAAATCCAAAAAATAATCCAACAAAGCCCGCTGTTTAACGGCGGGTTTTGTTGCAATTTGCCGAAGGAATTGATATACTTTAAAAAAGCATTTATTATGATAAATTACTGATGCGGCTTCGAGGGCAAAATGGATCATTACAACTATGAGATAGCCGTTTGTTCTCTTATATTCTTCAGTTTGACGCTCGTCTTCTATTTCAGCAAGCGCCAATTTCCTTCTGCTCAAAACAAGTTGTTTTCCATCGCCCTTGTGATGGGATTTTTTGATATAGCTCTGGATATCGCCTCCTCCATTATAATCGAAAATGTCTCCCGCCTGCCCTTGGCGTTGGTTTATGGGGTGAATACCCTTTTTTACTCCCTTCAGGTGATATTCCCCGCCTTGATGTTTCTTTATGCCCTCGCCTCCGTAAATCCGGAAAAGCAGGGTCGCAGACTTCGAGCCATGCTTCTTTTGCCGGAAGCGATCATGTTGGCATTGACCCTTTCGAATCCTTTCACCCACTGTGTTTTTTATGTTAAAGAGGGGCTTTATATTCGCACCGCCCTATTTCCGGTTTTATATATTTTGGGAGCGTTTTACACCCTGCTGACCTTTATCACCGTGATAATTTACAGAAAACGCATGAGTTCCGCTTATTTTTGGGCTCTTTATTTCTTTGTTTTTCTCTCCGCCGCCTCCCTTGGGATAAGTTTCAAATATCCCGAATACCTTTTGAGCAGCATCGCCATAGCCATTGCCATGAATATCATGTATCAGGTCATGCAAAAGCCGGAGGATATGTTGGACAGGCTCACAGAGACTTTTAATCGGGGGGCGATGCAGATTTATTTAAAGGCCTGCATCGAAGGGAGCAGGAAATATCGGCTTATTATGGTGGAGATAAACGGGATACGGCGCACCAACAATCTTTTCGGCTACACCATGGGAGACGCCGTCCTGAAGGAAACCGCCAAATTCATGCAGAGCATTTCCGATGATTGGACTTTTCGGGTGATAAGCAACCAATTCTTAATAGTCAGCACAGGCGAGGAGACGGGCGAATATTTCATAAAAAAAATATCCGAGAGATTTTCAGAACCCTGGGATATAAACAACATAAGTATGCACC
>JAAYHF010000187.1 GCA_012727485.1 Eubacteriaceae bacterium
AATAGGTGTGGCTCAAGTAATTCCCATACTTTGTCGTTTATGTCGTGTCTGTGATATGATGCTTTCATGGAAGGGCTCCTTCTTTTGTTTTCTCTATTATAACATGTTTATTGTCGACAGCGTCTAACTGACCGGGTCGCAATTCGCACTTTTACCAAACTGACCGGGTCAGAAATAAAAACGCAACATTACCAAACCAACCCTCCGCAAAAGCATTTTCCCCGCCAAAAACCTGCAATAAGTTAACCCCGTCGGCAAACCCCACCCCAACACAAACCGACCCGATCAAAGCAACCGGTTCATAATAATAAAGTCCCCCAAAATACCACTAAAATAATATAACGGAAAACAAACGCCCCCTTTTTAACAAAGCGACCGAATTTAAAACAAATGTTACTCACACATATAAAACGGCTACTCCAAAATCGGTGCTACACCAAAATCGGTGTTACACCGGTTTGGTGTTACCTATTTTGCATTGCTTTAGCCGTTGCATCGTTTTTTAGCTGTTATGCCGCTTAATGCGTTGCCGCTTCCCGCCCTACTTCCCCGTCTTAGCCTTCAACATGGCCGTCTGCGGCGAAGTTTCCTTCGATATATCTATGTAATTTTCCTTATGGTAAACCACATCTCCCATTCGAATCAGAAAACTCTCCGGGGTGGAAATCATCGGCAGACCCATTTTTTTATCCCGAAAGTGCATGGGTATAACCACTCTCGGCCGAATTCTTACAACAAGCTCGACGGCCGCCAAAGCCTCGAGGGTAAACCTGCCGCCCACGGGAATCATCACCGCGTCAAGACCCCTGAGCTGTTCCAACTGTTCTTCCTTGGGCATACAGCCGATGTCCCCCAAATGGGCGACCCTTATGCCCTTATATTCCAAAATGGTTATATTGTTCGGCCCCCTCTGCGCCCCCTCCTCGGGATCGTGGAAGCTTTCGATGGTGGTGACCTTGAAGGGATTAACCCCGCCTTTTATGAGCTTAACGCCTTCCCGATAATTGTGGTCGCCGTGTTCGTGGGAACAGATAACCTCGTTTGCCTCGGGGTCGTAAAGGTCGATTCCCGGAACGCTCCCCTTCGAATAGGGGTCGAAGGCTATCGTGTAACCCTCGGCGCTTGCCAAAAAGCAGGAGTGACCCAGCCAAGTCAGTCTTATCTTATCCATTTGAATTTCCTCCTTGTTTTATAATTTAATTATAGCATAGGCGAAGGGGTTATTCCATATTTTTGCGTAACCTCGCCCTTTGCTTCGAATGTTATCCCTGTGTTTTATATGGTTTTGTCGGTTGTTTTCGTTTCGCCCGCTATCAACGACGGGGTGCGAAAAGGACGGCAATCTACCCGAAGATGGTATCAAGATTATTGATAATACCGTTTTCTTCCCGGTTAAGGTTTTAATCGGGGAAGGTCGGGGAGTTATATTTGTCAAACCTCGCTACGCTTTATTATGGTAAGCCCCTTTTATGACAACGCCGCACAGTTCGTTTTAAGCCATACAAAATAACATACCCCCAAAGCCCCCCGCATGGTCATGAAATTTCCTTCTTTCTTTGAAAGTGTTCAGCGCATAAGATAAGCCCTTCCGAAGTCAAGCCGAAACAGCTAAAACGCTACCCTGTATTATGGGCGGCTGTTTTCGTTTCGCCCGCTATCTTAGCGGCGGAGTGCGGAAAGGATTGCAACCTTCTCGGAGATTGCCGTGAAAAAACCCTCCCGAAGTCAAGATGCAATGACAAAAATACACCCTTATCCTTTGGAAGAAATGGGGCGGCCTCTTATACGGGGTTTACTGTTGCGCGGCAATTCCCCCCCCCCATTTATTCACGATAAAGCGAAGGCATGATGGGGGCGCGGAGATGCGAATCCGCTAATTTTTCGGACCGTTATCAGCCACGGTACACGGCGCTCACCTTCCCCATATTCGCCGTGAGTTTCCCCTTCAACTCGCAGAGGGTGACGATTGAAGCAACCTTCGCCACGCTCATGTTGAGTTCCCCGGATATGGCGTCCACGGTGTTTAGCCCGCTAAAAACGGCTTCCACAATGGAATCCTCCTCCGTCATGACCTTTTCGCCCTTTGCGGTGCGGGGTTCGTCCTCCTTTGAAACATCGGCGGGAAAGCTTTTGGGACAGCGGAGAAAATCCACGGGCAGATGGTTGGCCTTTGCCGAATTACAACCCAAAACCTCAATTATATCCTCCGGGCAGGTCACCGGGAAGGCCCCCTCCTTAATAAGACTGTTGGGGCCGGCGGAAAGGCTGTCCAAAATGCTCCCCGGCAGGGCCAAAACCTCCCTGTCCTGAGATAGGGCAGAGCGGGCGGTTATCAGAGAGCCGCTTTTCATTGTGGCCCTCACCACAAAGGTCAGCCGGGAAAGCCCGCTTATGATGCGGTTTCTCGGGGGGAAGGCGGAGGGCAGGCTCGGATAATTCGGGGGTTTTTCCGAAAGAAGGACTCCGTCTTGCTCCAAAATCTGTCGTGCCAGGGGACGGTTTGAGGCGGGGAAAATCTTGTTGAGCCCCCCTGCCAGCACTGCCGCCGTAATCCCCCCGACGCTGAGCGCTCCCTTATGGGCGGCGCTGTCTATTCCCATGGCGAGGCCGCTTATCACCCCCACCCCCCGACGGGCTATTTCCGCGGAAAATTCACGGGCGACGCTCATTCCGTAGGCGTCCGCATTGCGCGAACCCACCACTGCGGCGGCGTTCATGGCATAGACCGCCCGTATATTGCCTTTATAATATAGCAGGGTGGGCGGGTCGTAAATCTCGTAGAGAAGGGGCGGGTAACTTTCGCTCGAAAGAACCGTAAGGGAAATACCCAGATTTTCCGCTTCCGCGTAGGCTTCTTCGGCGCTGCGGGTGCTTTTTTGGGTTGTGATGAGTTCCGCAAGTTTCCTCGCCTTGGGGGAAATACCCATGATTTCGCAGAGGGCCTTGGCGTCTTCGGACTTGTATATCGCTTCGAAGCTCCCCATTTCTTCAAGAAGGGTCTTTAATGTGCGATCCCCGGCTCCTTCGAAGCTCTTGAGCCAAAGGGCGCAGATAATTTCGTTTTTATCGGTCATATTCTCTCCTTTGTTCGCAACCGTTCAATTTCTTGCCGCTTGCGCTTGCCCGTTTACGGCAAAATAATCTCCTATATATATATCCGCAAAAAGTGTCAAAAATCCTTCTTTTTTTTTGTAAGTTTTTTGAAGTTTTTTTGAGGGAGGGCGGGAAAGGGGATTTTGGAGGAGTGGGAAGGGGGTATAAGGGGGTAATGCGGCTGAGGGTTGAGGCTGATTTTTAGACGATGCCGCATAAATATGTTTAGGTTATGTGTAACATGGTATACTTCCGGCTTTCTTTTTTTGTGTAGGTATGATACTTTTTTAAGGGTTTACCGTGCGAGGGTGAACCTTTTTAAGGGAAAGTGTGGAGTGGTAAGCTTTTTTTTGTGGTTTGAGGGAAAGCTTGATGCTGTGACCGGGTCAATTTGCTAAAATCAAGTGATAGCCTTATATTTTCTGACCCGGTCAGAATGGAAAATGCCTTTTATATGTGACCCGGTCGCAAAGGCAAAACTACCAATGCAAGAAAATGGGCGGGTTAACCCCACTTTTATAAAGAGGGAGGTGGTTCTTGGTCAAACCTGATCCGGTAAATTCGTTAAAAGCAAGTGACAGCTTTTTATTTTGCGACCCGGTCAAAAAATGACCTTTGTCATTTCGGAAAAACTGCTTTTTTGTTTTGACCGGGTCACAAAGTAAACTGTTCTTTCAAATTGATATATTCAATTTTGAGCTTTAATAAAGCAACTTAATGGTGATGAACTTACATGGCGAATGTTGGATCTGTTTTTATTTTGTGCGCTGGTCATATTGAAAAAAAGCAAGTAATAGCCTTATATTTTCTGACCCGGTCAAAATGATAAAAGTGTCTCTTTCATGTTGTGACCCGGTCACAATGGCAAAACATAACCGAAAATACGAAAAAAAAGACGGGGCAACCCCTCCCCTACAAGGGGGGTAATGTTTTGTCTAATTGCATTGTAAAAATTATAAAATAGCCTCGATCAAAACAAAAATACAATCGTTTTCCCAAAGTGACGAAGATCGTTTTTTGACCGGGTCAGAAAGTACTCAAATTTTAAAAGTTTGTTCATGTCGCTTTTCGCAGGAAGCGTGTTTTTCGCCCCTCATACTTTCCGCCTGTCTTATGTTTTATTTCGCCGCTTCACTTCGTTAAAGCTATCCGGTCATATTGTAAAAAGTAATAGCCTTATATTTCTGACCCGGTCAGAATGTGAAATTCTTCTCTTTGTGACCCGGTAAAAAGCAAGTGATAGCTTTGTATTTTCTGACCTGGTCAAAAATGAAAAATTACTTTTTATGTTTTGACCGGGGTAAAATGAAAAAATTTTGTTTTTAAGATGATGACTTGGATTTAGAATGAACGGGGATAATTAAAATAAGCTTTTTGCAAAAAGAGGGTGATATCTTTTTAATTTTTGACCTGGTCAAAAAGATAAAAGTGCCTTTTCCTCGTTTTGTGACCTGGTAAAAAGCAAGTGATAGCTTTATATTTTCTGACGGGTCAGTTTGCGAAAAGGACATTTTATCTTAATGACAGGTCATAAAGATAAATTAACAAAGAATTATAGCTGATTTTGCAGTTCTGACCGGGTCACCTTTCCCACTGCGACCAAGTCACAAAACTGTTTTTTTGACCCTGCCTGAATGATCTTTTATCATTGTGACCAGGTCACAGCTAAGAAATCCCCCGGCTTTTGTCAGAGCAAAAAACCGCAAAGCTATTTGTTTTACAGAATCTGGAAATACATAAAAACCAAAGCCACTTTGCTTTCCCCATTCATCTCAATAGCATGAACAGCCTTTCCGTTAAGCTTATACAATACTCATAAATCCTTTAATTTATCCACAATCTCACAAAACTCCCCCCTCTTACCCACCTGATCGCAAATCTGCTGACCGACAAACATGGAGGCGAAATTACCCTCCACCACCACCCAGCCCCTTTCGGTGTGGGCAATATCCCAACCGATGTAGCGCACTCTCGGGGTTATGGGGGCAAGCTTTCTGCCCAGCTCCAAGGCTCCCTGCCAATCGGGGAGGGCAAAACCGGGTATGGGGGTTGAGGTGTCGGGGTGAAGGGTGAAGCTCTCGCCGGATTCGGCCACCCCCTTTGTGTTGATTATCCCGCTTTCCTCGTCTATCATGGCCAAAAGTCCGCCCGCGCCACCGTTATCCACAAAGGTACCGTTGCGGCCTATCTTTATAAAGGGATATTTGTATATCACACTGCCGTCATCCGCCAAAAGGGTCAAAAGGCGCACGGTGTTTACGGAAGTGGGGTTCAGGGAAGCCATCTTCTCGCTTTGCTTTATCAGCTCCTCCACCACCACCGGCCCCGTCTGTGCCACCTCGTCCATGAATTTGTCAAACAGCGCTTCTATGGAAGGGTAATCGGCTATGTCGAATTTTGCGATTCCCCGCCCGCAGGCCCCCGTTTCCCCTTTTCTCACGAAGATCGGGTTCCTGACGGCAAAGGAGCGAAAGTCCGCCCTGTCGTCCTCCCCGGTGAGCTTGAGCATTTCCCGACGGTAGTATTCGCCGTAAACCTTATAGGTTTCGTATTTGTTGTTGAAAAGTCTGAGGTAAGAGTAGTCGTTGAGCTTATGGAGGTTTGCGACGGTTATTTTATCGGTGATAAATTTACTCTTGCCGGCGGGGGAGAGATCCTCGAAGCGGAACATATAATGCTCGTCGGGCAGTATGCCGTAGGCGAACATCGAGAAAATTATCCTCCTGCGGGCTGATTGCACCTTTTTAGGGTCGTTTATCCAGGAAGCGTTTTCGCTGTAATTCACCATGGCCGCCCTTATTTTATCCTCATAATAGGCAATGCGCTTTCTTTTGGTTAAAATGAACCATTGGGTGAGTAACTGCGTGCCCAATGGGGTTCTTTCCATGAAGGAGTAAAATTTCTTTTGCTTATCCGTTAAAAATTCCATTATCGGTTCCTTTGCCTGTGTTTTCCCCTCAATTATATGGGATTATTCGCTTAAGTGAAATAACCCGGGGAGTATTTTTTTGAAAAGAGGGGGAAAGCGACCGTATATAAGGCTGTACCGTTCAAAAGTCATTAAAATCGACCGACCTATCAGCTTAGAAACGGATTTAAAGACGCTTCGGTGAAATGCCGAAAGCGTTATTTTTTCAGTGTCTTACTTTTTATGCCTCATTTTCAGCGCCTCACAAAGAATAAGAGCTGTTTACGCTGGTCATTTTGCAAAATATTACCCAAAGATAGGTTTATCTTTCCTGCGAAACTATCATTAACGCTTCGTCGATGTGAAGCCCCTCAACCCGCTAACCCGTTCGCCTTACCTATCATAAAGCTGAGCTTTACCGTGTTTTTCCACTATCCCTCCAACAGCCTCCGCACTTCCCCACGCCGCCGATACCTTCGTTTTAACTCATAATTAAAGCACGGATTTAATATATCTCATTGACAAAAGCCCATTGGTTTAATAGAATTAAATCAATAGCAACAATAGAACATTCAAATAAAATTATGAAAAGGAGGCAGTTATGGATGCGGCGGCATTAAGAGCGCAACGGATCGAAAATTTCAGAGATGCGGTGCGTATGAAAAAGGCGCCCAAGCGGGTGCCGCACATTTCCAGCTACATGACTTGGAAGGTGGTGGATGCGGGTTACAAATTCAGTGAAGCGTTGAACGACTGGGATCTGATGGAAAAGATAGTCTATGAATTTCAGGAAAGGTATCAATTTGACCTTATGAGGGAGTGGGGCTCGCGCAATCCCCTTCCCGTTCTCCAATATTTCGCAAAAACAAAATATATCATCGACGACGAAAATTCCTATATCAGCGCGCTGGATTTCGAGCTGATGAAAGAGGACGAGTACGACGATTACATGAACGACTACCGCCGTTTTCTCTGGACGAAGCTTTTGCCCAGAAGATTTCCGGAATTAAAGCATACCTCCAAAGAAGCCATGCGAAAGACCCTTGCGGAATACAACAAATTTATGCAGTATAACCAAAGGGTGATGAAAACCCTGAAGGAGGAATACGGCATACCCGACTTTGCCGCCACGGGTTTTTCCCCCTCCGCCCACGATATAATAATGAATAGGCTAAGGGGAATAAAGGGAACTTCACTGGATATGCGCAGACACCCGGAGAAGATACAGGAAATGGTGGACAGGCAAAACAAAAATGTGACCTTCCCCGCACTGGAGCGATTCAAAGCCACAAAGGGTGATACCCCGGGCTATGCCTTTGACGCCCAATCCGGCTGTTTGAGCCACACCCTGCTCAGCATACCCCAATGGGAAGCCTATTATTGGCCGGGAATGAAAGCCATACTCGAGGCGGTTGTGGAGGCGGATAAAACCATATACATATTCGTTCAGGGCAGTATGAAGCGCTTTTACGATTATTTCAAAGATGTACCCAAGGGCCATGTGGCGATACATTTGGAGCAGGACGACATCTTCGAGGCGAGAAAAAGAATGCCCAATATCTGTCTGGCCGGGGGAATGCCCATGACCCTGCTTTACGACGGCACACCCCAACAGTGTGTGGACTACGCCAAGCGGCTGGTGGATGAAATAGGCCCCAACGGCGGGTTCATACTCTCACAGGATAAAATGGGTTCCTTCCCCAAGGACACAAAGCGGGAAAACCTTTTGGCTGTCTGCGACTTTATACAAAACTACGGTTAAACGGAGGATAAAATGGACAAAGAAAACGAAATTAACGACCTTTACGATTTCACCCAATACCCTCAGGGTTTTGAAACCTTTGCGGATCTTGCGGATTTTCTGCCGGAGGATAAGGCCGTCAGAGAAGGTTTTGCGGAGGCCTTTGCGGGATTTTTGCTTTCCATGTAAGTTTAAATTCGGTTGCGGGAAGGGTGCGGCGCAGGATAGGCGGAGGGGCTTGTCCCCTCCCTTTGCGTTTTCGGGGAGGGCGCGGCGTTGACGCAACAGGGTCGAAGGGCTATATTCGATATAAATAAAAAATCGGGCTGAGAGATGACACGGATAAGATATGCGGTTGAAGCGGACAGAGAATATTGGTTCACCTTGGATAAACATTTACCCCCCTCGGAATTTGAAAACAAGACAAAATCAAAAAGGGCCTATGTACTTTCGGTTTCGGGTCAGCCGAGGGGTATACTCAGATATAATTTATTTTGGGATAGTATACCCTTTTGTACTTTAATTTATATCGAAGAAGAATACCGCCGCAGGGGATACGGTCGCACGCTCTGCGGCGCGTAAAAGGGAGAATTGCGTTGACACGACAGGGTCGAAGGGCTATATTCGATATAAATAAAAAATCGGGTTGAGAGATGACACAGATAAGATATGCGGTTGAAGCGGACAGAGAATATTGGTTCACCTTGGATAAACATTTACCCCCCTCGGAATTTGAAAACAAGACAAAAACAAAAAGGGCCTATGTACTTTCGGTTTCGGGTCAACCGAGGGGTATATTCAGATACAATTTATTTTGGGATAATGTCCCCTTTTGCACTTTATTTATATCGAAGAAGAATATCGCCGCAGGGGATACGGTCGCACCCTCATGGAATTTTGGGAGGGGGAAATGAGAAAGCAGGGCCACGGCATGGTTATCACCTCCACCCAAGTGAACGAAACCGCACAGCATTTTTACAGAAAGTTGGGGTATAAGGACTGCGGAGGACTTTTGCTCGATATACCGGGGTATGAACAGCCCATGGAGATGTTTTTGTGTAAGAGGTTGTAAGTTAAAATTTTGACCGGATTATCGGGGGATTGGGGGGTTGATATGCGGGAGTATTGCCCGAGATAACGAGTATAATGTGTTGCGACTATATGTACAAAGCACAAAACAGAGGATTATTAATTTTTTCTCGTGATAGTGTACTAAATCTGTAATGAGCCATTATTGTGCGAGTCTTTCAAAGGCTTCTTTATTTTCTTTTAATATCTTCTTTGCTATTTCAGTTATATCTTCACTTTTGTTATCCAGCGCAACGAATTCATCAAAATTAAATAAAATATACTTTGGCGCATTGTTTTTGAGGATCACCACAGCTCCGTTTTCGTCCACACTTTTAGCCACTCTGGAAAAGTTTTGATTGGCTTCTGAAATAGATACGAGGTTATCTGTTCTTACAAGCATATCACATACTCCTTTCAATGTTATTATATGCTATTTTTAGGTTAAATTCAACCTATAAGTTTTTTCGATTAATGAAAATGAAAAAATGAATATTGAAAAATCACAGCAAAACTATGCAAAAGCACAGTTTTACTGTGCTTTTGTGGGTTATGTCCTTTAACATTCATAAAAGAAAAAATGCCTCCGGCATTTTATCTTTTTCACTGAGCTTTGCGTTTGCAAAGCGTTTCCGGTGGAGACGAAGGGATTCGAACCCTCGACCTTACGGATGCGAACCGTACGCTCTCCCAACTGAGCTACGCCCCCACTGTTCAACGGCTATTCTATCAATTTTATAGCTTTTAGTCAAGCAAGCGAAGACAGATTGGTAAAGTATTTATTTTAGGTAAATTATCAAAGTCACAAAATAATCAGCTTTATGCCTTCGGGAACTGCAACAGTGGAATTTAAGGTTGTTTGTGCGTCGAAATAATTTTTACAAAATGACCGGGTCAGAAACAGAAAACCACCTTTCTCGGACTAAAGCCGCCGCTTTTCTTTCTCAGGGTAAAAACAAAAGTGTTCTCTTTCAGACCCGGTCATAATAATAAATTCGCCGTAATATCGAAAAGATGCAATTTACCATTCGATCCCTTTACGATAAAAATAATTTAGCTTTGTGACCCGTGCACTATACAATAGAAAAAACACAGAAAAAGCATAACAAAAACCTGCTTTAAATCTTCCGCCCCTAACTCCAATAAAGCAATAAAATTTTCTGTTTCAGACCCGGTCACAAAATGAACTAAGTCACTTTGATAAATCATCTTCCGAAACTCACAAAATACTTTCCTCTCAGACCCGTCACAATCGGAAAAACATAAAAATCCCTCTAAAACCTCCACCCCCCATTCCCACCAATAAAGCGCTGAAATTTCCCATTCCGACACAGGTCACTTTGTAAAACCCATATACCCACCACCCCCCTGGC
>JAAYHF010000024.1 GCA_012727485.1 Eubacteriaceae bacterium
CAATAAACGAATAGGAACATCGGGAAAACCCTGTCTTTCTTTTTGCGGAGGTACATACAAAACCTTAAATAAAATTGTATTTTAGCCGGGTCGGAACACAAAATAACTGTCACCGAGTTATATGCAAAGTACACAGGTCACTTCAAATAGCATACTCATTTCCGACAACACATATATAAATCGTCTTATCCGATTTTTAGTTATGTTGCGATACGCCGGATTGTATGGTTTGCCCTATGAAGTATAAATGCGGACACTTTTGTTTATTCCATGCCTTTGGAAGTGATAAATGGCGTCCGTCTTTAAGCTTTAATAGCTTCTCGATCGATTTAATCGGCTTTTGTTTTATACCCGGTATAAGCCTTAAGCCCACGGGGAATACTTTAACCCATGAAAGAGTTTTTTATTGATATATCGGGTATTGGTTTGAAAGCCCTCGTATCGGCGCTGTTTTTGCTTTTGCTCACCAGACTCATGGGTAAAAGGCAAATATCCCAGATGACGGTTTTCGATTATGTGAACGGAATCACCATAGGCTCCATCGCCGCGGAAATGGCTGTGGAAAACACAGAGGAGTGGGTCTATCCCTTTGTGGCGATGATAATATACGCCCTCGTTTCCATCGCCATATCGGCTCTTACGGTCAAATCCATAGCCTTAAGGAGGTGGATAACCGGTAAATCCATTGTTTTATACAGCGAAAAGGAAATCTATTCAAAGAATTTGGAAAGAGCGAAGATAGATGTGAACGAGCTTCTGATGGTTTGCAGAAATTCGGGTTATTTCGATTTGGAGGAGCTTTCGGAGATTATTTTAGAGCCAAACGGCAAATTCAGCTTTCTTGTCGAGGACAATTACCGCCCGCTCAAGGTGAACGATACGGATATAAAGGTGAAAAAGCAGGGTCTTTGGGCAAATGCGATAATAGACGGGGTTATTATGAAAAATAACATAGATGCGATGGGAAAAAACGAAGAATGGCTCTTAGGGGAGCTTAACAAGCAGGGTTATCACGATACGAAAGATATAATGCTCGCCACATTAAACGATAAGGGAGTTTTGAATATTTACAAGAGTAACGAGGAAGAAACAAAAAAGGATATGTGGGTATAGCTACTATTCCTCCACGAAAAGCAGGGAATAAAGGGCGTTTCTCTTTATGCCTGTTTTTTTTGAAAGGGAAGCGAGAGCCCCTTTTCTGTCCAACCCCTTTAATATCAATTCATCGAACATACTGCGCAACTCATCTTCGCTGAAATCCTTTTGCTCGTCTTCATCGAGTTTCGGCCCTATCACGAGAGTATACTCTCCCTTGATATTCTCGGGTAACATTTCGATTATCTGCGAGGCGCTGCCCCTGTAAGAATCCTCGTAAAGCTTGGTCAACTCCTTGTTCAGGCAAAGGGGACTTTGCGGGGATATTTCCTCTATTTCCGAAAGAACATATTTTAATTCATGGGGGGCGACATACAGCACCACGGGAAAGGCCGAAAGAATATATTCGTTCAGCTTGGCTGTTCTCTCCCCCTTTTTCGAGGGCAAAAATCCGGCGAAGCAAAACTGACTTGTGGAAAAACCGCTCATTATAACAGAAGGCAAAAGCGCGCTGGCTCCGGGAAGCACACAGAAAGATATGCCGGAGTCGATCAGGGCTTTTATAAGAATCTGCCCCGGGTCGGATATGAGGGGAGTGCCCGCATCGCAAACGAGGGCGGCTCTTTGCCCCGAGGAAAGCTTTTCTATTATTCCTTCAACGCTTTTCGCTTCGTTGAATTTGTGATAGCTGACGAGGGGCTTTTTAATTTCATAGTAATTCAGCAATTTAACGGTCTGTCTTGTGTCCTCGCAGAGGATAAAATCCACCTCCTTAAATATATCCAAAGCTCTCAAGGTTATATCCCTCATATTGCCGATGGGGGTGGCTGTTATATAAAGCGAAAACTCTCTTTTTTCCATGGGATTATTATAACACAGAATAAACGCAGTGCATCGGATTTGAATTTTGACTTATCTAATCTTGACTTGGGGGAGGGGGATTATTATAATCAGGTTATATAAGAAACAAGGTGCAAAATCCAAACGAACCGAATTTTTGTTTGGGCTATGATAATATGAGAACCGGGTTTGAATCCCGGACGGACCCGCCGCTGTGATGCCGAGCGACCGTGCAGATGCCACTGAAAGGGAAGGCGCACGCAAGCTATGAAGCTAAGTCAGAAGACCTGCCTGTTTCGTATTATTATTAAGTAAGTAAAGGTAAAGCTTACGGAGTGGTGTCCGTAGGTTTTTTTCTTTACAAAAGGAGAAAAAATGAAGAATCTGAAAGAAGAATTGTTCGCCTATGTGGACGGGATTTCCCCTGCGAACAGTGAAGTAATCGAACAAACCAAGGGTTATGCGCTGAATCTGTTGAAAATACCCGGAAGCCTGGGAAGGCTCGAGGATATTTCCTACAAACTTGCCGGAATAAGCGGTGAGATCAAAAAGGAATTCGGCAAGAAATGTATTATCATCATGAGTTCCGATAACGGAATAGTGGATCAGGGAGTATCCTCCGCACCCCAATCCATAACAAAAACCTTAACGGAGGTTTTCACCCGCTTCGGCACGGGAGTGGGCGCCATATCAAAGACCTACGGCAATGACCTTTTCGTCTACAACATCGGAATTAAGCCCGATATCGACGACCCCAAGGTCATCAATGTCAATCTTATGAGGGGAACAAACGACTTCTCGCTCGGGGCGGCCATGGATTACGAAACGGCGATAAAGGGTATGTTAATCGGCATAAAGGCGGTCAAAGATGCGATTGATGCGGGTTATGAGGTTATAGGGACAGGGGAGATGGGTATAGGAAACACCTCCACAAGCACCGCCGTTATATGTTCCCTGGCGGGGGAGAATGTGGACAACGCCGTGGGCAAGGGCACCGGAATGACGGACGACACGGCATTGATACATAAAATCAAGGTTATCCAAAGGGGAATTGATGTGAACCGCCCCGACAAAAACGACCCGATAGATGTCGTCGCCAAGGTCGGCGGGTTGGATATAGCGGGATTGGTTGGGATATATATCGGTTGCGCCTATTATAAGGTGCCTGTGGTTATAGACGGCTATATCTCCTCGGCGGCTTATTACGCCGCTTACAGCATGAATCCCCTTGTGGCGGATTATGCGATAGAATCTCATAAAACAGAGGAACCCGGTTATGCGATTATCGCCAAAAACACCGGGCTTAAGCCCATGTTTGATATGAATATGCGCCTGGGGGAGGGAAGCGGTTGCCCCTTCACCTTCTTTGCCATAGACTGCGCCCAATCGGTTTTGAATAATATGTTCACCTTTGAGATGGCCGAAGCCAGCACGGAATATACAGATAAAGTGGCGGATTTGAAGTTTTAAATTTGCCTTTCTTTGAAACGAATAATAAGGCCGGTTTTGTCTATGCAAAGCCGGCTTTTTATTTGATTATTCGCGCTGTGCGCCTTTTTGCCGTAAGCGGTTGTTTTTCGGAGGATTTAAGTGTATAATTTTTTAATAAAGAATATTAATCAAAGTAAAGGTCAGGTATTGGTTTTGGAAACTCAACTTAACGAAATCCTGCGGGAGGCACTTTCAGCCATCGGCTGTGCCGAAACGCAAAACGATGTGGAACTGCTGAGGGTGGAATACCTCGGTAAAAAGGGAAAACTCACCTTGATTTTAAGGGGAATGGGCAAACTTTCCGACGAAGAAAAGCCCAGAGTGGGCAAGCTTGCCAACGAAGTGCGAGAAGCCCTCGAAGACGCTATTTCGGATAAAAAAGCATACTTCGAGCAGAAAAGCGTCCTTGAAAAGCTCTCAAAGCAGACCATTGATGTGACCTTAAGCGGGAAAAAACTGCCCGCAGGCCACGAACACCCGCTTTATCTGGTGTTGAATCAAATGCTGGAGGTTTATCAATCTCTGGGTTTTTCTGTCGTGGAAGGGCCGGAGATAGAATGGGTCAAGTATAACTTTGACAACCTGAATGTACCCCTTGACCACTCCTCAAGGGATTACAGCGACACCTTTTACTTTACCGACGATATTCTTTTACGCACCCAGACCTCCCCGGTTCAGATAAGAGCGATGATGGGCAAAACCCCTCCTCTGAAGATTTTATCCCCGGGTAAAGTTTACAGAAACGACGAGATCGACGCCACCCATTCGCCCCTTTTCCATCAGTTGGAAGGACTTATCATTGACGAGGGAATAACCATGGCCGATTTAAAGGGCACATTGGACTATGTGGCTAAAATACTTTTCGGAGAGGAAACCACCACCCGTTTTCGCCCCCATCAGTTTTATTTCACCGAACCGAGCGCGGAAATGGACGCTTCCTGCTTCGCCTGCAAGGGAAAGGGTTGCCGTATCTGCAAGGGAACAGGCTATATAGAGCTTTTGGGCTGTGGAATGGTTCATCCCAATGTATTAAGATTATGCGGCATCGACCCGGATAAATACACGGGTTTCGCCTTCGGAATGGGATTGGAGAGAAGCGCTATGTTTAAATACGGCATAAGCGACATGAGGTTGCTTTTCGGAAACGACACCGAATTCTTAACGCAATTCTGAGGGGAGAAATGATATGATAACATCAACTTTATTTTTAAAAGATTATGTGGATATACCCCAAGA
This sequence comes from Eubacteriaceae bacterium, assembly GCA_012727485.1. GTDB lineage: Bacteria > Bacillota > Clostridia > Eubacteriales > Anaerofustaceae > JAAYHF01. Next base: position 4,663 of record JAAYHF010000024.1, read on the forward strand.
TATGAAGCAGTTCGCGGACAGAATGACCATGACGGGGACCATCTGCGAAAACTACGAATACAGGGGGGGCAAAATTTCCAATATCGTCGCCGCCCGGGTGGATTCCATCGAAAGACACCCCGACTCCGACCATATGTGGGTATGCAAGGTCTTTGACGGGCAAAAGGTTCATAATGTGGTCACCGGCGCGCAGAATGTCAAGCAGGGCGACATAGTTCCCCTTGCAAGAGACAACTCCTATCTTGCCGCGGGTAAGCACATCACAACGGGTGAACTCAGGGGGGTACTCAGCGAAGGTATGCTCTGCTCCGCCTCCGAACTGGGAATAACTTCCGGCATTGCACCGAAGTATGCGGAGGACGGCATATACATACTTGCAAAGGACGTACCCTTGGGAGAAGATATTCTCAAGGTGTTGGGACTTGATGAGAACATTGTGGAATTCGAACTTACCAATAACCGTCAGG
>JAAYHF010000025.1 GCA_012727485.1 Eubacteriaceae bacterium
CCACCACCACCCTCACAAAGGTGAGCGAAGGCTCCCCCGCCATGAGTGCGGGTATTCGCCCGGGAGATGAGATAACCGCAATCAACGGCACACCCATCGAATCATGGGAGGACATCACCGATATTATTCGGGGAGGCACCGGGCAACCCCTCGAAATCGAGCTTATAAGGGAAAACGGGCAAAGCGAAACGGTCACCCTCACCCCCCTATACGACGAGCAGGAAAAGGCCTATTTGATAGGTATAACCCCTGTGATAAAAACAAATGTGATAAAAGCCTTCGGACTTTCCTTTTATATGGTGGGTTACTATATCGCCGCCCTTTGCAATATCTTCGGGGATTTGTTCAAGGGCTTGGTGGGCTTGGAGATATTCAGCGGCCCCATCGGAGCGACTGCGATAATAGGGCAGTATATAAATCAAGGGGCGACGGTGATTTTAACCATAGCCGCCAGCATCGCCGTTTCTTTGGGCTTTTTCAACCTTCTTCCCCTGCCCGCTTTGGACGGCAGTCGCATTCTTTTCGTTTTATATGAAATGATCTTCAAGAAACCGATTAATCGCAGGGTTGAGGCGGTGATCCACACAGTGGGCTTGATGGCGATGATGCTTTTCGGCCTATTTATAGCATACAGAGATATAATCAATCTGAGGTAGAAATGAAAACAAGAGTGATAAATGTCGGCAGTGTCAAGATAGGCGGCGGCAACCCCGTCAGTGTGCAATCCATGCTCAATGTTCCCCTGACGGATATTGAGAGAGCTTTGGCGCAGATAAAGTCCCTTGAAGAAGCGGGCTGTGAGATAATCAGGGCCACAGTGCCGGACAAGGCCTGCGCCGAGGCTTTGAAAATAATCATACCCGAAATGAAAACTCCCATGGTGGCGGACATACACTTCGATTACCGCATGGCGATAGCCTCGGCGGAAAACGGAGCCGCCAAGATACGCATTAACCCGGGCAACATCGGGGGGGACGATAAGATAAAAGAGGTCTGCGCCTGCCTTAAGGCCAACGGCATACCCGCCAGAATAGGCATCAACGGCGGAAGCGTGGAAAAGGATATACTTGCCAAATACGGCAAGGTCACTGCGGAGGGCTTGGTTGAAAGTGCCGCAAGAAGCGTGGAGAAATTTGAGCAATTCGGTCTTTACGATGTGGCGGTGAGCATCAAGGCAAGCGATGTGGTGATGACCGTTGAAGCGAACCGCAATTTCAGCGCGAAATACGACAACCCCCTGCACATCGGCATAACCGAGGCAGGGGAAGGCACCCAGGGGATTATCTGGGGGTCGGTGGGAATAGGCACAATGCTCATGGAGGGCATAGGCGACACGATAAGGGTTTCCCTCACCGGCGGGACGGTGGAGGAAGTAATTGCGGGAAGGGAGATACTCAAGGCCTGCGGACTGCGAAAAGAGGGCATACATATCGTCTCCTGCCCCACTTGCGGGCGCACTACCACCGATACCCTTTCCATAATCCGCAAAATAAGGGAGAAAACTTCGAAAATAAAGAAGCCCCTCACCGTGGCTGTGATGGGCTGTGTGGTAAACGGCCCGGGGGAAAGCAGTAATGCGGATATAGGGGTCGCCTGCAGCGGGGGAAAGGGAGTTATCTTCAAGGGGGGGAAAATCTATAAAACCGTACCCGACAGCCTTGTCGCCGATATTCTGCTTGAGGAAATATTCGAAATGGTAAAAGAGGGAAATGTGTGAGTCGGGTTTAATTCCGCTTACTGCCGCAGACCTTATCCGAACTGCCCCGGATTTATTGTCGGATTGAAAAGCTGAAGCAATAGTTAGATATTATTTTATAAGGAAAACTAAATGGCAAAAACTAAGGCAGAGATACAAAGAGACTACTCGAAGCGTTCAGGATATGCGGCTCAAAAAAAATACGACATCACAAACAGATGCAAAATCACGCTTAATTTAAATCTCAAATATGATGCAGACATATTTCAAGCTATTGAAGGCAAACAAAAACAGACCGAGCTGAAAAGGTTAATAAGGTTGGGGTTGGAAAAAGAGAAGGAATCAATTCTCTCCGCCGACGAAAATCAGAACCCATAAAATTCGGCCTTAAAAATGCCGAAACCAAACCTTGAAGGATTATTGAAGGATTTATTGGGGTTATATGCGTTGTTGTCCCATTCCGATTTACGATGCCGATTTTCGCCCGAAACAAGGTTACCGCGAAACCATAATGATATAATCCATAAAATACCAAGCCGCCAAAAATAAGCACGGAGAAAACCCATGAAGAAAAACACATACAAGGCAATAAGCATAATTTCTCTTGCCCTCGCCGCCGTCGCTTGCCTGGGCGCCATAACCGTAACCGGCGGCGGATTTATGGATCTGAGCAACATCGCAAGATATATTCTTCTCGGGTCAGCCGCGATATTCACCTTAACGGCTGTGATAACGGGGAAAATGAGCCGTAAAAAATAAATACCTTTATTTATTCCCTTTCGGCCAAAAGAAAGCAATGCCCGGCGAACCCTTCGGCTCTGATCACCGTCGGCTTGCCGAAAACAATCAATATATATTTTTCCTTTAAAGCAAATTTAAAAATCAAATGGTTATTAAGCCTATTCCATAGGCTCAGCCTATTCCATTATCTAGCCTATTCCATGGGCTTGCCCATGGGCTTATTTCCATTCCATTTTACCGCCCAAATTCACGAAACAATTCCAGAAACCCGGGGAGATCTCGTCCATCAGCTCCGCCGCCGATATGGTCAGCTCCCCGAAGCAAAGAAAGGACAGAAGCACCCCTCCGCAGACCACCCGCCAATCCGCCCCGGTGTTCACTATTCCGCCGGGCAGTTTTCTTTTTGTCTGAGCTTTAATCATGAACCTGTCCGAAAGGCGCATACAGTCCGCGCCCGCCGCCTCCGCCATACTGCAGGAGCGCTCGAAAACCGATATTTCACCCTGACCTTCATAACTTATACAGCTGGGTTTCAGGGCATCGGCGCAAAGGGCGCTCATTATCGGGATAAAATGCGGCATATCGGACATTTCCCCGGAAAATTCCTCAATTCTGCCCGTAAGCGACATTCCCTTAAGGCGGGAAACGCTTTTCAAGCCGCTACCCCGAATCAATCCGAGAAAGCTTTTCACGCAGGGAGTGGCTTCCGTGAAGCCGGCGATGATAAGCTCCGGATTATAAACGCTCAAGGCGAGCCAAAGGGCGGCTATGGTTTCATTTACGGTATCGTCCTTTGAAAGAACGGGTTTTACCCATCCGCTCAGAACTCCTCCCCTTAAATGCAACAGCATAATTTCTTTTCTCCTCTTTTACCGTTATTTTATTATATCAGATAAATCTTCAATTTCTATGAAACCGACTGTTTTTATGCTATAATTCGATATGTTATTTCGGAGAAAAATATGCCTACTGTATGCACAAACCTGTTATGCGCCCAATTAAGCTTGGGCGAAATCAAAAAGCCCTCTGTAATAAATTTTATCAAAGGGAATTACTCCGCCTATGTTTTGGGCACTTTGGGCTGTGAGTTATTCGGCTTTTACGATGTTTACTCTAAAGCCAAAGACCCATGGATTTCCTCTTTGGCAAATCAAAACATCGGGCAGATCATGCAATTCACCCGGGAATACCTTAAAAAATCCACCTCCCCGGACACAATAAAAGCTTACCTCGCCGGGATAGCGGTGAAGCGCAATGTTGACAAAAGGCTTAAAGGATATCTTATTCATCTCACCCGGCTTCGGAAAGAAGCCTCAAAGGAGGAGATTTCGGACAGGGTATGCGTGGTTGCGGACATAACCTTCGCCGACCCCCGAACGCTTGCGGAGGAGCTAAAGAAGGTACCCCAAGGGGTTTATGAGGCGATAGAGGGGCTTTACATCGGTTATTTCGAGAAAACCCGCAGAGAAATATTGCCCCCCGGACTGCTTAAAAACTGCGGAGATAAACTGACGGAAGCCCTTGAAAAGCGCAAGCCCCTGATGGGCGCGGTCGGCGAGTATTATTACCGAAGCGCCGTCCCAAACGAAGAATTCCGCAACAGCCGAAGGGAAAAATGGGTAAATCCCCTCAACGAAGGGGAGACAATGATGCTCGGCGCCGAGGATTTGATCAGATACGCCGCAAGGGAAAGCGCAAGGGATATATGCACAATAGTCTCTTAACCCTATCGCCCTTTTTACGGCGATATTTAAGCGAATTCTTCGAAATCAATTGACAGCAAATGACCTTAATGATAAAATGAAACGTCTGCTAAAGGGCGTTTCTTTTTATGCGCCCAAACAACAAAGAAAGGAGGAGCCTAATGCCGACTATCAATCAGATCATCCGTAAAGGAAGACACGATCAGCTGACCAAGACAAAAACGCCGGCGCTCAAAGCCAACCCTCAAAAGCGCGGAGTATGCACGGTGGTTAGAACCGCAACCCCCAAAAAGCCCAACTCCGCCATGCGTAAAATATGCAAGGTAAGGCTGACCAACGGCATCGAAGTGACGGCATACATTCCCGGAATCGGACACAACCTTCAGGAACACAGCGTTGTGATGATAAAGGGCGGAAGGGTCAGAGACCTGCCCGGTGTGCGTTACAAGGTCATCCGCGGCACTCTGGACGCAACGGGAGTTGCCAACAGAATGAAAGCCCGGAGCAAATACGGTGCAAAAAGACCCAAAAAGAAGTAAAAAAAGCAAATTTGTGAATTTATATTATCACTTAAGATATATAAAAGCACAGACAGCGGGAGCTTAAGCATACCGCTGAGTACCGGAGAATGATTACTATAAACAGGAGGGAAGCAAAGTGCCAAGAAAAGGAGCAGTTCCCAAGAGAACTGTGCTGCCTGATCCCATTTATGACAGCACAGTGGTCGCCAAGCTGATAAACAACATCATGCTGGACGGCAATAAAGGAACAGCACAGAAAATAGTCTACGGCGCATTTGATATCGTGGCTCAAAAATCGGGAAAAGAACCTCTCGAAGCCTTCACCGAAGCCATGAATAACATAATGCCCGTGCTGGAAGTCAAGGCGAGGAGAGTGGGAGGATCGACCTACCAGGTGCCTCTCGAAGTATCGCCCGCAAGACGGCAGACCTTGGGACTCAGATGGCTCGTTTCTTACGCAAAGAAAAGAAGCGAAAGAACGATGACCTTGAGACTCGCAGGGGAGCTGATGGATGCGCTCAATAATACGGGCAACACCGTAAAGAAGAAGGAAGACTCGCACAAGATGGCCGAAGCCAACAGGGCTTTCGCTCATTATAAGTGGTAAGTCAAAGAAAAGAGAATAAATGGACAACAGAACCGAACAGCTCGCAACATTCAGAAATATCGGAATAATGGCGCACATAGATGCGGGTAAAACCACAACCACAGAGCGCATACTTTTTTATACCGGTGTTATCCACAGAGCGATGAACGTCGATGACGGGGCAACTCAAATGGACTGGATGGAGGAGGAAAGGGAGAGGGGTATAACCATCGTGTCGGCAGCCACCACAACCCATTGGAAGGGCTGCACGATTAACATCATCGACACGCCGGGCCATGTGGATTTCACCGTTGAAGTGGAAAGATCCCTCAGAGTCCTCGACGGAGCGGTCGCGGTTTTCTGCGCAAAGGGGGGCGTTGAGCCCCAATCCGAAACCGTGTGGAGACAAGCCGACACATACAATGTGCCGAGAATCGCTTACGTCAATAAAATGGACATCATGGGAGCCGATTTCTACAACGTGGTGCGCATGATAAGCGAACGCTTGGGAGCCCATCCCCTGCCCATTCAACTGCCCATCGGAAAGGAAGCCGGTTTTCAAGGGGTCATAGACCTTTTGGATATGAAGGCCTACTATTTCGACGATGAAAAGGGCGAGGTCATAGATGAAAGGGAAATACCCGAAGATATGGCGGAAAAAGCCGCCGAATACAGGGACGCCCTGCTTGAAGGAATATCGGATTTCGATGAAATCGTGATGGAGAAATATCTTTCCGGCGTGGATCCCGAAATAAGCGAATTAAAAGCCGCAATCAGAAAAGCCTGCGTCGCCAACGAGATAATCCCCGTCGTTTGCGGCTCGTCCTACAAAAACAAAGGGGTGCAAAAGGTAATCGACGCAATATGCGATTATCTGCCCTCCCCGCTGGACGTTCCCCCCATCAGGGGGACAAACCCCAAAACGGGAGAGGAGATCGAAAGAACGGCCTCCGACAGCGAGCCCTTCACGGCCCTCGCCTTCAAAATAATGCAGGATCCCCATTTCGGGAAGCTTGCCTACACAAGGGTTTATTCCGGAGTGCTTCAGGCGGGCAGTTATGTTTACAACCCGGTAAAGGGCAAGCGGGAGAGGGTTTCGCGCATTTTGAGAATGCACGCCAACGACAGAACGGACTTGGGTGTGGCTTCCACGGGAGACATCATCGGAATAGTCGGTTTGAAGGATGTCACCACAGGGGATACCCTGTGCGCCGAGAATCAACAGATAACCCTTGAAGCCATGATCTTTGCGGAGCCGGTGATTTCGGTCGCCATAGAGCCGAAAACAAAGGCGGGCGAAGAAAAGATGATAAACGCCCTGATGAAGCTTTCGGACGAGGACCCGACCTTCAAATTTAAAACAGACCCGGACACCGGACAGACAATCATATCCGGAATGGGCGAGTTGCATTTGGAGATTATCGTGGATAGAATGCTCAGGGAATTCAAGGTTGAAGCCAATGTGGGCCGCCCCCAGGTTGCCTACAAGGAAACCATCACCAGAACAGCCCATGAGGATTACAGATTCGTCAAGCAAACCGGAGGCAAGGGGCAATTCGCACATATCACCTTTGACATTGAGCCCAATGAGCCGGGGGCGGGTTATGAATTCGTAAGCAAGATCGTGGGGGGAGCTATCCCCAAGGAATTTGCCGAGGCGGCAAACGCCGGAATGAAGGACGCCCTGGAAAGCGGCGTTTTGGCGGGTTATCCCACGCTGGACATCAAAGTTACCTTAACGGACGGCAGTTACCACGAGGTTGACTCGTCGGAAATGAGCTTTAAGACGGCGGGAGCCATGGCAATGAGGGAAGCCGTTTCAAAGGCAGGCCCGGTACTCATTGAGCCGATCTTCAAAATAGAGATTATCGTGCCCGAGGAGTATGTGGGAAGCGTGCAGGCGGATTATATGCAACGGCGCGGCAAGATAGACGGCATTGAGATGCGTAACGGCGCCCAGGTGATCACCGGAACGGTTCCCCTATCGGAAATGTTCGAATACACCACAGCCCTTCGCAGCCGCACTCAAGGCAGAGGCACCCACACATTGCAGTTTTCGCATTATGAGAGAGTACCGCAAAGCATTGCGGAAAAACTACTGGGCAAAACCAGAAAATAAGAATATAACAAATTTAAAAAGGAGTAAAAAATGGCAAAACAGCATTTTGAGAGAACAAAGCCCCATGTGAACATCGGGACTATCGGACACGTCGACCACGGTAAGACCACTCTTACCGCAGCCATCACAAAGACCCTGCATGAAAGACTGGGTCTGGGCGAGTTTGTGGCTTTTGATTTGATCGACAAAGCACCCGAGGAGAGGGAAAGAGGAATCACCATCTCCACCGCCCACATCGAATACGAAACCAAAAACAGACACTATGCCCATGTTGACTGCCCGGGACACGCCGACTATATCAAGAACATGATCACCGG
>JAAYHF010000188.1 GCA_012727485.1 Eubacteriaceae bacterium
ATTATGATCTATTTCTCTCGGCTCGGTTTGTCACTATGGCAAAGGTTAGCCTTGCGTCGATTTTGATTGTTTATAAGCCGGCATCTCGAGCAAGGTATGCCCCGCACCGCATATAAAAGCCGTAACAAAAGCCGAAGGGGGACGAAAGAGAACATCGGGGGATTGAGTTTGCACAAACTTCGCCAAAACCGTTGCTTTCGGCTGTTTAATAATCTTTGTATTGACACAGGAGGCTTTTTTGAGTAGAATGGAGAAGAATAATATAATAAATTATAATGTATTATTCATATATGATTTCATTTAATAAATTAGGAGGAAAAATGAAAAAAAGATTTGCAATCGTACTTGCTGTCCTTCTTGTTATTTCGGCCTTTGCCGGATGCACCAAGGATAAAGCCGAGCAGGTCGTCAATGTATTTTTCGGTGGCGGCACACCGCTTACCATTGACCCGGCGCTAAACAGCGCTTCGGCGGGCAGCAACATCATCAAGCTTGTCCACGCGGGCTTGATGGGATTCCAGTGGGTGGACGGAAAAGCCGCCCTCGCTCCAGAGCTTGCCGAAAGCTACACATTAAGCGAAGACGGTCTGACCTATGTATTCACGCTGAGAAAGGGCCTTAAGTGGTCCGACGGCACCGAATTCAAGGCCAGCGAAATCGTCGAGTCATGGAACAGAGCCGCTTCCAAGGCCTTGGGAGCCGACTACGGATTCCTTTATGACACCATCGAAGGCTACAACGGAGGCGAAGGCCCTCTGAATCTCGTTGCCGACGATGCGGCGGGAACTCTCACCGTAAAGCTTGTCAACCCCACTCCCTATTTCCTTGAGCTGTGTGCATTCCCCACCTTCTATCCTGTGAAGGTTGCGAACACCGACCTCGAAGGCATCTGGGCGACCGACCCCGCCAAGTACATCGGTATGGGCGCTTTCAAGATGACCAGCTATGCGGTTGACGACGTCATCAAATACGTCAAGAACGAAAACTATTGGAATGCCGATAAGGTCGCCCTCGAGGCGGTTAACTGCTACCTTTCCGAGGACAATGTCGCCATTCTCACCAACTATGAGAACGACACCGCAGACTTCATCAATTCCATCGACCCCACCGAATACGACAGACTCAATTCCACCTATCCCGGTCAGCTTAATTTCGGGGATTACATCGGAACCTATTACATTCTTTTCAATGTTCATAAGGACATTTCACCCGCAGGCAAGCAGCTCACCGTTCAGGAACAGAGCAAAGCCCGTTTTGCCATCGGACAACTTGTGAACAGACAGGAACTCGTTACCAATGTCACCAGAGGCGGACAGGTTGCAGCCACAGGCTTCTATCCCGTAACCCTCAAGGACGGATTGAATAACGATGTAAGAAGCGCCGAAGGCTATGGCAAGTGGTACACGGGAACCAACACCCCCTCCACCGTCAACGCCCAGTACACCGAAGACCAGGTAGCCGCCTGCAATACCCTTATTGAACTCGGCTATGCCTACACCGGAACTCTGGAAGCCGGCGACATCAAATTCACCGATATGCCCGCCATCGACTTCGCATTCAACAACTCCGGCGCCAATGCCCTGATCATTCAGTATGTTCAGGCAACTTGGGAAAAATTCGGACTCACGGCCACCATCAACACCGAAGCTTGGGCCACCCTTCAGCAGAAGCTCAAAGCGGGCGACGCAGAAGCAGCCCGTATGGGATGGATCGCAGACTTCAATGACTGTGTGAACTTCCTTGAAATCTTCATTTCCAACTCCGGAAACAACTATCCCCGTCTCGGCAGAGCCATCGGAGATTACACCAGAGCCTCCAAGGTCACCAAGGACGCCGGCGTGGGAGCTTACTACGGAGAAGAAGGCAATCAGACTTGGGCCGATGCTTACGATGCACTTGTTAAGCAGATAAAGGCCGAAGCCGATATGACCAAGCGCGCAGAGCTTTGCGCCAAGGCCGAAAGGGTTCTCATGGCAACAGGCGGAACAGCACCCCTTTATTTCTACACTAACCCCTATATGCTTAAGCCCAATGTCAAGGGACTTATCCTTATGCCCACCGGGGACGTTATTTGGAACTATGTCACCATTGAAGAATAAGGGACAAACTCGATAGATTTTACGAAAAGAGCAGTCGGTTGACTGCTCTTTCTTTTATTTGTGTGCATTTATTTACCCCATTAAGTGTTTCAAGAACTCCTTTACATGATATAATTCGACTATGAGCGAAAAAAGCGAGATAAGCTACACCGATATAAATGTTACCACCATCGACGGCTGGATCGAAGAAGGTTGGCAATGGGGACAGCCCATATTCCACGAAACCTATATAAAGGCGCTTTCGGGGGATTGGGAGGTGTTGCTCACGCCGAAAACCGCAGTACCCCGGGAATGGTTCGAAGATATAAAGGGCAAGAGATTATTGGGGCTTGCCTGCGGAGGCGGTCAGCAGATGCCCATTTTTGCGGCGGCGGGGGCGATTTGCACTGTGCTTGATTATTCCGAAAAACAGCTTGAAAGCGAAGGGCTTGTTTGCGAGCGGGAGGGCTATCCCATTGAGATTGTCCGCGCGGACATGACGAAGCCCCTTCCCTTCGAGGACGGTGTCTTTGACATTATTTTCAATCCGGTGTCCCTTTGTTATGTGAAGGATATTTCCTTTGTATATGGGGAATGTTATAGAGTATTGAGAGCAGGGGGAATACTCATGACGGGCATGGACAACGGAATATGCTATGCCTACGACGACAACCGGGAGGTTCTCACCTATCCACTGCCCTACGACCCCTTAAGCGACGAACAGCTTTACCGTCAGGCGTTGGAAGCGGGCGATGGCATACAGTTTTCCCACACACCCGGGCAGATAGTCGCCGCCATTGCCCGAAGCGGATTTAAAATAGAAGACGCCTATGACGACATAGACAGCGAAGGGGCGCTCGCAGAGTACAACATACCGACATTTATAGCCATAAAGGCAAGAAAATAACAAAAAAACAGAGGTAAGAGACGACATGGCAAATAAGAAGAACAACAACAGAAGAAAAATGCCCTTTGAGAACATTCACCTTAATCAAAAACAATGGAATCTATTCTTCTACGGCACGCTTGCCACGGGGATAGTGGGATTTGTCACCATGACGGTGGGGCTTTGGGCAGAAATCATGTGGCCCACCTATGTGGGCGCCGTTCTGGGCGGCTTCGCCCTCATCACCATGGTTGTAACCATGTATGTGGAAAGAAGCAGAGAAATGGAAAATGACGACTGACACAAGGTAATGCCCAACTGTTCCCGTTGGGTATTGTTTTGCGTGCAAATATATCGGGTTAAACAAACCTACAGGATATAAGGATATGACAAATATCTCCAAAGAAAGCCTCAATGTGATCAGCCTTAAGAAAAACCCCGAAATGCTTTCGACTGTGACCGATTATATTGCGGGCATCTGGGCCGATGAGAACAGCAGGAAAATGTATGAGGACTGCCTTTCCCACTGCTTTGGGGAGGGCTTGCCCGATTGGTATGTATTGGTGGCGGGCGAAAAGATCATAGGCTGTGCGGGGCTTATCACCAACGACTTCATCAGCCGAATGGACTTATATCCATGGATATGCGCCCTTTATATCGAGCAGGATTGCCGCGGACACGCCTACGGCTCTCTGCTCTTGGAGAAGGCTAAAAAAGATGCGGGAGATATGGGCTTTTCAAGGGTTTATATCGCCACTGATCACATCGGCTATTATGAGCATTACGGCTTTGAATATATCGGTATGGGATTTCACCCTTGGGGGGATACTTCGAGGATTTATTCGGCTCGCCTTTAAGAGCATCGCCTTCGAAAACGCTTATCGGGCGGAGGTGTTCTCCATTTAAAAATGAGTAAAACGGTTATTTACCCCAAATGTGAAGGCTATTTGCGTTTGGGGTTTAAAATGCTTATATTCTCCGTGATTGGCAGGAAAGATAAAAGGGAACGAAGTGCAGTTATCGAATAAAATCGAATTGTTACAATAGGACTATAACGAACAAAAGTAACCAAGATAAAACTTTTCCTTATATATTTGATATAAATAATAATCCTTCCTGAGTTTATACTTGCATTTGAATAGATTCGCTTACATGCGCCGACACCTTAATGAACCGGAAAGTTTATTTTGCCTTTTGGGGTTAAATCACACTTTCTATTGATCAATTCCTTACTGAGCTGTGTTGCCATAATAAACTCATAAGGCTTTTTGCGGTTTTCACACTTAAATAGACTAAGGGTATGTTTATATCCCCTATTTTCGATGACCGGAAGCTTACTTTCAACAAAAAAACATTCGGAGGATAATTTTCCTTTAAAAATCCCTATATGCTACAACCTCACACTTTTCAATTTAGCATTAAGGACCTTGTCATGTTGAACCCTTGTTGACGAGTAATAATCTGTATACATTGACGAAGGCGGGTCGAAGCTGACGGTTGATCGGGTCTGACGGGAGAGGTCTTACTATTTTGAAAGACCTTCTAACAGCAGCTTTAAAGGATTAGCCGAAAAAGTAAAAAGACTGCGGCAAGCACAAGACATTACCGCAGTCCTTATATTATTTATTATTTATAGGAATAGAAACCCTCTCCGGTGGCTACTCCCAACTTCCCTGCTTCCATCATTGCCTTAAGCTTGGCGGCGATCATTCCGGAAACGGAATTGGGGTCGTTCGCATCGGGCTTCATGGAAACGATGTTGTAGGCGGTGGTAACTCCAACTGTGTCCAGAATCTGGAAAGGTCCCACGGGCGAACCTGTGGCAAGGCGCCATGTTGTGTCTATTGTGGCGGGGTCGGATATACCCGCCGCCCAGAGGTACATTCCGCTGTTAAGGAAGGGTACCAAAAGGGTGTTCAGTATGTAACCGGGCTGTTCCTTATGGAGGCAAAGAGGAACCATATTTATCTTCTTTGCGAAATCAACGACTTCGTCGTAATATTTCATATCGGTGTCGGCGTGGTTCATGATTTCCGCCGTATTACCCTTCCAAATGTTATTGGCAAAGTGCAGTGCAAGATACTTTTCGGGTCTGCCGGTGTATTTTGCGAAGGTGGAGGGAACCATGGTGGAGGAATTGGTCACAAGAATGGTTTTCTCGGGTAAAAGCTCCGCCGCCATTTTGTAAAATTCGATTTTAGCATTGGGATCTTCGGCCAAGGATTCTATCACCAGATCCGCATTCTTCAAGGTTTCGGCAAGGTTCAGCTCAAGCTTCAGATTCTTATAAGCATCTTCATTCGCCTTAACGCAGGCGGCATAATCGAAGCTGTCTGCTTTCGCCAGCCCGTTGCTCCAGATAAGGGGGCTTTTGCCCTCGGGCGTATTCATCTTTGCCAGCGTTTCTCCATAGGTCTTGTAAAGGGCGTCAATTTTGGGCCGGGTTCTTCCCACAGAGGACTCGCTTCTCAACCAGATAGAAGTATTGAAGCCGCAATAAGCCGTTTGATATGCGATTTGACTGCCAAGCACTCCGCCGCCAATCACAACTACATTTTTAATACTCATATATTTCTCCTTTTTCTGTATCTATTGATATTATACTTACTCGCCTTAAGTATTACAATATAATAAAGTGAAATATTGAATTGACATTACGGAACACGCCTGTTTATTCTTTTACAATGCTCTCTTGAAATGTAATAAACGGGGGAAGTGGCTTGCATTTTAAATTTTACCGA
>JAAYHF010000189.1 GCA_012727485.1 Eubacteriaceae bacterium
CGATGGCTTCCGATAGATTAATTTTCCCCGCTCCCAGCCGAGACTGGTCAGTTACCGTTGTCCTCCAGCCGTTTCCGGGATACGGAAATCTTAGCGGCATCCGTAATGCCTGTAAAATTATTCAGAATGAATACTGGGACGAATGGGGCGGTTTGATTAAGCCGTTTTATCACAAAGGCAAGCGTGATCGTCCGCCCTGCGGAATAGAAACCATGTTGCGTGTGTACCTTATACAAGCTTGTTTCGATCTGTCGGGCAAGGGAGTGGTAAACGCAATTTATAACAGTTACGTGTTGCGTACATTCGTCGGTATTGATCTCTTAAAGAAGAAAATCGGTTAGGTCGTGCCATGTTTGAAGGCATCAAGCGGTTTATGGGCGAAACAAGGCATATCATGTACGCCGGAGGTTAATAAAGACGAGCATTTTTCCATGATACAATACCGGATTAACCGCCGTCCCGGGAACCTTCGCCGCATGTAGACAATGGTGTCAGGACTGGGAACGCTATATCGAGCATTAGAACTTAGAGAATATGTCGTACAAAAGAAAATTCAAAGAAAAAAAGGATAGCAGATATACTTTACGTAAAGATTTATATGACGGGTTCGAATACCAAAGAATAAGTATTGCCCAAAACAATAATAATATTAGGAGATAAATTCCCCAAGGGATTGATTTATCACCTAATACAATGTACAATTTAGGTAATACAGCCAAAGACAGGTGTATTGCATGAGAGAGTTTGATTATCAAAAACTGGCAGATAAAAGCTGGGATAGTGAGATACTCGGTTTGGTCGCCCAAATCCATGAGTATAAGGGTCGGCAGGAGCTTTTCATTCGGCAAAAGCCTGTCGAGCTTGAGAAGCTTGTTGAAATAGCCAAAGTGCAGAGCACTGAAGCATCCAACGAGATAGAGGGCATCCGGACGAGCGTGACGAGACTCAAACAGCTTTGTGCCGAGAAGACAACCCCGAAAAACCGAGACGAATACGAGATTGCCGGATACAGGGATGTGTTGAACACCATTCATGAGAATTATGAGTATATTCCGATCAACAAAAACTATATCCTGCAGCTACACAGGGACCTGTACAAGTACTCCGAGAAAGGCATAGGCGGGGAATTCAAGCGTTCCCAAAACCATATCATCGCAACAGACGCAAGCGGTAAGAGCATGATACTATTCGCCCTACTTCCGCCATATGAAACAGCCCCTGCTGTCGAGGCTATCTGTGACAGCTATAACCGGGTTAGAGATAACCAGGCGGTCGATGCGCTCATATTGATCTCCGCCTTCATTCACGATTTTCTTTGTTTTCATCCTTTCAGTGACGGCAACGGAAGAATGAGCCGGCTGCTTACCACATTACTGCTCTATCGCTCCGGTTACTTTATCGGGAGATATATTTCACTTGAGAGCAAGATCGCAAAGGGCAAAGGACGTTACTACGACGCCTTGTCCGCCTGTCAGGATGGTTGGAGTGAAGGGAAAGACGATCCCACGACCTTTGTAAAATATCTGTTGGGAACTATCCTTGCCGCATACAGGGACTTTGAAGATCGTGTGGACCTTGCGGGGGGTAAGTTGACATCGCTTGAGGCGGTGCGCCGTGCTGTCGGCATGAGGATCGGAAAGTTCACAAAGAATGATATTCTGGAGCAGTGTCCCGGCATCGGTCGGGCTTCGGTTGAGAATGCGCTCAAAAAGCTTGTGGAAAGCGGCGAGATCATGCGCATGGGCAGCGCAAGAGCTACATGCTACGTGCGAGCGGACAGTGTTAAATAACCCCGCAATGCGAAGGAGTTGCCAATAACAATTACGGTAAAGGGTATTGGGAAGGTTTCTTCGGTAAGACCGAATTAAAGCTCTTGCCGGTGTCGGTTTTGAGAAGGACAGTGTAATAACGACCGATTTCAATGTGCATACCGATTAAGATAATGAGCGCCAAAGGAAGTAGATATTATGTTAAACGCAAAGAAACAATCGTACCGTGCCTCATATCAAATCCTGCAACGGTATTGCCCATAGTCGGTGAAGCCTACACATAATATCCGACAAAAGTCAGACTTTTTTCCCGCAAACTTCCTACACATTTACCACTGCACTCCGACAAATATCCTGTTACACTATCCATGCCGGAAAGTAGCTTATAAATACCAACGAAGTAAAGCCTCATCGTAAGCGATAACGATGAGGTTTTTTTATGCCTGCCTTCCGGCAGAAAGACGCCAAAAAAGAGGCTTATTAATATTGCGGAAAAAATTAATGAAAAGGCAGTGTGAGGAATTTTTCACACTGCCTTTTCATATTTATCATCAAACAAGGAGAATGAATGGACGATAAAAAATCTCTCAGCTATACATTCCACAATCCCAACAACAGCGCCAAAACCGCACAGTTTTTACTCGATATATTGATTGAAGCCAATAAAGATACGGTGGACAAGCTTTTAAGCGCGAACGCCGTAGCAAATGAAAGTCATAATTCACACAATTGCGTAAAGGTACTGTTACGAATTCAAGAGCAAGTGTCTTGACGAAAAAGCAATAAAATATATGTTTGGATTTGATAGACTATAGGATTTGTTTATTTTATATTGGAATTTAAGCAATCCCAATCATCACTCTCAAAAGAATGAAAACATAATTCTTGCAGAGTATAGTGATACCATATCAGCGCATTTGCACAGCTTATGATTATAAATATCGAAGCCCGCAAGCTTTTAGTTTTAACCTTACAAGAAAAATGCGATCCGGCTGGTAGTGCCTGTCTTATTACTCACGGAATTCGTATACAACAAAGATGCAGATAATAAGAACAGAAAAGCCCGATCCGATCGGATATCATACAGTTCACATTGTAAACATTCTTCAATAACGCAACACGGCAAGAGGTCGTATTATCCCTTGCCGTTTTTTATACCCGCTTCTTCTAACTTCCTGTCCTACCCCCGCCCCCACCGCATATACA
>JAAYHF010000190.1 GCA_012727485.1 Eubacteriaceae bacterium
AACCGCCGCGGATAAAATAATGACCTTTAAAATGGTGGTGAGAAAGGTGGCAAACGACCACGGCCTCCACGCCACATTCATGCCCAAGCCCATCTTCGGACAGCCGGGCAGCGGAATGCACATAAATCAATCCCTCTTTAAGGGGGGAAAGAACGCCTTTTACGACCCCGAGGGGGAGGAGGGCTTGAGCGAGATTGCCCTTCAATACATAGCGGGGTTAATGAGCCATGTGAAGGCCATCACCGCCATAACAAACCCGACGGTCAATTCCTATAAAAGGATCGTTCCCGAATACGAAGCCCCGGTGCATATCGCCTGGTCGCACCACAATCGCAGTCCCCTCATCAGAGTACCCTCCAAAAGGGGAAAAAGCACCCGCATAGAGATGCGTAGCCCCGACCCCTCCACCAATCCCTATCTCGCTTTGGCGGTAAGCCTTGTGGCGGGTTTGGACGGGATTAGAAACAAGCTCACCCCCCCCGCCCCGGTGGACGCCAACCTTTATCGCCTCACCGACGAACAAAGGAACGCCCTCAATATAGACCACCTGCCCCGCACCCTCACCGAATCCCTGAACGCCCTTAAGCACGACAGCCTGCTGTTGGAGCTTTTGGGGGACCACGCCAGCCGTCAATACATCAACGCAAGGGAAAGCGAATGGGAAGCCTATTCGATACAGGTTTCCAAGTGGGAGTTGGATAGGTATTTGAATACGATATAAGGGCTTGCTTATTAAATTTAACAGTGATCTTTTCCGTAGGGAGAGGGTCACTTTTTTATGTGGAAGAAAATGTAAAATATATTGACAAATGGAATAGAAAGAGTTAACATAAGATTGTATTGTATCAGAAATGGTTCAATAAACTCAACCGTTGATGTTCGGCTTTTTCGTGAGGCTTACTGCCTGCGATGCCTCCCGCCGTACAAAACGCCGCTTTTCGGCAAATGCGGCGAAGCTTAATATATATTCCCGATAGATGCCGGCAACCTTGGCTTGTGGATTGATCTTATACAAATACTTGCCTTATGCAGATGATGATTGGAGGAAATATCGAGGAGATGAAAAACATGAAAAAGCGTTTATCTTTTATTATTCTATTATGCGTGATGCTTGCTTCTTCCTGCGGCACAGGCGATGTTGCCTCTGAGTTTAATTCACTTTCGGCGGAAAAAACGGTGCCCGCAATCGATTTCAACAGCTTTAATTATACCGTAAGCGAAAGCGGTCTATTCCATATCGAAAATAATAATCTGCTGAAATATTTTGATTTTGACTCGGGAAAAGACTATTTTCTTTGCGATAAACCGAATTGCAGGCACAACGACAGAAACTGCAGTGCCTATTGCGGTGAGTATAACGAACTGCCCGCGGGCTATGCTTTTTATAAACAGAGGGTATATGTGATAAGAAACTATGCGGCAGAGAATTATTTCGCCCTTATATCCATGCTTCCCTCCGGGCGGGATGAAAAAACGGTCTGCAAGATAGAAAAAGGAGAGCATATCCATGATACTTGGATAATATCCGGTATTAACACAGTTCTTTATTCCTCTGACAAGGCATGGTTAAATGTGGAATATAATTATTTAAGCGCTAATAAAAATGAAAACATAAATCGCACGGGCATTATGAGCATAGATCTTAAAAGCGGAGATATAAACGAATATGATAATATCTTCGATATAAACGCCGATTACCGTTTGGAATATGTATCTTCCCGTTGTATTGTTATATTAAAGGCTTGGAATAAAATAAAAAAGCTCACGCAGGAAGAATTTGAAGAAGCTTTTTCTGCCGGGGAATTTAAAGGAATTTTGGAAGATAACGCCACATATTATGCTTATTCTCAA
This sequence comes from Eubacteriaceae bacterium, assembly GCA_012727485.1. Taxonomy (GTDB): domain Bacteria; phylum Bacillota; class Clostridia; order Eubacteriales; family Anaerofustaceae; genus JAAYHF01. The sequence goes on from JAAYHF010000190.1 coordinate 1,852, forward strand.
TGGTATCAGGAAAATAGGGGATACTCCTATGATTATATTATGTACGATCCGATAAATGAAAAGGTTATCGCTTCTCTTAAAAGCGGAGAATACAGAACTCTTTACGGGAAAAACGGTGAACGGACAGGTTACATTGTGGAAATACATACATGCGGTGTTTTTGAAAACGAACTTTTTTATACCCAAAGAGTTTATGACAAGCTGAATTACAGCACTATTATGAGCTATAATCTGCTAACCGGCGAATATCGGGAAGTCTACACCTTTAATAACGGAGGTGTAAATTCTGTTTCGAGTAACGGAAGTTTGGTTGCCGGTTCAGACGGTGTTTACTGCAAGGTTATTTGCGGGGATTATCTCGATGACGGCATAAACGAGCAGGTTTATTATTACGATTTGCTAAAAGGAGAACGCACCGATCTTTTTGTTGATTTGGCTACAACCCCTTTCAGAATATTCGGAGAAACCGAGCAGTATTACCTCGGCAAGATACATGATAAAATTTCTTACGGCTTTACTGTTTATGCCATAAAAAAAGAAGATTACGAAGCGGGCAATTTTGATGCGAAAATAAAGCTTTTGCGGGGAATGTGACCGGAGGGACGATGTGAGGCTTAATGCGGAAGGTTTAAGCAAGAGTTACGGCGAAACAAAGGCTCTTTCGGGGGTGAGCTTTGAATTAACGGAGGGAATCTATGGTTTATTGGGCCCCAACGGTTCAGGTAAATCCACCCTGATAAATATTCTCACAGGCAATCTCGCCCCGCAGACGGGGAAGGTGGAATTTGAGGGCGAAGATATTCGGGAAATGGGAATAAATTACCGCCGTATATTGGGATATGTCCCTCAAAAGCAAGCCCTTTATGCGGATTTCAGCGCTGAAAGGTTTTTGTTTTATATGTCAGCATTAAACGGCATTAAAACCAAGGCGGCTAAACCTTCTGTTAAGGAAGTCCTGAGGGAGGTCGGCTTGAGTGAGGTAAGGCATGATAAAATAAAGACCTTTTCCGGCGGCATGAAACAGCGGCTCTTGATAGCCCAATCCCTGCTGAACAATCCGAGGGTTTTGATAATGGACGAACCGAGCGTGGGGCTTGACCCGAAACAGCGGGTTTTAATAAGAAATCTTTTGAAAAGTATGGCGGCTGACCGCATAATCCTCATTTCCACCCATGTGGTTTCGGATGTGGAAAACATAGCCGATAAAATGATGCTCTTGAAAAAGGGAAGGCTCATTGGCATGGGAACCGCCCGAAATATGATCGCATATTATTGCCGCCGTAAGAAAATGGCATTTTCGGAAAAGGTGGGCATGGAGGATGTTTACCTGCATTTCTTTGGAGAGCATTATGACGAAACTGATATATTATGAATTCGTGAAGCTCTTTAACAAGAAACTGCTCTGCTTGCTTATGCTTGCTCTAATTGCGGCGAACATTTTTTGCTTGTTTGAAAACGCAAATGTGTTAAATGAAAACGGCTGTTCAATAAGAGATATTTCCGCAGTGTACGATGAAATAAGAGGCAAAAGCGAAGGGGAAAAAGAAGCATATATAGATGAAAAAATCGGGCAATACACCGAAAGTATTTTTTCGGGCGCAAACTATGATTACAGATACGGCACCGCACTTGCCGCAGTGAAGGAAAATATCGAAAAATGCGGAAAATATAGCGATTATCTTACTTATATAGATGAGCAGTCCGAAAATATGGAAATTTCCCCCTTCATCGGGAAGAAATCATTTTCCTATAGAAATGTGATTTTAACTCCCATCGCCTACCGCAATTTGAAAAACCTCAACTTGACAGCGGAAAACCCGGAGGGAGTTTTGCTTGTCACCGATAATACCCTCACCGATGTTTTCTTTTGGCTTTGTATTATAATGGCAACGATGCAAATAGGTCTTTCCGAAAACGAAGATGACCTTTTCGCATTGATAAAATCGAAACCGATGGGCAGAGGCTATCTTATTTTTTCCAAAATAACGGCTCTTTTTATTCTTGTTGCGATGCTTTGCCTGATTTTTTTCATGAGCAACTTTATTTTTGCATTTTACGAAATAGGTTTGGGGGATTTAAGCAGACCGATACAGTCTGTTGGTAAATATTACACCGGCTCCAACCGTCTCTGCGTAGGGGAATATCTTGCCGTGAATTATTGCGTTAAGCTTCTCGGGGCTTTCGGCGTTTCGTGTGTGTTTTTTACCCTGTGTATTCTTTCGGCAAATACTGTAACAGCGGTGCTTCTCTTTTCGGCATTTTTCGGCTTTCAGGCGCTTATATATAAGCTGATAAGCGTAAATTCTTATCTGAGTGTTTTCAAGCAGATTAATACGGCGGCTTTCCTGAATATGGGTGAGCTTTTTGCCGATTATGTGAATATAAATATTTTCGGCTATCCCTTCGGCGCTTTGACAGTGACACTTGTGGGGTTGGTTTTATTTATATTGTCGGCCTCCCTTTTTTCCGTTTATTTTTTCAGTCGGGCCATAAGGCGGGAATTAAAGACGGAAAAGCTTATTAAAAAGGTTATCAATAAGCTAAGCCTGCCCGCGGGTAAAAATTGCAGCATCTTTTTACATGAAGCCTATAAATTTTTCATAATCAACAAGGG
>JAAYHF010000191.1 GCA_012727485.1 Eubacteriaceae bacterium
AAGAAAAATTGCGGCGGGGGCGATCCTCATCTTTTTGATGGGGATTATATTCGTCTTTTCCGCCCAAACGGCGGGGGAATCTTCCCACCTAAGCGGGAATATATCGAAATTCATATTCGGGGTTTACGAGTGGTTATTCGGAGAGGTGTCCGGTGAGCGAGAACTGCGGGCAATGGAGATAATCCATTCGTTAATAAGGAGCTTAGCCCATGGCTTCGAATACTTTCTTTTAGAAGGCGCGGCCTTCGCCAACGCCGTTTTGCATCTCGAAAAATGGAAGAAAGCCGCTTTTTCATCGGTTCTCTTTTGTATGATATTCGCCTTAACCGACGAGATACATCAGTTGTTTGTGGAAGGGCGGGCTTTTCAGCTTGCCGATATTGCGGTGGATACTCTGGGGGCTTTGGTTTGTTTGGTGATTTGCTTGTGGGTTACGAAAGATAAGCTACGAATGGAAAATGGATAAATGTTTGTTATAGAGCATCGTCCTTGGTTTATACGAATTCGGCTTCTTACCCAAATGGCGGACGCTTTTTAACCCGAACACATCGCGCCCGGGTTGTTTTGCTTAATTTGTTTAAGCATAATAAAAAATACCGACAGCCGGCTTTATTCTGCTCCATCTTAGGTTGAGTTTAAATGAAGGGGTCCAAGAGGTTTTTTTCGAATATTCTACCCCCGAAACACCACCTCAAAATCCTCAAACACAACAATCATATCTTCGTTGAACTCATAACCAACCTGCTCGGCATCATTGGTAAAGAATTTTATGTGGTTTTTTATCCAGCTATCCAAGTTTTCGTCCTCGCCCTCCCTCTTTGCGATCTCAAAGGTCATTTCTTTAAAGGGAATATGAATAACCGATGTGGTTTCTATCACACAACGGGGGTTTCCCGCCCAATCGGTGACAATACATTTATCCCCCTTTTTCGGCGTGGGCGTTTGGGTGAGTTGGTAATACAATGCACTGCTTGAAGTGGCCTTTTTCTTGCCGCATAACACCAGCTCCAAAAGCTCATTGGCGGTTTGCTCGTCGTCGTCGAAATAAAAGCTTTCGCAGTAACGCTCCTTCGGGTTAATGCCGCTTTCTTTCAGATATTTCTGCCAAAATTCTTCAATGGTCATGGTTCAGCCTTTCTGATTTTTATTTTTTAATGCGTCGTTTATACCTTCAATCTTTCGACCAAGGCGCTTATCCTGCGGGTGCAGTCATCGACCCTTGTTTGAGCTTTTCGCCAATTCTCCGAAAGGGGAAAGTATACCTTGTCGTTCACGCTTTGGCCCATGTCCCACTGCCCGTTCCCGCGTCTGTTATCCTCAAGCCATTCCAAAACATAACCGAGCTTATGTTTTGCGGCGCCTAAATTGACAAGCAGCTCCATGGCGGCAATATAGCGACTCGCTTTAAGGCTGTCGAAGCGCTCGGGCAAAACGGAAAGCTTATCGTTGTATATGTAATAAATCCCATCGTCTTTATTCAGGATATGCTCCATGTAAAGTTGTTGACTTTTTGCCCCCAAGAAATCAGGAGTTACGGAAACCACATAAAAATTGGTAAAATCCTTTAACCTATCGCCCTTTTGCGGCACATTGAAAATGCTCTTGAATTCTTCGGTATATTTTTCGCCGTCGAAACTCCCCCCTTCGAAGGTCAGCTTAATCAACTGCGCCCATTTTTCCGCAATTTCGTTTGCTTGATCGTTGGCGGCGGTGAATTCCCGTATTCTACAGGAAAGCATAAGTTTTACAAAACAATCCCAACAGCGAAAGTCCCCTTCGACCCTGTCGGGAATGGATTTTTCGCCCGAAAGACAAGCCGACAGATATTCAACCGCCCTTTTTATACATTCGTCCTCAATGGTGTAGCCAAGTCTTTTCAGGCGGGAAAGCGCCTGTTCCGTGGTAATGGTGGTATTGACGAATTTGCTCATCGAATGGAAATTGCCCCATTTCCCTTCTTCGTCCTGAAGGGATAGTATTTTCATCGCCTGCATTGTCGTTTTATACATATTCTTATCCTACTTAAAGAATCTCCCATGTGCAGATTACGGAATCGGTAATTTCCGTATCCGTCGGTTCGAGCTGTAACTGCCCTGCGCCGCCTTCGAGATAAAAAGCTCTGGAATTTTTTTGAGGGTAATAATCGGTGTTTTGAGAGGAGTAATCCACCCTTATAAGCTCTCCGAGCTTAATATTGCAGGCTTCTTCGAGTATTTGCGCTTTGTCGAAAGCGTCCGTCGTTGCCGCGCGCAGGGCTTTTTCCTTAAGGGATTTTATATCCTTAACCCCGAAAAGAATACTTATATTCATATCGGCCTCGCATACCGAAACCGCTTCCAAAACCATGCCTAAACGATCAATGTCCAACCCGAAGGAAACGCTCATTTCCCTGTTGCACACATACCCCTTGAAAACGCTTTTGTATTCTCCTTCTTCCTGCTTTTCGTTTTCGTAAAGGGTGTTTATGTTATAAGAAGCTGTCTTAATATCCTCCTTTTTAAAACCACAGCCGATCAGGGCGGCGCTCAACGCTTCACTGCGAGTATAATCCGCCTTCAAAGCTTCCTTATAATTATCCTTAAGGGAGGATAACCCCATTGAAAGGATTATTTCATCAGGCTTGGTTGCCGCCTTGCCCTCGCCTGTTATTGTGATTGTCTTATTTGCCATTTCTCCTCTTTTCAAGGTTTAATTACCTTCGGTTATTAATTTCTGCATTTTTTTGGTCAGTTTGCCGAATACGAGGTTATACGAATGATCGCACAGCGCCTTCAGCACCTCCTCGGGCACCCGGCCGTCAAGGAATATCGAATTCCAATTTCGCTTATCCATATAAAACCCCGGGACAATATCCTTATATTCCTGCCTGAGTTTTTCTGCAAAATCCGGGTCGGATTTCAGGGTTAATATCTCCCGATTATCATATCCCTTGTAAACTTCTCCCGGGCGGCAGGTTGCGGCGAACATTTTGCCCCCGATAAGGTATCTGTACCAATCCCATTCCGCTTTGTAGTCCTTCGTACAGCCCGGCTTTGATGTGAGGTATTCGTCTAATCATGTGTAGTGATTCATTTTGTTCTCCTTTGGGTTATTATAGACTATGGAGGGGGTTGATGAAAGTGGGTGAGGGGATTGTTGGGTGGTGTTATGTGCGTTTTTAATGGAGTTTGTAAAAGCTAAAGTTATTCTTTTCGTTAAGTTTGACAGCTTTACATATATTTATTTATTAATTTACAAAAAGAATATCCTGATTATTTATTTTATATTATAATATTATCATTGAATATAACAGGATAGGTTTAAAAATGGAAATAATCAATAAGTTAGTTAAATTGTTATGGGCTAAAAGCAATCCATATAAAAGCCTTAGGCAACATATGGTGGAAGTGGGGGAGACCGCCGGTGCATTATTAAGGAACAGTATTTACTCAACTATTCTGCATGAATTAAGCGAACAGCTTGGATTGAGTGAAGATGATACGGTAAGAACTGTCTGCTATATAGCCTCACTGCATGACATAGGTAAATGCCACCCCGATTTCCAAAAGAGCGATCCTCATATAGCTGAATTTATCGCCGAGAATGAATTAAAAGCAGAGCCTTCCTTGATTTCGGGATTTCGACACGAGAAGTATTCCGCAGTAATTACAGAAAGAATACTGAAAAACGAAAGAAAATATGCAAAGCCCGAAAAGGATCTTATCTGCCGTGTCGTTATACTCCATCATCAAGGGAAGGAGGGCGTAAATTATTATGATAGATTAACAGATTTGACCCGACATAAACCATGGATAGATGCTCAAAATGCAATCGAAGAGGAACTTTATAATTTCTACAAGCCCGCTGTTTTCAAACTTAACGGCGCTCATGCGGACAGTGTCGGTATGCTTTTGACCGGGATAATCATCTTTGCGGATTGGATAGCTTCAGGAGAATTTTTTTTCAACGAACCCGCCCTTGATAATATAAACGATATCGCTCGAAACGCCCAGAAAAGAGCGCAGGATTTCATATTGCACAGCGGTTATTCGCTTGGGGATAAAATAGAATGTGATAATATCTATGATCTTTGGGAATGGATGAATCCTTCCGATCTTAGGCCGCTTCAAAGCTCAATTAACGATTATTTTGCCCATGAGCCAAGGAAAGATATTGCCGCGGTTATCATTGAAGCGCCCATGGGAGAAGGTAAGACCGAAGCGGGGCTTTACAGCGCCATCAGAATGGGGAATGATCTGGGCAAACAGGGTATTTATGTCGCGTTGCCAACTGCGGCAACTGCCAACCAAATGTATACAAGGGTGGCGCAGGTTTTGGACGAAAACGGAGTAGGCAAAGTCAGATTGCTCCATTCCACTGCCGCTCTGAGCGATATTGCCACAGCAAAGGAAAAAATTGATACCGAGGACGGACGGATTGCCCTATCATGGACCACCCCCATAAAAAGAGGTTTGCTTTCACCGAATGCTGTGGGCACCATAGATCAAGCCATGATGGCTGCTTTAGCAATTAAATACGGGGTTCTCAGATTGCTCGGGCTTGCCACCAAGGTTTTGATTATAGACGAAATTCATGCCTACGATACTTATATGTCCGAAATTATCTTCACCCTTTTAAAATGGTGCCGTGCGCTTAAAATACCCGTTGTAATGCTTTCCGCCACATTGCCTACCGATAAATATAAGGATATGCTCGCCATATATGATTGTAAAAATGAAGTGAAACGCCCATATCCCTGCGTGACAATTATTAAGAACGATCAAAGTATGGATTTGCTCAATGTGGGCGATACCTTTATGAAAATGAAATTAATTTGCACCATTCATTTCGAAAAGGCCGACGATTACGATTACATCAACGAGCTTGCTTTCTCTAAAGTCGAGGAAGGAGGTTGTTTATGCCTTTTGGTAAACACGGTGCAAAGAGCCCAGACTTTATACCGTCTGTTAAAGGAGAAAAACAATAAGGACTGTGAAATAATCCTTTTCCACGCGCGCTTTTCCGTGAAACTGCGGCAGGAAACAGAAAACAGATGCTTGCGGCTTTTCGGAAAGGATAAATCAGAACGCCCCGTAAAGGCTATCCTTGTTGCCACACAGGTGGTGGAGCAGAGTCTTGATTTGGATTTTGACGCAATGATAACGGATATTGCCCCAATAGATTTAATCCTTCAGAGGGCAGGCAGAGTTCATCGTCATAGGAATACACAAAGACCATGCAAGTTAAAAGAAGCTTCAGTTGATGTTTTGACCGCCCCTCCTGGGGCTTTCTCCATATACCAACAGGTGTTAATCGATTTAACGGCTAATGTTTTGGCGCAGAAAGATACCATCTCATTACCCGAAGATATACCTACCCTCGTTTCCCTTGTGTACGACAATATTGACCAAGCTGATTTTCAAAGGCAAATGGAATACCGCTTTGAGGAAGATATGAAGAAATCCGAAGCGAGCATTGTTCGTTTGCATGATCCTTCACCCAAAGGATTTATGCTTGGCAGAGGCCGTGAAACGCTTACATTTGACGACAGCGAAAATGCTTTTTCGTTTTTATCCGCCAAAACCCGAGATGGCGAAGTTACAGTCAGTATTGCATTATTGAATTGTGAGTTGTATAATATTATCAAAAGCTCAATTAAATTGTCGAATGAACTCCTCCGACACGTTTTCTCAGAGAGTGTAAGTATAACATTGAAAAGTGTTTCAGAACTCATCAACGAGAACGAACAATTATTTTATAAATGCGATGGGTTGCTCAACGGAACATATATTTTGCCTTCTGAAGACGGAAGATGCGTTTTCGAGGACGGCAGCCTCATCGAAATGGATAGAGAAATCGGCTTAATAATAGAAAGGAAGAAGAAATGAATTATAACCTGATGTATGAACCGTGGATTCCCGTAAGGACATTGGCAGGCGAATTTAAAAAAGTTGGTATCAAAGAATTGATCATTGATGCCCATAACATCGAGCAAATAACAGATGCTTCGCCCATGCGTGAATACGGTATCTATCGGCTTATCTGCGCCCTTCTGATGGATATGCTGCGTCCTGAGGATTCTTACGACATTGACGAAATAATCGATAAAGGAAGTTTCGATGAGAAACAAATTGATGAGTATATCTCTCTTTGCGAAAGCGAGGGGGTTTCCTTTGACCTTTTCGATGAAAATCGCCCTTTTCTTCAATGCGCTTATAACGAGAAATGGGATAAAGGTATTCCCCCAAAGCCGGTTCAGGCAATAGACGAGATGATGCCCAGCGGAAACAATCATCTGCATTTCGTCCACGGCTCCGACCTTGCGCCCCGGATAACCTGTGAAGAAGCGGCGAGGGCGCTTTGTGCGGTGTATACATTTTGCACCGCCGGCTTGAAAGGTTCTTCTAATGTTTACGGCGCTCCCCCTTATTTCGTGATGGTGCAGGAAGACAACTTATTTAAAACCTTGTCTGGAAATATACTGCCGGTGGATTACTTCGTGCTATCTTACGATGACCCTGCGGTAATTTGGCGTTATAAAGCAGACATTGAACCGGGAAAAAAAATTGGAAATGCTTCAATTTTATTCGGTATGACTTTTCCGACCCGAAGAATACGCTTGGTGGAAGAAGATGGCTTTGTTACCCGTGTTTACCTGCAAAAGGGATTGGATTTTCAAGGGTACGATTCGTGGACGGGTATTCATGTGCCTTACCAGATAACAACTAAAGGCATAAGCTCGCTTAAGCCAAGGCCGGAAAGAGAACCATGGAGATGCTTGGGAAGTATTTTGGATTGTGACAACACAGCCCCACAAATATTAAAATTTAAAAGAGATTATCATACATTTGAGAATTACTACAAATTAAGGGTATATGGAGTCGCAACAAGCAGTGCGGATTATTTACAGGCTCAGCAAGACGAATTCGGAATTCCCGCTGAAATTCTCAGGCAGAATAACAGGGTTTATGCCCTGAAGAAAGAATTACAATTCATCGAGGAGGCGGGAAATATGTTGAAGTTTTATATAACCGGAACATATTCTCTCACAGATGACAAGAAAAAGAAGGAAAGAAAAGTAAGCGATGTTTTTCTTACAGAGTATTTCGATGAATGTAAAAATCTTGTTTTAATTGAATTTCTCCATGATCTGGCATTATGTGATATTGATCAGTCGGGGGAGTTGGATAAACTTTCGGTGAAAATTGAGAATGAGGTTTACCGAATTGCCCTTCGCAAATACGACGAAAGCGTGGAAAACTACAATACATCCGGACGATTTCTTGTCTTGGCGTCGCAAAATCGTAATAAACTTATATATCAAATAAAGAAAAAAATGGCAAAGGAGGAATAAATGGATCCGGTAAAAGAACGGGAATTTATTGAGAGGCTGAAGGAACTTTCCACGGCGGACAAGGCGGCTTTAAGGCGAAACAACGGCAAACTGCTAAGCCAGGCGGATGCGAATGCGTTTGCTTTGTTTTACCGCATCATTCCGGAGGGTATTTCCTATTACAACGAAGATATATGGTTTGTCTGCGCTTGTATTGAAAGCCTTTGGAAAGATGCCGCAGGAACAGGTATTTCATTGGCTGCGGCAGGACGCCTTGTCAGCAACAGTGAAGAAAACGAAAACGGCGGAGGTTTTGAGAAGCGCTTTACGACACTGATGGACATGGACTGGGATGAGGACGGTTTCATGCTGCGAAAGCTTTTAAGTGCGGTGCGGTTTTTGAAACAAAAAGATTTTTATCTCGACATGGCGCAGATGATTTACGATTTGTGCCATTGGAATCACGAAGACAGATATATACAGAAAAAATGGGCAAGAGAATACAATAAAAACACAAACGAAGGAGATATAACCGATGTTAGTTGAAATCCATATGCTGAAAAACTATGCGCCGACAAATCTGAACAGAGATGAAACCGGCACCCCTAAAACCTGTACTTTCGGCGGCGTTACCCGTTCGAGAATTTCCAGCCAATGCTTAAAGCGCAGTTGGAGAAAATCCACGATAATGGGAGAGGGCTTAACGGAGGAAGTGCTTGGCATCAGAACGAGAAAACTGCCAAAGATCGTAGCCGAAAGATTGTTGGAAAAGGGCATCTCAGAGGATTATACGGAAGAGATTAAAACAAAACTCTCCGGGTTTGGTAATAAGGAAGGTAAAGCAAACAAGGATAGTAATATTACTTCCCAGATAATATTCTATTCGCACAGTGATATAGAGGCTGTTTGCGAGCTTCTTCAAAAAGAAATAGAAAAATGCTCCGATGTGAAGGAATTTGTGAAGATAAAAGCAAAGGATTTACAAGATACAATTAAGAAAGTCACCCGACCAATCAGCCTTGATATGGCTCTTTTCGGGAGAATGGTCACCTCTGATGCCTTTGCGAATGTGGAAGCTTCGATTCAGGTTGCCCACGCCTTTTCAATCAACAAGGTGTATATGGACACGGATTTCTTTGTGGCAATGGACGACATGGTTACAAACGAAAGCAACGATGACCTCGGAGCGAGCATGATGGGATATACGGATTATAATTCTTCCTGCTATTACATATATGCCTGCCTTGATACGGATAAACTGATGGACAATCTGAAAAACTCTCCGGAATGTCAAAAGTATGCCGATGATATCATCGCCCGACTGGTGGAAACCATGGCTTTCACCAACCCCGACGGCAAGCAGAACAGCTTTGCGGGACACTCCCTGCCCTGTGCAATACTTGTGGAATGTAAGGATAAAAAAGTTCCCGTAAGCTATGCTAATGCCTTTGTAAAGCCTGTTTCTCCCGGCAGGGAAGGGGATTTTGTGGAAAAAGGCATAACTCAATTCACCGAGGAGGTGAGGGCGATAGCGGCGGATTATCAACTGCCCGTAATAAAGAGGCTTTGGTATTGCAGTAGTAAATACAAAATCAAACTCGAAGATATAGCCACGAATTGCCCTGATTTCACTTCCATGCTCAAGGAGCTGCCTTCGATCGGGATATAGGTGTGGATATGGAAAAGAAAAAAGCCGTTGTCAGCTTGAGGCTGGAAGGGCCGCTGCAGAGTTGGGGCGAACGCTCCAAATGGGATAGGCGAGATACGGCGGATTTTCCTTCCAAGTCGGGGGTCATCGGTCTTGTGGCCTGTGCCATGGGACTTGAAAGAAACGACGATAGAATAAATCATATTGCAGAGAATACCCAATATGCGGTGCGCAGAGACAGGACAGGCACCCTTATAACAGATTTCCATACCGTTACCGGAGAACCTATGATAAATGCGGAAGGAAAACCCAGAAACGCAAATACTATTATCACTCCCCGCCAATATCTACAAGATGCCTGCTTCACCGCTTTTATTTGCGGCGAAAAGGAGTTGATAGAAGAAATGGCGGAGGCGCTCCAAAACCCCAAATGGGTGTTCTTCCTCGGGCGGAAAAGCTGTGTGCCCTCCTGCCCGGTATTCAACGGGATCGTTTACGATAAAACTGCGGAGCAAGCGCTTTTGGATCAGGAAAGTTTTCCCGTCAGATTGAGGAAAAACGAGCCTGCAACGGCTCGGATACTGTACGAAACACCCTCGGTGGATAATCCAACCTATTCCCGCAGTGACGAAATAGTAGATATGGGAAAAAGGGAGTTTCGCAGGAGAGATATAACGCTGAAATATATGGAGGTGAAGAATGTATCTGAGTAGGGTCAGTTTGGACAGAAGTGATTTCCATGCCCGATTATGCCTTGGGGACAGCAATCAAATGCATAGGAGCCTGACCCGATTCTTCGAAGCTTCCCGCCTTGAGGCAGGTCTGCTTTACAGGCTGAACAGCAATGGCCCGGAAAACACCGTATATATGCTTTCGAAGATAAGTCCGATTGTCAACGAAAGGTCACTCGGAGATATGCCGAAGGGAATGAAGCTTGAATTCTACAAAGAAATCTCATCATATATCGAATCCTTTAACATAGGAAGGGTATTCTCCTTTGACTTGCTTGCTTTACCGACTAAAAAAGTTGCCGAGGAAGGGCGAAAGAATTCCAAAAGGAAATTCTTAACCACAAGGGAAGAAAGGGAGGATTGGTTGAACAGGAAGGCGGAAGCCGGAGGATTTGAAACATTATATAGCGA
>JAAYHF010000192.1 GCA_012727485.1 Eubacteriaceae bacterium
ATGGTTAACCCGATCGGATTCATCGGAAAGGTAAAGTCTGTTGGCAGTGTCCGTGTTGTTTAAATCACTGCGATAGCTTGTGTCCGGCTCGTCGGCCATTTTGGCTTGGGCGGTGAAGGTGAGTTGGTTGGTGTTGGGGGTGATGGTGATTGATTGCGCTATGCTCATCTTACCAAGCTTGTCGTCCTTAAAATTATCATTGTCCAAATCGTCAAGATCAACTTTGTGGAAATTCTCGTTAATACTTATATTACCACCGTCTTCTGTGACAAACAGATTGTTTTGCAAAAGCAAAGTGGAGGCGTCCATGCCGGCGGCGGTGTTTATCGACAGCGTGAGGATAGGATAACGGGCCTCATCGACTCTTTCCAGTAAGTCATTAATTGAGCCATTAATTATAATCGGTCCGCCGAAGGCGGCGGTGCCGTTAAATTCAACCATATACACCGTACCGCCCGATTCCAAAGATCGGCTTGTCATCGCAGTGGTGATAGGATTTTGTGAGCTGTCGCTCCATGCCGCCGAAACGCCGCCGGAAGGGATTGTCACGCCCACGGGTGCGACAAAAAGGAACACCGGGTTTTGCGAATACCTATACCCTCGCAACCCCCCATACCCGCCTTGACGCAGGCGACTATACGCTGAACACCGCCCTTTATATCTCCGCCACCGCAAACGATTCTTCGCCCATGGGCGGGGATAAGGTGGATAATAAAAATACTACCTTTACGGTGACCGCGCCAAGCGAATATGCTATTAAATTAAGCATTAGTCAGGATAAGCACATATTCAAGAAAAGCGAATTGACTGCAAATCCAAACATTACCCTAAATATCGGCTATAACGCCGCCTCCGCTTCCTCCGCCATTACCCTTGAATTGCAAAAGAAGGTGGGGGAAACTTACCTCACTCAAACGAATTTGATTGAAGGAGCTTCTGTCGGTGACGATACCTTCACAGTCAACGGCTTCGGCTTAATAGCCATATCGTCCCGGGGAAGTGATGCAGGCTACTTCGATGTAACTCTCACTTTAAAATCTTCAGAACTCACCCCCGGAGCAACCTATCGAATATTGGCGAAGGTATCGGCATCGGGAGAGAAAACACAGGCGGTATATAATATAGTTGTGGTCCGGTAGGGGATAATCAAAAGAAAAAAAGAGCAGGTTCCGGTTTTGAGCCGGAACCTGTTTTATTTGGCATAAGTATTTAAAACTACATCATCTTATAAAAAGCTTCTCTGCTTTCGCGGTAAAGGGCTTGGGTGAACTTGGGGTTCATGCCGAAACCGGAAAGAATGACGGGCTTTTCGGGGAAGCCGGGGGCGTACTTCGCAACGGCGTCCTTGGCGGCCTTGTTGATTTCCTCATCGGTGGATTCGGGGGTGAGAACGGGAAGGGGCATACCGAGGGTTATCTTATCGCCGTAGGTTTTATAGAGCATTTCCTTGTCGTTGTGGGGCTGACCGTTCCAAACATCCACTCCGCCGTCTATCATAGCGGGAACGAGCTTTTCGTTCTTTCCGCAGCAATGCAGTTGGAACCACATTCCGTGGGAATGGCAGAAATCGGTGAGTCTCTTGATATAGGGAACGAGCATTTCTTCGCAGGTTTTCAGGGAGAAGAAGCAATCCTTCTGGCTGCCCCAGTCGTCATGGAACATAATCTGCTCAATGCCGATGGCATCTCTGTAATGAAGAATGAAGTTTTCATACATATCGCAGAGCTTTGCGAAAAGGTCATGTATTGCGCCCTTTTGGTCGTCGTCTATCATTGCCATTGCCGCGCCTTCGAAATCCATGAAGGAGATCAGTCTTTCGAAAAGACCGTTCTGGAATGTTGCGCCGACGCTTCTCGGGTCTGTCTTATAGGGGGCGTTCAGTTCTGCCATGCCGGCCCAATCCAGCGCGTCAACATCGGGGAAGGTGATTTTTTCATACCATTCATTGGCATCATCCAATCTGGGCTTTCCGGGGCGAACCATGGATCCGCCGGCGGAGGGGATAAATTCCCATTCGATACCGAAAAGGTCGGGGCCTCCTTTTTCCTCAAGGGGCTGTACGGGGCCGAGGTCCATGATTTCCGCGCGGGCGACATGGTCAAGGTTGATTCTGGACTCAACGTTGGTGTAGTCACTGCCCGTGGGCATCCACATGGGGATTTCATGGCGCAGAGCCGCTTTGATGTTCTCTTTTGCGAGGATAGGATAATTATACCTCACGGGGGTCATAAATCTTTTCCAAGCAGGGGGAACAACGAGTTCGCCGACGACTTTCAGTTCGTCTTCTGAATAAGGAATCTTTTGCATTAGGGGTCACCTTTCTTATAATTTATATTATGTGCTTAATATGTAATTCAATTTTATCACCATTGAAAGGGAAAGTCAAGAGGAAGGGATTAATGAATAATAATTTATGTTTATTGAATAAAATTTAATACATTAATGCGGGAAATAGATTTTGTTTCGGTTTTCCTCGGTCGAAAATATCCGCCGCAATGCGAAGGGTTTTATTGGTTTAACCAAAATGTAAAATACACGCCGACATAATATAAACTATTGAAGGCAAACAAAAACAAACCGAACTGAAAAGATTAATAAGGCTGGGGTTGGAAAAAGAGAAGGAATAGTGACCTTCTCTTTTTTTCGTGAATTTTTCGTGAATTGGGTATTAAATACCGCTTGTTTAAGCGGTATTTTTTGTTTATGGCCGAGAGAAAGGGATTCGAACCCTTGTGGGCTTGCACCCAAACGGTTTTCAAGACCGCCCCGTTATGACCGCTTCGGTATCTCTCGGCATCTCTAAAATAATAGCATTATTGATTTTACAAGTCAAGGGTCAGCTTTCGTTATCGATATCATTTTTCTTTTTATAGCGCACAAGATCGTCCAGCATTTCCTCGAAGGATTTTTCCTCCTTTGTCTCCTCGAATACCCGACGATTGTTCTTCTTTTTAGCGGTTTTACTCTTTTTGGGCTTTTCTTCGGGGATCGGCGGTGCGTCCTGAATAGGGGCGGACTGTTCCTCTTGGGAGGGGGTGGGGGCGAAGTTATCGTATTCTTCGCTTTCTTCGTATTGTTGCAGGCCGTCGTTATCCGTGTAGTCGCTGTTTTCTTCGGTTTCTGTCACTTCTTCTTCATAATATTCTTCGGGATATTCCTCCGGGGTTTCTTTGCTCCCACGGGGGGTTGAAGGGGAGTTCTTCTTTATCATGCAACCGATGAGTATTCCGGCGGCAAGGAAAATCACGGCGCATAAACCGAAGGCGATGTATAAACCATTGCCCGTTAAGCTCAAAAGGGGAGTTTTATTTCTCTTTAAGGCCTCTGCACCGACTGCGTTTTCGATGAGTTTTTCGGTAATCACATATTCCCCGCCGCAATCGGCGTCAAAGCTCACCGCGCCTCCCTCGTTCACCGCTATATTTTTGGCGATATGAATATAGGAATCGTTGGTTTTGTCGTAGCGGTAAACATTCACCGTTTTACCTGCCTGAAGGTCTGTGAATATGCTGAAATTGCCGTAGCCGGGCAAAGTATCCCCGCAGTTGATTTCAAATACGGAAGTAGCGTAGGAGGCGAGCAGGGAGGATATGCTTTCGCTGTGATCCGTGACAAAGCTCACACCCAAATCGTAATTCTCCCGCTTGGTTTCGTTGAGAATATCCTCGCTTTTGAAACTCACGGAGGCGTTGGCCGACAAGACGGTCAATATCATGCCCTCTTTTTGCCCGATGGAAGTGAAGATATAGGAATCCACCATGGCGCAGGGGCAATATCTCATATCTAAGGTTATGGGCGTCTCCCCGGCCCTTATCTTCTTGGAAATTTCGGTGAGATATTCGTCGGAAACATAATATTCGTAGTTCTGCATACGAATCACGGTTATTGTATAGATATTGGCGGTCTTTGCGTCCTCTGCGGTGCATACGATGCGAAAGAGGTTTTCTTTTCCCGCAGTCAATACCGACGGCCCGCTTATATTGCAAACGGCGAGATCCGCTTCTTCCGCAGAGGCTTCGATGGTTACGCTTTCGCATTCGTTGGGCACCATCATTGTGTAATGAAGGGTATTTTTATCAAAAAGCGGGTTTAACTTGCCCTGTTCGCAGGTCAAATTCGCAAGATAGGCGTTGGCGGAGGGAACATAGTTCGGCCCTTTCTCGACGGTGATGTTTATGGTATATACGGTTTTCGACTTGCCGTCCTGGGCGGTTACGGTCACGGTAAGCTTGCTTGTACGCCCCTCGGTGAGGGTCGGCTCGCTTATTTCGTATGTGGCGGATTGGTGGTTCACCGTAGGGGTCACAACCACATTTAAGGTGTCATAGGGTACGCTGACGGAATAATCGGTCACGGAGCCGCTGAAAGCCGGAGAAAGCTCACCCTTGTCGATGCTCATGGCCTTAAGGGAGCTGTCCGAGGATTGGGTGGTGATGGAGGAACCTCCCGTGGGGGGAGTGGAGGGATTTGTGGTGGCGGCTTCCTTTATTCTCACTGTACTCGAGCCGCTTTTACATTCCGAGGAAGAAACAGCGCTCACCGTCCCGCCCGAAAGCACCGTTCCGGAGCTGATAGACATGGATATGGAAGTGCTTCCGGAGCTGAAGGCGGATTTGGCAACGAAACTAACGGTCATAAAGTTGCCGCTTGTGATGCCGGAAGCCTTGGAAATGCTTATATTCACAGCCCCCGAAGTATCGTTCGCTTCGATTGAAAAGCCGTTTACTCCCCCTGCGGACTTAAATGTGAGCTTGGAGGAATCGTAGTTTATCTTTCCGTCCAATCCGCAAAAGGCGTAGCCGGTGTTATTCACATAATATGTTATGGTAAAAGTCGCCCCCGCATTGATCGTAGGATCCGTCACATGGGCGTCGATTTTCGTGGCGGCCTGAACTGCGGCAGGGAAAGCCGCCATAATGAGTATGATCGCCATTGCCGCCGCGGTCAACCTGCCAAAACCTCTGAAATTTTTCATAAACTTTCCTCCAATCCAACTATGTATCTTCTCATTAAAACCACATCTGTGGAAGTATATTTACCGTCGCCGTTCACATCGCAGGCCAGGGCGCTTTCAGCTCCGGGCTTGTCCAATTCGACAATATATCTCATCGTTAAGACCACATCGGTGGAAGTGACCCTGCCGTCTGCGTTGGCATCTCCCTTCACCACCGCCGTAAAGCTCATCGCTTCTTCGCCTTCCTTTTGCAATATTACAGTCATGGCTGTGGCGACATATCCCTTCGTTATCAGCGTTTCGCCCGATTTTACGCTCACGGAGTAATCGGTGAATTTTGCCGTGAATTCCTCTATATCCGTGCCGTCCGCTATGTTTGTTATTCTCCCGTTATCACTGTCTATTTTATATGGAGCGTAATCTCCGCTCGGTATGGCGGGAACTTCCTCCTGCGGATCGTCGCCGCTCTCGGGGGGAGTGACGGGTTCGGTCGGCTCCGTGGGTTCTTCGGGATCCAAGGGGGGCTCCTCCGGGGGTACTTCGGGATCCAAGGGGTTTTCGGGGGGATCTTCGGGTTCTTCCGTGGAAGGCGGGTCGGGCTCACTCGGAGGCGTCAGCGGGGTGTTGGGTGAAAGGCGGATAATATCCACATCGGATTTTAGCACATAGGCAATCGAAGTTTCATAGTTATAATCCCATGAATTACAGCCCCTGCCCTCCGCATTTACGGGAATGTCGGATTGAATTTTGTAATAATCTCCCGTCTCCCCGAGTATCAATATATTAAAGCCGCTTGGCCCATAGCTCAAATTTCCCGCGGAGCGCTTCGGATCTCTGGTGGTGTATTTATAAAGCTTAAAGGAAGCCGCCGAGGGCTGTGAAAAGGCATAGGTCATTTTATTGGTCACTCCCAGGGTGTAAGCCCCGTAATCCTTGCCCCCGAGATACTCGTCCAACTGATAGGCCATTGCCGCAATCTTCTCTCCGTGCCAGGGGTCAGAGGCGTATTTCACATTTATCCCCAGAGCCTTGTTACCCAGACAGGTGCCGAAATAGCGGCTGTCGCCCGAATAATTGTTTACCCAGCCCGAAGCCCTGTCGCTGACATTGTAATAGGAAGCGGCAAGGGAGCTGTCCACATAAAAATATGCGTCGAAATATCCCCTTGAGAGGGTGTATTTGGCGTGCTGTCTTATCGCGTCGGTCGCAGTCGAATAGGTGTCCGCGCTGGAAGCGGCGGAGGAATCCACCGCATTTACGCTGAATATGTTGTTTTTGTAGCGGGCTATGTAGCTTTTTCCGTAACCGCTTTCCACATTGGCAAAGGCAATTTCCAGCATGGCATTTGCTCCGTAAGTGTTCTGAGAGTCAATGAAGGAAGCCCCCAATCCGAGATAGACACAGGTGTAACCGGTATTGACGGAGGAGTTTTTATAAGCTATGTATGAATTCAGCTCGCTTGGCGTATAAGCGGTTTTAGTTCTGAAGGAAAGGTATTTATAATATGGATAGTATGTTCCGATGATTTTTTTCTCCCCGATGGCATCTTGGATACTCTCATAGTAATCATAACCGTTCAGAGAATAATATCTTGTCGAACCAAGCATGAAATCGGGCGCTTTATCCAATGTCAGCCCATAAAAATTCGTGTAGCCCGAGGAAGAATAAACGCTTATATAATGAACGAGCTTTCCCCCCACATTGGCGTAATAATCGAGCTGGTAATCCCCCGCAAGAGAACCCGTGGCCTTGGGATACATTTGGGCGGAGGGGATAAGGGTGAAATTTTCCGCAGATGCGCTTGCCCTTAAGCCGGAAATAGAAACGGTAACTTTTTTCGATGAATCCGTGGAAAGATAAACGCAAACGGAATCCTTGGTGATATAACCGCTGATCGAACCTTCGTAGGCGTTGTTGAAGGTCAAGGTGTAAGTTCCCTTCGCTATGGCAAGACCGCTTTTCATGGCGATAATCTTTCCGGCAAAGTCCCTTATAACGCAATCCGGCTCATCGGAGGAAAGGAAAGCGTCGTAAGCCCGGGAATAGGAATCATACCCGCCGATTGAAACAAAGCCTCCGTTCGGCATGGCCTTGTCGAGGCTGTAAGAAGCCGCCGCGTAAACGGGGGATACCCCCAAAAATATCATAAACACCAAAATAATTGCCGATAACCTAAAGAAAGCCCTGTTTGCGACATTTTTCTTCATGGGTATATTGTACAATAAATCCATGTGGTTGTGATGAAAATTAATGAAAAATATCCCTGCGGCATACTTTCGAGCCGCAGGGAAATAGTTACAATACTTCGTTTATCATGGCGGTGAGCGCGCCCTTTGTCAAAGTGCCTATATGCTGACCGACAAGCTCTCCCTGCTTAAAGAAAAGCAACGCCGGTATGCTCATTATGCGAAATTGCTCGGAAAGCTCCTTTGCTTGGTCAACATCGCATTTGCAAACCTTCAACC